>JAPUEH010000008.1 GCA_027492635.1 Candidatus Saccharimonadota bacterium
TTGGCTCCTGCGACTGGGCTCGAACCAGTGACCTATTGGTTAACAGCCAACCGCTCTACCACTGAGCTACGCAGGAATAGTACAAGGGCTATTATAGTCAAAAAACCAGGTATTAGTCAAGTTAATT
The DNA here is from genome assembly GCA_027492635.1 of Candidatus Saccharimonadota bacterium. GTDB lineage: Bacteria > Patescibacteriota > Saccharimonadia > Saccharimonadales > Saccharimonadaceae > Mycosynbacter. The sequence continues at coordinate 128 of JAPUEH010000008.1, forward strand.
CTTGAGGTCTTGCTTTTGCTGGCGTAGTGTCTCAACAGCTTTCACCAGTTTTGCAGCAGTCTTGGCTCCGTCCGACCCCTCGGAGATAAAGCTAAGAACAAACTGGCCATTCTTTGTACCTACGGCTACTTCGTTATAGCTTTTTTCTGATGCACCGCCAGCCACTTTACCGCCACCAAGAATTGCCGATTTCATACCACTACGCAACGAAATATCCGTCAACGGTGACTCAAGCAGGCTTTTGGACGTAATTGGTAATTCACTACGGGCGAGTTTATGCATAAATGTTGCCATGTCGTTTGCGGTAGTCACTGTTACAGCACCGTCAAATTTCGTTGAGTTGAGACCCGCCTCTGCCATACGCGCATGTACTTTGGCATTACCCATTTTACCGAGAAGTGCCGCAATACAGTCACCGTCTTGGTCGGTAATTGCTACACGCATACAGTCTTGAACTGACAAGTTACCGTACACTCTGTCGGTCGGCTGAATACTACCGTCTTCAATACCTTTTTGTGCTGCATACGCAAGGTAAATACCCTCAATACCAGCAGCAGGCAGTTGCATATTTTCATTAACCGCGCCACTATACCATGGTTTTTTACCGGATAACTCTTTTAGTACGATACCTATTTTACCAGCATTATCTTGGGCAAACTGCTCGATAAGAGAACGGTAGCCTGCATCGGTCGGAGTATATTTGCGGGTAAACTGGGTTGTAGGAGGAACTTGCCCAACGATAACTTTTGCACTTCCCGTCCGTGCATTAACAAACGGGTCAATACTTGCCACTGTCTTGGTGATATCAATAAGCACTCCAGGCGTACCATTGGTACGCGACGTCTCGGTGAAGTCTGTTGTTGAGACCTTGGTGACACCCGGTTTGTCTTCTACCTTTTCGGCAATACCGCTTGACTCCAGATAGCGGCGTACTCGATCCGACTCGATAACATAAAGAAGACGAGGCGGTGGTAGTGGCGCACCATCATTCTTGTCTTCTGGAATAAATGGCTTAAAAGACAGCCATCCTTTTACGACCGAAGACTTGACACTACGCGTTTCGCCCCCAGCCTGCAGAGGTAAGTCTTTGTCCAAATTATTATTAAGCTCATCACCAAGCTGCTTGGCAATATCATCCGTTAGCGGTGCGTCTATTTTTTTGATACCCGTCTTGACAGAAAAGCCCGATGCATATGTCGTCTTACCTACTGCGTCTTTAAACTCTGTCATATTACATTTACCGCCTGCCTCTGCTGGCACGACGGCAAAACGATTATCATCAAGTTTGAGCGAAGCATTTTTTGGAGCGATTACACAATCTTCACCAAGATTTTTGAGTGCATATACATCAAGCGCTGTCTTGTCATAATTATAAATCGGCTCACCTACACTTGTGAGGTTTTTTGCCCACCAATATGATGTCGGTACAAACCTAAGACCATAAGGGTACGAGGCACTTTCAAGCCGCGCACTGTTATCAACTTCTATACCAAGCTCTTTTGCCTCTGGCGTTTTGTACGGTACAGTTGCATCACCAAAAAACAACTTTACCTTGAGTTTACTGTATGCGGTATTGAGCTGCGTAACTGCTTTTTCGCGGTCCACACCCCCCATATTCACGCCATCCACAACCAGACCTGGAGGCAATGCATTGATAGGATAGAGTACTTGCCATGCAATATTCCCAATCACAACGAGAGCCAAAATGGTGCCAATCGGCACATACCACCGAGTCTTTAGCCAATCAAGTATCCGTATAGGAAGAGGAGTTTGTCCGTATATCTTGGGGCGAGGAGGAGGTGTTTGAGCCATGTCCTGTAGCTGTGGTGACTGAGGAGGATAACTAGCGCCTCCGGACTGCTGTCCAGACCATGTGCCAGACTGCTGAGCTTGCGGGTAACTCTGTGGTGATGGTAGCGGCGATCCCTGCTGAATAGGTTGTTGAGGTGTCGTAGGATATGGTGGGTATTGCTGCTGCGGATATCCGGCACTAGAGCCGGGCGTCGGCGATGGCGGCGGAGTTTGCGGCTGTGGTTGAAGGGGTGTGTTTGGATCCATAATAGTTATGCTTATGATATCAGTTTATGGATTGTTTTTGAAGTAAATTACAACACAATGTCAAACAGTTTCGCGACTTGATCTATTGCATTTACGCTGTTTCGATCCTGTGGATCCGTACTTAGTGCAAGTGTTTTTCGCTTTTTGCGTAGTTCCTCCGCGAACCACTCTTCTTTTGTTGGTTGATTACGAGGCACGTGTACTACCGCAAGTGAGCGGGCGGAGTCATCTGTCTTTTTCAGATACCCTTTCACAATAAGGCCATTGATATGAGCTGCCACTGTAGAAACGGACTTATATTCTAGTGCACGCATAATCTCACGATAACTTGGCCCATAGCCATTGCCCTTTATAAACCCATCAATAAAATTAAGCAGTTCTTTTTGCTTTTTTGTAGCCCTTGCCTGAGTTTGGTTTGTCGTCATTTGCCTTGATGATAGCAGATGAGCCAAGCGCAAGTCCAGCAAGCCCCCACCAATAAAGACTTATTGTATCGTCGGCCCACACAGGCAATAACAATCCAATCGTTGCCAGACCAATGCCAGAGAAACAAATGCCAAGCGCCAACCAATCTAGCCGCGCCCTCCATAGATAAACCAATATCATACCAAACAGCCACAGCTGCACCCCAAGACCCAACCAACCCGATTCATGCGCCATAAATAAATACTGGCTTTCGATAATCACAGGACTATCACCAAAAAGTGATGCTGATCCCGTACTACCAACACCATGGCCGCCAGGCGCTGTGGTGGCTGCCATCACGCCATGTTGTAGTGACTCTGCATGCCCATCATCAGATTTCGCCAAGCTTGTGCTTTCGGGATTGTTGTGGAAAAATACATTTGAAACAATCGGATTATCTTTGAAAGCAAACAAGCCGCCTATTATGATAAAAGCGGCAAGCAATCCAGCAATACCTACGTGTACTAAATAATTTTTCGCCAGCAGGCAGACCGTCAGCGTGACGACGACGGCAGCAGCAAGCCACGCGCTGCGTGAGTAGCTGGCTATAAGTATCGTCACCGCTCCTGCCGCAATCATCACAAGTACACCACTATCCTGCCAGCCCGACAAAGTATCCTTGCGACGCACAAACCACGCGGCAAGCACCCCAAACACTAGCACGGCAAATGCCCCGACGGGATTTGGTCCGCGAAGCGTACTGTTGATACGCACATAATCATGATTGAGGTCAACCGTAAGATAAGGCTTAATCGTAGCATCAGAATAACCAATATGACTCAAGATATCTTTTGGCAACACGGACACCTGTAATACGCCAAACAGTATGACAATCCCAACCCCAACAGCTGCAGCCCCCAATACAACAGAACGTACACCATGAAGATATCGCGCAGCCACATACAGCTCAACAAAAAATAAATAGTACCTGAGATCGATCAATAATCCTGCCGCCTCACTGACATACGAGTTATCAAACAACACGACAAGTATCACATGAAGCGACGCAATGCACGCAGTCAAAATGACAAACTTATCGCGCAGCAGGACACCGAGCAACCCACGCCGCCCCATACTCAAAATCAGCATGATAGCGATCACGCCAATTAACAACTCTTTCCAGGCCTTTGCAACCAACTCAAGATGCGGCCACTGTGTTTCTATAAACACAGTAAGTGGCGTATGAAGCGCCACACCGACAAACACAACAGCGAGCAGCCATACAATACATTGGTCAAGTCGATGCCACATAGTATCTAGTATACGCCAGAAGTGATACAATATGAGCACATGCTAGGAAGAAACTCTCAGTATTACAGCCTTTTTCTGCTCCTTGTTGACACTCTGGTGCTTATTGCCGCGCTCACTCTTGCGTATATACTGCGTGTCCAGCTTGACAACCGTCCGCTCGTATCGGATGTTGGCGCCGTTGAATATTTCGTGCAACTCCTTGCAATCATACCGTTTTGGCTTGCAACATTTGGGCTACTCGGACTCTACAAACCCTCTGTCTACAATCGACGCCTCAGCGAATGGGGTAGAATTGCTGCAGGTTCATTTATTGGCATACTTCTTATTCTTGGCTGGGAATTCGTCTCGGGTGACGTTATCTTGCCGGCCCGCCTCGTTGCACTTTATGCACTCATCACATCGTTCCTTCTCATCTTGGCTGAGCGTGAATTTTTACGCTGGCTACGCTCTACATTATTCCGCTATGGCTTCGGAACTAGTCGAGTGCTGCTCATCGGCTCTGGCACAGCACTGACGGATCTTGCGCTTAATCTTGCCAATACAAAGCAAAGCGGCTACGAGGTTGTTGCCATCGCCGGCCCCAAAAAGCTCGTACCCCCCGAGCTCAATATACTCCACTATCCACAAGTAGAATCCGCTCTCAAGTTTATAGACTCCAACCGTATCACCACCATCATCCAAACAGACATGTATGAAAGTGAAGATCGCAACCAGGCCATCCTGTCCGCAGCACAAACCCGCCATATCAGCTACAACTTCATACCCGGACAGCCAGAATTTTACACAGGCAAAAACACTGTTGATGTATTCCTTGGCTATCCAATGATCTCCGTCAGCCAGACACCACTAATAGGCTGGGGGGCTGTTGCTAAAGTTATTTTTGACACAATTGCCTCGCTCATGCTACTCATACTACTCTCACCAATTTTTCTGCTACTCATTATCTGTCAAAAGACCTTCAACCCCGGTCCAATCTTCTATATCAGCAAACGTCTCAGTCAATTTTCCAAGCCAGTACGCCTCATTAAATTCCGCAGCATGAGCAGCAAATATGGCAAAAAAGACGCTGCCGAAGAATTTCGCGAGATGGGTCGCGAAGACTTGGCGCATGAGTACGAACAGAATCGCAAAGTAGTCCATGATCCGCGTATCACCCGCTTTGGCAATTTCCTCCGCAAAACCTCTCTCGACGAACTACCACAACTTTTTAACGTACTCCGTGGCGACCTCAGTCTTGTTGGACCACGACCCATCCTGCCACAAGAAGCCAAATTTTCTCGCAGCCGCACTGCACTACTCCATAGTGTAAAATCTGGCGTAACTGGCCTGTGGCAAGTGAGCGGCCGTAGCAACTTAAGTTTCGAGGAGCGTATCGAATTAGAGCTTTTTTATGCACAAAACTGGTCATTTTGGCTCGACATCAAAATACTCATCAAAACTGTTGGTGTCGTTTTGTTTCGAAGAGGCGCAAAATAAATGCCCAAACATACGCCAAATATAGCAATCGTCTGCGATTTCCTTGCCACTATGGGCGGTGCGGAACAGGTCGTCCTGGCTATGCACGACGCATTTCCCAGCGCACCGATCTACACTGCGATCTACAACAAAGACAAGCTGCCCGAGTTTCACAGGCTCGACGTTCGCCCTTCTCGGCTGCAAAAAATCCCGTCCAAGCTGCGTAAATACCATAAGTTGTTTCCAACACTCGCCGTAGATGCGATGCGCAGTCTCGATTTGTCTGAATTCGACATCATTCTCACGAGTAGCTACCTTCATGGCCATCAAGTCACAAAAACCAGATCAGATCAGATCATTATAAACTATTGCCATACGCCGCCTCGCTACTACTGGAGTCACTATGACCTCTATCGCAAAGATCCTGGCTACGGCAAACTCAATCCCTTTATTAGACCCCTCATGCCGATCATGATTCCGCATCAGCGCAAACTTGACCTCGAAGCCGCGCAAAACGTCGATCTTTTTGTGGCCAATTCTAGCGAAACAGCCGAACGTATCAAAAAATACTACGGCAAATCCAGTACTATACTACACCCTCCTGTTGACATCAAACGATTTTCACCAGCCCGTGAGCGAGGTGAGTATTATGTGACACTTGGGAGGCAACTTCCAAACAAACGATTCGACTTGGCGGTCGAAGCGTGTACGAAACTCGGTGTGCCGCTCAAAGTATTTGGCAACGGCCCGCTTCACGATACACTCGTCAAGCTCGCCGGACCAACTATAGAATTTTACACAGATAGATTTGGAGACGCATCCGACGCCGAAGTAGAGAAAGCGCTCAATGCAGCCAAGGGCTTTGTATTTCCGAGTGATGAAGATTTTGGCATTGTGGCCGTAGAAGCACTTGCCGCAGGCGCACCCGTGATTGGCTATTCGGCAGCCGGTACACGTGACATTGTGCAAGACGGTGTAAGCGGCGTAATGTTTGACACGCAATCTGTCGATGAAGTGGTGCGAGCAATCGAAAAAGCCGACAAGATGACGTTTTTGCCCTCCACGCTGGCGCGAAAAGCAAAGCGCTTTGAGCGGCAAATGTTTATCGACAAACTTCGCCGTATTGTTGCCGGGCAATACGGCAAGCAGTAGCTATTCTACGGTTACACTCTTGGCAAGGTTGCGAGGCTGGTCAATTTCATTGCCACGAGCTACCGACGCATAGTAGGCAAACAGCTGCTGCACAACATTGAGCACTATCGGTGCCAGCATATCAAGCGTAGTTTCAACGCGAATAATTGTTTCGGCATCAATCTGCTTACTACTATTTGTAATTACTAGCACGTGCCCACCACGTGCGTTTACCTCTGCGAGGTTGCTAATGCTTTTATCAAACAACCAGTTGTCTTGCAGAAGCATCACTTCAAAGAATCGGTCATCCACCAATGCAAGCGGACCATGCTTGAGTTCACCTCCCGCATATCCTTCTGCTTGTATATAACTAATCTCTTTGAGCTTGAGGGCACCTTCTAGTGCTGCTGGATAGAGTGTATCGCGTCCTAGATAGAGTGCATGTTCGTACTGAGCGTATTTGTTGGCCACTTGCTCGACTTCGCTCGGCAATACACCGAGTATACGTTCGATCTCTTCGGGTAGTTGCGCCAGCTCTGATACATATTTATCCAAATCCTGCACGCTTGCGCCTTTGGCCTCGGCAAGTTGCAGCGCAAAGATAGTCATAGCCGCTACTTGGCTTGTAAATGCTTTGGTACTTGCAACAGATATCTCAGGACCAGCGTGCACGTAGACACCACCATCTACTTCACGAGCAATTGTCGAACCTACTGCGTTAATAACACCTAGGGTGCGCGCACCGCGTCGCTTCACTTCGCGGAGACACGCCAACGTATCCGCTGTTTCACCGGACTGGCTCACCACCAACGCCACAGAGTTCTTTGGTACATGAAACGAACGGTAGCGCAGCTCGGAAGCAATCTCGACATCAACCGTAAGACCGTCGACAAGTTGCTCAAGATAATACGAGGCAAGAAGTCCCGCGTAATATGCCGTGCCGCAACCAATAATAATCACGTGTTCAATATCACGCAGCTCATCGTCTGTCATATTCAGACCACCCAGATGAGCACGGTGCTCTTCTGGTACTACGCGGCCATTCAGGGTTGAGCGAAGCGTCGCTGGCTGTTCCATAATCTCTTTGAGCAAGAAGTGCTCATAGCCTTGCTTTTGGATAGCCGACATATCCGCTTCGATCTCTTCTACTTTAGCTGTGAGCGGCTGTGCATCAAGGTTTTTGAGCGCTACATTGCCACGAGTACATACCGCCATTTCACCATCATTGAGATAAATTGCATTGCTTGTATGTCCAATCAACGCCGATGCGTCGCTAGCAATCACCACTTCATCTTCGCCAAGCCCAATAATGAGCGGGCTACCTTTTCGTGCCACCACAATTTGATCGGGCTCGCGTCGTGACACTACTGCGATACCATAGGTGCCTTCAACCAACTGCAACGCCTGAATTACCGCCTGCTCTAGCTTGGTCGAGTCATCGTAAAAAGAGTTGATGAGTGCAGCAAGGACCTCACTATCAGTATCGCTCGCAAACTCATGGTCCACAAGTTCCGCCTTGAGCGCTTTGTAATTCTCTATAATACCGTTGTGAACAAGATAGATATCACCACTTTGGTGCGGATGTGCATTGCGCTCGGCTGGTTCGCCATGCGTCGCCCATCGAGTGTGACCGATGCCAACCGTATCGTTCTTGGATTGCTCAGTAGCCAGGGTTTCGAGTCCCATTACTTTACCTTTTGCCCGCAGCAGTGTTGCTTCGCTACCATCAAGTGTCACAACACCCGCAGAGTCGTAGCCACGATACTCAAGTCGCTTCAAGCCGCCAATCAAAATTGACTGTGCTTGGTTTTTGCCTATATACCCAACAATACCACACATACTATTTTGCGTGTCCCAACGCTTGATTTATACGAGTTGAGGAGTCTGTTTTGCTTCTACCACCCACCCCAAACAACATTTCAATATTATTTTTATCACACACCTCTGTCTCAGGAACTACTTTTGCTGAATCCCTATCACCACCATTGGCAAATACCAGTTCGTCATCTGGGTACTGGCTCGCAAGAAAATCGAGAGATTTAATAACTGTCATGTCGTCGTCTATCGAAATAAATACTTCGTCGACGACACGCAATGCTCGCAGTAATCGTGCACGATTTGTCTCTTGCAAGATCACTTTGCCTTTTTTCTCAACCTGCTGCTTATCATTATTTACAATCACAATCAAACGATCACCGAGCTTAGCCGCGGCTTCAATCATATCCAGGTGTCCTCCGTGTAGGGGATTGAAAAATCCACTAACGATTACTACTTTCATGCATATCTCCAACCTTAGGTGTTTGTTTCTTTAGTATATCATTAACAAGTCAGTAATTATGAGCTGATAGTCACAGCTGCGAGGCTGCTATACTATATCTATGGAAATGAATTTTTGCCGCCGCTGCGGATCCTCACTTGCCAACGTAGAAAATCATATATATAAATGCACCAAAGGGCATGTTATCTTTGCGAATTCATCACCTACTGTGGGCATATTTTTTGTCACAGAAGAGAACAATGTGCTACTCTCCGTGCGTGGCATTGAGCCACGAAAAGGTATGCTCGATGCATTTGGTGGATTTGTTGATGGTGCAGAATCTCTGGAACATGCCATAGAACGTGAGCTAGAAGAAGAGCTAGGACTCAAAAAGGGCGATTATACATCACCCCAATATCTTATAAGCGAGACGGGGACATATTCATACAGAGAAGAGGGTCTACCTGTCCTCTCGAGCCTCTACTGGTCGCGTCTTCTAGTAGAGACGCCTGAGCCGCACGATGATGTTGCAGACATTGCCATATATCATCTTGCAGATGTACCACTTGATCAGCTCCATGATCAAGATATCGTTGCGGGCATAAAAACACTACAAGATAAACTGTTGTAACATTTATACAAATATCCGTTTACCTTTTCTACAATAGACATGTGTCATATATACAACGTATACTAGTGGCATGACAAAGATGTTAGTTACAGGTGGTGCAGGGTTTATTGGGGCGAACTTTGTACATTACACTCTCAAGCACAAGCCCGAATACGAAGTAACCGTCATCGACAAGCTTACCTACGCCGGCAATCCGGATAATCTCGCCTCGATACTTGAGAAAATCAATTTTGTCACTGGCGACCTCAACGATCAGGCATTGATCGACAAACTCGTCAGCGAAAATGATATCGTCGTCCACTTTGCTGCCGATACACACAATGATAATTCACTCAATGATCCGTGGCCGTTTATCGAAAATAATATCCTCGGCACCTATCACCTCCTTGAGGCTGTCCGCAAGCATGACAAGCGCTTACACCATATCAGCACAGATGAGGTCTTCGGCGATCTGGAACTCGATGATCCAAATCGTTTCACTGAAACCACACCGTACGAACCATCGAGTCCTTACTCAGCCAGCAAAGCAAGCTCTGACCATCTCGTTCGTGCCTGGATTCGCAGCTTTGGCATCAAAGCCACAATCAGCAACTGTAGCAACAACTACGGTCCCTACCAACACATCGAGAAATTTATTCCACGCCAAATTACCAACATCCTCAGCGACATCAAGCCAAAGCTCTACGGTACCGGCGAACAAGTCCGCGACTGGATTCATGTCGATGACCATAATTCTGCCGTACATTTGATCCTTGAGCAAGGCAAACTCGGTGATACCTACATCATTGGCGCAGACAACGACCATGTCAATAACAAAGCTGTTATAGAAATGATCTGCGAACTGATGGGCAAAGGCCACGATTGGTACGAGCATGTTAACGACCGCCCTGGCCACGACATGCGCTACGCCATGGATTCATCTAAGCTTCGCCGTGAACTTGGCTGGCAACCACAATACACCGATCAAAATGGCATGGAAAACGGCCTCAAACAGACCATCCAGTGGTACACCGACAACGAGGAGTGGTGGCAAGCCGAGAAAGCTAAGGTAGAAGCCAAATACGCCGAACAAGGGCAGTAAGTATATGTCAGAATTTCACGTCGAACGCCTCACAACCTACTCACCCGAAGATGCAGCAGGGATTGGCCAACTTATGCCCCAGCTTTCAAAAAGCTTTTCCAACGAGCCAATACCCGAAGAATTACTACGCACAATCATCGAGTCACCTCATCATGAGCAGCTTGTAGCGCGTACACCAGAAAAAATCATTGGCGCCGCCACGCTCAGTATCATTCTTGGCTCAGGTGCAGGCAAAAAAGCTTGGCTAGAAGATTTTGTGAGTGATAAAAATTCTGGCATGAGAGGCGTCGGCCAGGCACTGTGGGATGAGATGCTTATATGGTGCAGCGAAAAAGATGCCGATCTCCATTTCACCTCTCGCTCATCTCGAGAAGATGCGCATGCGTTTTATCTCAAACAAGGGGCTGTAATTCGTGACACAACAGTGTTTAGGAAAGAAGTCTGACAACTGATATGAGTTATTCTATCGGAGATTTTAAACAAAACACACTCGCCCATCCTGGCTGGCTCGTCGGTACATTCATCGAAAGAAATACTTTGAATGTTTGAGCACGAAGAGCAGGAGCTACTTGATATTGTCAACAATCAAGATGAAGTAATCGGCACGATTCATCGCAGAGACATGATGATTTTGCGTGAGACACCAGGACGCTATCTACGCGTCATTGAGTTATTTTTGCAGCGACCAAACGGCGATATTTACCTACCGCGACGTTCATCCGAGAAGAAAATCTTTCCTGGCTCACTCGACCATAGCGCAGCGGGTCATATGATGAAAGGTGAATCGTACGAACAAGCCCTTGTGCGCGAAACTCGCGAAGAGCTCGGCATCGAGACCTCTCCAGATGACTTCATCTTCATCAAAAAATTCACGCCAACCGATGAGCTCTTTTACTTCCGCAATTTCTACCTGCTTCGTACTGACGAGGAGCCTGTTCTCAGCAACGAACATACCGAAGCCGTATGGTTGCCGGCTGATCAACTACAAGACTTTATCCGACAAGACGTACCAGCCAAGCATACCATCTATGAAGATGCATCTATACTGGTCGATTTTCTCGCTCAAGAAACGTATAATAGATACTAGAGGAGGAATATTGTCAGTGGCTTCAGAAATCGAATTTAGCAAAGAACTCAAATCATACCAAACGGCTATCGAAGGCTTAGTCGTCTATGACCTGCCTGTTCACGGTGACAATCGTGGCTGGTTCAAGGAAAATTGGCAAAAAGAAAAGATGACCGCGCTCGGTCTCCCCGACTTTGACCCAATCCAAAACAACTTCTCTTTCAACGACAAACGTGGCGTTGCACGCGGCATCCATGCCGAGCCGTGGGATAAGTATGTGTCGCTCGGCGCTGGACGTATCTTTGGCTTCTGGGTAGATATCCGCGAAGGTAGTCCAACGTACGGAGAACACTTTACCGTTGAAATGGATCCATCGAAATCTATCTTTGTGCCAAGAGGCGTTGCAAATGGCTATCAGACGCTCGAAGACAATACCGTCTATAGTTATCTCGTCAACGACCACTGGTCGCCAGATGCGCAATACTCTTTTGTCAGCATGTTCGATGAATCTATTGGCATCGATTGGCCGATTCCACTTGACGAATGTGAAATCTCGGAAAAAGATAAGAATCACCCGAGCCTAGCTGAAGCTGTAGCCATCACACCCAAAAAGACCCTTATCATCGGAGCAAACGGCCAGCTCGGTCGAGCGTTTCAGGCGCTCTACCCGGATGCCGAGTGTGCTGATCGCGACTCGCTCGATATTTCATCGCCCGAAGTATCTACCGCTCGTCGCTGGCGAGACTACGGTGTCATTCTCAACGCAGCAGCGTATACCGCAGTCGATGCCGCAGAGACAGAAGATGGCCGCCGCGATGCCTGGAAAGCTAATGCTACGGCAGTTGCAAATCTTGCCAAAATCGCCGCACAAAACAACATCGCCCTCGTGCACATCTCAAGCGACTATGTATTTGATGGTCGCAAAGAAATTCACACAGAGGACGAAGATTTCGCACCACTTAGCGTGTACGGCCAATCCAAAGCCGCAGGTGACATTGCCGCAAGCACAGCCCCTCGCCACTACATTGCTCGCACCAGCTGGGTGATAGGTGACGGCAACAACTTCGTGCGCACAATGGCAAATCTCGCAGAAAAAGGCGTCAAACCAAGCGTCGTAAGTGATCAAATTGGCCGACTCACCTTTACTGAAGATTTAGCCGCAGGTATCAAACACCTCCTTGATACAAATGCACCATTTGGCACCTATAACATCAGCAATGATGGTGAATCAGCCAGCTGGGCCGATATTGCCAGCGAAGTCTACAGCCTTAGCGGCAAATCGCACGAAGACGTGACGCCCGTCACTACAGGAGAATACTACGAAGGCAAAGACGACATTGCGCCGCGCCCCTTGCAAAGTACCTTGAGTCTTGAGAAAATAAAGGCTACCGGCTTCGCTCCTCGCGAATGGAAAGCCGCCTTAACCGAGTATTTGGAGAAATAGAAGGAGTTTTATGAAGGGAATTATTCTTGCAGGTGGGTCCGGCACACGTTTGTGGCCTATTACAAAAGGTATTTCGAAGCAGCTTATGCCAATCTATGATAAGCCGATGGTGTATTATCCGCTTACCACGCTCATGGAAGCCGGCATTAAAGATATTCTTATCATCACCACTCCGCACGACCAAGCGGCATTTCAAAATCTGCTCGGTGATGGTTCGCAGTGGGGCGTCAGTCTAGAATACGCAGCACAGCCCAGTCCTGATGGCCTGGCGCAGGCATTTATCATCGGCGAAGAGTTTATTGGCGATGATAAAGTTGCACTAGTGCTCGGTGACAATATTTTTCACGGCCATCGCCTCAGCGAATCACTCAAAAAATGCGTCGACCCAGATGGCGGTCGCGTATTTGCCTACCGCGTGTCAGATCCAGAACGTTACGGCGTGGTAGAGTTTGACGAAAACAACAAAGCAATCTCCGTCGAAGAAAAACCCTCTCAGCCAAAATCAAATTATGCAATCATTGGCCTCTACTTCTACGACAATGACGTGGTAGAAATTGCCAAAAACGTACGGCCAAGCGAGCGTGGTGAACTCGAAATTACTGCTGTCAACGACGAATACCTCCGCCGAGGCAAACTCAAAGTCACGACGCTCGACGATGGTGATGTTTGGCTCGACACTGGCACTATCGACAGTATGGTAGACGCTAGTGACTACGTCAAAGTGCTCCAAAAACGCACTGGTCAAATCATTGGCAGTCCAGAGAAGATTGCTCACGAAGAAGGTTATATTTCAGATGAACAGCTCGCAGAGCTAGCCGAGCCACTCAAAAAATCTGGCTACGGCGAGTACCTTATGGGGCCGATATAATACTATGAATATTCTAGTCACTGGCGGAGCTGGGTACATAGGCTCTCATACAATAGTCCAGCTGCTCGAGAAAAATCATGCAGTTGTAGCGATTGATAATCTATCTAATAGTAGTCACGAGTCTCTCTATCGTGTCGAAAAGCTGACAAATAAAACCGTAGAATTCCATGAAATTGATTTGCGCGACAGCGAGGCGCTTCGTTCTATTTTTTATAGCCATGATTTTGACGCGGTTATTCATTTTGCTGGTCTAAAGGCAGTTGGTGAATCATCCGCAAGGGCGCTTCATTATTACCAAAATAACCTCGAGTCTACTCTGTGTCTTCTTGAGGTCATGAAACAATTTGATGTTAAAAAACTGGTGTTTAGTTCTAGTGCCACAGTCTATGGTGACCCTGAAACACTGCCTGTCAAAGAGTCGGCTTCGCGCAGTGCAACTAATCCTTATGGTCAAACAAAGCTCATGATAGAGCAAATCCTCGAAGATATCAGCGCCACGAACGAAGATTGGAATATCACATCACTCCGCTACTTCAATCCTATCGGCGCACACGAGAGCGGTACTATCGGTGAAGATCCAAACGGTCTACCTAATAATCTACTACCGTATATTGCACAGGTTGCCTCTGGTAAACTTGAAAAATTAACAGTTTTTGGTGATAACTATGACACGCCAGATGGTACAGGAATGCGCGACTATATCCATGTGGTTGACCTTGCAAAAGCACATTTAGCCGCGCTCGAACACCTTGACCATCCAAATATATATAAAGCTTACAATATTGGCACTGGTACCGCCCACTCGGTGCTAGCGATGGTGGATGCGTTCAAGAAAGCATCAGGTAAGCCCATTCCTTATGAGATAGCTGGTCGACGCCATGGTGATATTGCGACATGCTATGCAGACCCATCACTAGCCCTCAAAGAACTAGAGTGGCACACAACCCTCACTATTCAAGACGCCTGCGACAGCGCATGGAAGTGGCAATCAAGTAATCCTAACGGGTATCAATAGAAGCGGATAGTGCTGCTATTTGCGTTGATACTTCTCAGTTGCTTCAATAATTGCTACTTTACGAGCCAAGCGTACAAAACGCTGTTGTTGCTCTTTGTCTTTAATATAGCCGTTTAGTAGCTGAAAAATTACCACAACCGTCAACCCATATAGCAGCAAGTCAGCCCCCCGACCTACACCTAACGCATGTGCGAGAATGGTCAGCAGGCTTGGAAATAACACCGCAACAATGGCTGCAACAACAAACAGTACCAGAGCCACTTTCTTGTAGGCGTTTGTTCGGCTACTACCTCGTCCCGACATAAGCCTTGCAAAAACACCCACTAATAATGCAATCAGGATTATTTGTATTAAAATCATTTCTTTACTACCTTGCCTAACAATACATCAAATACTATATTAATGCTGTTTATCATCGACTGTCCTTTAGCACGCGAATAGTCCGTATAGACTATCGTTACCGGAACTTCCGCATAAGACAACTTCTCTTCGGCTATCCTGTCAATAATCTCCGATGCATGAGCAAAGTCTGGCATTTTCAGCTGCATTCGTTCTGCAGCATGACGATTCATCACTCGAAGGCCGTTATGTGTGTCAGTCAGCTTAACTCCGGTTGTGATATTCGAAAACCAGACCGCCAGTTTGAGTATGACACCTTTAACCCAGGGCATGTTTTCAGTTTTACCCAAAAAACGTGACCCTAACACGATATCCACCTTATTTGCCTGAATATATTTCAGCATGCTTTTTACATCTTCTATACGATGTTGTCCGTCGGCGTCGTAGGTCACTAAATATTTTATGTTTGGGTTGGTCAGAGCATACTCTATCCCAGTCTGCAGTGCCGCTCCTTGTCCTAGATTGATTGGGTGTGAGATAATCTCAGCGCGCGTCTTTTGCAGCTGCTCCAGCGTATCATCACTACTACCATCATTCACGCAGACAATCCGTGTGAATTTACTTGGGATAGCATCTACTGTTTCACGCACTGCTGAGCCTTCGTTATAAGCTGGAATAATTATTGCAGCATTAATAGTCGGCGTACTTTTATTTTTCCTCATAGCATAGTTATATTACCATTTATGAATGTGTTTAGCTAGTGGCGTGTTTTGTTTTCTATCATAAAACGCATTGCTTTTATCAAGATTTGGATTGATATTCGGGTCATGCTCGACATACTTCTTCCACTTTTTGACAAACTGTTTCTTTGCAGCCTCAAATTCCGTAGTATCCCTTCGGCTCTCCTCTTCGGGCAATCCAAGTGTCAGAGACTCATAGTGTGTGAGTCGAACGTATGGTGTATAAAGATTAAAATACCCAGCTTCGACCAACTTGAGACAAAGATCAACATCATTGTAAGTAATACGGAACTCTTCATCAAAGCCACCCACCTGGTCGAACACTTCTTTACGAATTGCTAGACACGCACCCGTGACGGCCGTAACATTATGCCTAGTGTGCATCATAAGGTGCTGAGTCTGAGTGACAGGTTGGGTTAGTGTCATCTTGGAAAACGAATTTGCAGCCACACCCCCAAGTCCGACACCTACACCTGCGTGCTGGATATGTTTACCATCAGGAAACAGCAGCAGTGGACCAACAGCACCAATACTCGCCCGTTGAGCTTCACCGCCAAGCTGTTCAAGCCAATCCGGCGTAAGTACTTCTGTGTCATTGTTTAGCATCACAAGAATACTACCGCTGGCCACCCGCGCGCCTTCATTGCAACTCCTTGCATAGCTAAACGGTTGCTCCGGCCAGTCAACAATTATAATATTTAAGTGATTCTGTTTCAGTTGATCATACCACTCCCGCACATCATTGTCCGTGCTGCCTGTATCTACTAATATGATTTCAAAATTATCATACGTTGTCTTAGCAAAGATAGAATCTATGCACTGTTTAACCGTCTTGTACTGATTTTTTGTCGGGATAACTATCGAAATAAGCGGATTATCTGAAATCGGGTGGACAACTCTCCAATAACCAGTATGTACTTTATCCTGCTCGGCATATGAAAGATCGTCGCCAAGAGCCTTCAAGTTATCTTCGATCGCACGCTTTTGCGCAGCCACCACATACGGCTTTGCTTCTGTTGATTTCGCTGTCGACATGTCATGTATACGCCAGCTATAGACGATCTTTGGTATATGACAAATCTTCTGAGTTTCACTCGCAACACGCAAGAATAAATCCCAATCCTGTGCGCCGTTACACTCGGCGCGTTCGCCGCCTATTCGATCGTACACGGTTCTTCGTATCACAGAAAAATGGGTGATATAATTAACGCTATGTAAAAAATCCGGGTTCCAGTCCGGCTTGAGAAATGGCGCCAAGTGATTATGACGATCTTCGGTGATTTTGTCTTCGTCTGTATAC
>JAPUEH010000009.1 GCA_027492635.1 Candidatus Saccharimonadota bacterium
CATTGGTGTTCCTTCTTATATCTACGGATTTCACTCCTACACAAGAAATTCCAGTTACCTCTACCATTCTCGAGTTAGTGAGTTTGAATAATAGTCTGTATGGTTGAGCCACCAGGTTTCACTATTCACTTTACTAACCGCCTACGCAACTCTTTACGCCCAGTCACTCCGGATAATGCTTGCACCCTACGTATGACCGCGGCTGCTGGCACGTAGTTAGCCGGTGCTTATTCATGAGTTACCGTCATATTCTTCACTCATAAAAGAAGTTTACAACCCTAAGGCCTTCATCCTTCACGCGGCGTTGCTCCATCAGGCTTTCGCCCATTGTGGAAGATTCCTCACTGCTGCCTCCCGTAGGAGTCTGGACCGTGTCTCAGTTCCAGTCTGGCTGATCATCCTCTCAGACCAGCTATGGATCGTCGGCTTGGTAGGCCATTACCCTACCAACAACCTAATCCAACGCGGGCCGCTCCCAAAGCGGATAAATCCTTTAATCCGAAGACCATATGCGGCATTAGCTACCCTTTCGGGCAGTTATTCCTCACTTTGGGGCACGTTCCCACGCGTTACTCAGCCGTCCGCCGCTCGCCGCCAAGTAGTAAACTACTCGCGCTGCCGCTCGACTTGCATGTGTTAGGCACGCCGCCAGCATTCATCCTGAGCCAGGATCAAACTCTCCATAAAAAATGTATTGGAAAATCCAATACCTGACTTACTATACATAAATATTAACTGACGATGATTTGCACAACCTAATTGTTAATGAACATTTTTAAATCTGCTCGCTGACTCCACGAAAACCTAATTGTTCGTCGCTTCGTCTAGGCTTATTGCCCTCCTCACGACCAGACTGATACTTAGCTTACCGCACAATACCCATGTGCGTCAAGGGTTTTCTTGCATTAAATTGTGACTAAAAACACAACATAGCCAACCACCAAGCCAATAGCCACTCCAGCAAGCACTTCATGTGGCTCATGCCCCTTCGCAACACTCGGTGCACGAATAGCACTTTTTGTCTCTCGTAGCAGCTTCTTTAATACTACTCCCTGAGCACCGCTAGAGCGTCGCACCATCACGGCGTCATACATTACAATCCCCGCAAACAGCGCAGCCAAGCCAAACAGACCGCTCGAAAATCCATCTCGCAATCCGATCGTCATGGCAACGGCTACCACTGTTGCGCTATGCGCGCTTGGCATTCCTCCAGAGATATAAAGCTGGCGCAGATCAGACATACTGCCTTTCTGCGCCGCGTTTATCACATATTTAGCGCCCTGCGAAGCAAGCCAGCCCATCAAAGCCGCAAGCAGGTAGGGAGACATATGCTACTCTTCCTCGTCCTTCTTCTCAGTAATAAGACCGATCGACGAAACACTATCTCCTTCACTAAGTCGCATGATTGTCACTCCTTGAGTAGTACGTCCAAGCAACTTAATGTCGTTCAGACCCAAACGAATTGTCTGGCCATTCTTAGAGATTAAGATTGCCTCAGTCGCCTCAGGATCAACGGTCTGAACCGAAATGATCGGGCCAGTCTTTGCGGTCACAACCGCTGCCTTAATACCAACACCTCCGCGTTTGTGGCTTGGGAAATTTTCTGCCTTTGTCTTCTTGCCAAAACCTTTCTCGCTAATAACAAGGAGGGTTTGCTCGGCGTCAGTTACTACATCCATACCAACAACCCAATCATTTGGACGAAGCCGCGCCCCGCGCACTCCGCGAGCTGCACGGCCCATAGGACGCGCATCTTTTTCGTTGAAGCGCACCGCCTGGCCAGCGGACGTCGAGATGATGATATCGTTTTCACCAGTCGTCTTCTTAATCCATCGCAGGTCATCGCCATCATCAAGCTTGATGGCAATCAAGCCATTGGTACGAATATTGGCATAGTCTTTGAGCGGTGTTTTTTTAATTGTACCCTTTACGGTCGCCATAAAGAGATAACCGTCGTCATTTGCGTCTTTCTCATGACGAATGATAGAAGTAATCTTCTCTTCGGGCTGTAACTGAAGCAGATTCACCGCCGCAACACCCTTGGCAGCAAGACCAGCCGCTGGCACCTCATAGGCTTTGAGACGGAATACACGCCCACGATTGGTAAAGAAGAGCAGATAATCATGCGTACTCGCAGGCACGAGTTGATCAATGATATCTTCCTCTTTTGTCGTCATGCCCCGCTTACCCTTGCCTCCACGATTTTGTTTGCGATAATCGCTTGCAAGTGTACGCTTGATGTAGTTTTCGCCCGTAAGCAAGATGA
Organism: Candidatus Saccharimonadota bacterium; assembly: GCA_027492635.1. GTDB lineage: Bacteria > Patescibacteriota > Saccharimonadia > Saccharimonadales > Saccharimonadaceae > Mycosynbacter. Next base: position 2,267 of record JAPUEH010000009.1, read on the forward strand.
CTGACTCTTCCTCTGGAATCAGCTCTTCGTCGCTAAACTTACCAAGCTCATGATTGATAATTTGGCTACGTCGCTCGTCGCCATACTTTTCTTTTACCTCAAGCAGCTCCGTCTTAATAATCTTAAGGATTTCTTTTTCATCAGCCAAAATACCCTCAAGCTTTGCAATCAACTTGATAAGTTCGTTGAGCTCATTCTCGACGGCTTCACGCTCAAGTCCTGTCAGGCGACGAAGTTGCATCGCAAGGATCGCCTTTGCCTGAATCTCACTAAGTTTAAACTTGGCAATCAACGCTTTTTCCGCTTCATCTTGCGTCTTGCTGGCGCGGATTGTCTTGATTACTTCGTCGATATGATCAAGTGCGATCTTATACCCTTCGAGGATATGTGCGCGCTCTTTGGCTTTTCGGAGCTCAAATTCCGTACGACGGCGCACAACCTGCTGGCGGTGCTTCACAAACTCTTGTAGCATCTCTTGAAGCCCCAAGATTCGTGGCTGCAGGCCATCGACAAGCGCCAACATATTGAAGCTAAAGCTCGTCTGAAGTGCTGTGAGTTTATAGAGCTGGTTAAGTAGCTTCTTCGGGTACGCATCTTTTTTGAGCTCAATAACAACTCGCACCTTGCCTCGTGCTGTCTCATCGCGCAAATCACTAATACCGGTAATTTTCTTATCTTTGACAAGTTCGGCAATTTTCTCAATAAGCGTCGCTTTGTTAACACCGTATGGCACCTCTGTCACAACAATCTGATGCCGACCTTTTTTCGTCTCTTCAATAGCAGCAACGGCACGCACCATCACACTGCCGCGACCAGTCTGATACGCTTGTTTCATTGGCGCGCCACCATAGATTACCGCACCCGTTGGAAAATCAGGACCCTTGACATGTTTTAGCAGATCATCAATCGTAGCGTGCTCATTGTCGATCAATTCAATTGATGCGTCGACTAATTCACCCAGATTATGCGGTGGAATATTGGTTGCCATACCGACGGCGATACCAATTTGCCCATTGAGAAGTAGGTTTGGCACTTTCGCCGGCAGAACAATCGGCTCTTGGCGCGATCCATCGTAGTTGGGCTTAAAATCAATTGTCTCTTTGTCAATATCGGCCAACATCTCGTCAGCCAGCTTCGCCATACGCGCTTCGGTGTAACGCATAGCAGCGGCTTCGTCACCGTCCATTGAACCAAAGTTACCTTGGCCTTGAATCAGCGGATAGCGGAGCGACCACGGCTGCGCAAGGCGCACCATCGAGTTATATATTGCAGAGTCACCATGCGGATGATACTTACCCATCACGTCACCAACAATCAAGGCGCTTTTGACAAACTTGCTGCCCGAGCGATTGCCATTCTGCTCCATCGAATACATGATACGGCGATGCACTGGCTTGAGCCCGTCGCGCACATCCGGCAATGCACGATCAACAATCACACTCATCGAGTAGCGCAAAAAGCTATCTTCCATGACGTTCTCTAGGGTGCGATATTCAATACCTGTGGTATTTTCAACAACTTCTGCATCAATCGGCTCTTGATTGTCATCCATTGGTACGTTGTCTGGTGTTGTAGTTTTGTCATCCATATTAAATATCCAGCTCCTCTAGATCAATCTTTTTCGCACCCGCCTGAATGAACGACTTACGAAGGCTCACTTCGTCGCCCATCAACTTAGTAAATACAGCATCAGCCTGTTCGGCATCCTCAACCTTCACCTTGATAAGTACACGATTTTCGGGGTTCATTGTTGTATCCCATAGTTGTTCAGCATCCATCTCACCGAGGCCCTTAAATCGACTCACTGTCACACCCGCCTGCTTCATGGCATCTTCATTTTCATCTATCGCCACACCCTTTGCTTTGCGAACAGCAATAATGTCATTCAAAATTCCATCTCGCTCACCCTCATCATACGCATAGGTCTTCTTTTGGCCGCGGTTGATGCTATAGAGTGGCGGCTTAGCCAAGTACACATACCCACCTTCAACGACTTCTTTCATATAGCGGAAGAGAAACGTGAGTAGCAATGTGGCAATGTGACTACCGTCGACATCAGCATCGGTCATGATGATAATTTTGTGATAACGCAAGCCATTGATATCAAACGCATCGCCAATACCCACGCCGAAGGCTTGGATCATCGCCACGATTTCTTTGTTGGCAAACATTTTATCCAAACGCGCACGCTCGGTATTAAGCACCTTACCACGTAGTGGCAAGATCGCCTGTGTTTTGTTGTCACGGCCTTCCTTGGCACTACCCGCCGCAGAGTTACCCTCTACAATGTAGATCTCACTGTCGCTTGGGCTCTTACTGCTACAATCCCAAAGTTTTCCCGGTAATCCCATACCGTCAAGTGCACCTTTGCGAAGCACATTGTCGCGGGCTGCACGAGCAGCTTTGCGTGCACGAGCCGCAAGCAGCGCTTTGCCGACAATCTTCTTGGCTATATCTGGATTTTCGTCGAGATAATAGCTAAAGTACTCATTCATGACTTGCTCGACGTAGCGACGAACCTCTGGATTACCTAGCTTATTCTTGGTCTGCCCCTCAAACTGTGGATCGGGTAGCTTCACCAAGATGATAGCCGTAAGACCTTCGCGAATATCATCACCGCTCAGATTATCTTCTTTTTCTTTGAGCAGGCTGTTTTTGCGTGCGTATTCGTTAATCACGCGAGTCATTGCCGCACGGAACCCAACCAAGTGCGTACCGCCATCTGGTGTCAGTACGTTATTGGCAAACGGCTTGACTGTTTCAACATAACTATCGTTATACTGCACAGCCACCTCAACCATACTGTCTTCGACTTGTTTTTCTACATAAAATACACCCTCGCCAACAACTTCTTTACCAATGTTGAGGTGTTTTACATAGCTCTGAATACCACCTTCAAAGTAAAAGGCTTGGCGCTCTTTGGTACGTTCATCATACACCGCCGTATAGACCCCTTTTGTCAGATATGACTGATGGCGGAGGTAATTAACCACCCATTTGTAATCAAACGTCACCGTTTCTTTAAAGATAGTTGGATCTGGGTAGAACGTGATTGTAGTACCTGTCGGTCGATCAGTCTTGCCGACCTTTTTGAACGGCACTTTAATACCGCCGCGCTCAAACTCAACACGATACAGCTGCCCTTTTTGAACTACTTCTGCAATCATGTGTGTCGATAGTGCGTTGACAACACTTGATCCCACGCCATGGAGACCAGACGACACCTTGTAGCCGCCGCCGCCAAATTTGCCACCAGCGTGAAGTACTGTTAGTACTGTCTCAAGTGTACTGAGACCAGTCTTGGGGTGTTTGTCGACAGGAATACCGCGACCATCATCGGTAATTGTAATACCCCCGTCTTCCAATATGCGCACGTCAACCCGTGAAGCATGCCCTGCTATTGCCTCGTCGATAGAGTTATCGGCGATTTCCTTGATAAGATGGTGAACTCCATCGTAGCCCGTGCTACCAATATACATACCAGGGCGCTTACGAACTGGCTCGAGACCCTCTAAAACCTGAATTTGCGACCCATCATACGAGTCATTTGCTTTTTGTTTAGCCATTATCCCTCACTGTTTCTCGAATTTCAGCTATTTACAACTTCTCCATTATACCGCACAACTATTGTTCACTCAAGATATTTGTACTGAACATAATTGTTATGCTAAAATAATAAGTACTATTATATCCAGGGTTGAAATGGGCAGGATACAAATACACATATGTTTCGAAAACTAGTCACAAGTCTATCATTTAGTCCAAGTGTCATTGGTGAGCTAGGGACATATAATCTACGTCTCAAGCGAGAACAGGCACAACGAGGACTTGGTCTTTTTTTCCTCGTGTTGGCACTTATCGTTCAAACCCTTGCTGTTTCTTTTCCTCCAGAGTCCGCGAACGCAGCAAATGAAAATGATATCGTATATGGCGGCATTGATTCTCTTGAAGACCTAGTAGCAAAATATGACAAAAATGATCAGAATATCAGAGATATCTACACCTCACTCGGAATTACACGAGCCGAGCTATTAATGTTGCAACCTGGCACTGTACGTCCAGCGGGTCAATACTATGTAGCTGGACGCACTTCACAAATAAGTACCGAGCTCGGTGAGCACACTCACTCCTTTCACAAGGAGCACGGTGGTCAAGGTACTATTTATATTGCCCCCACGCGCCAGCTTGATGCTACTGCATATTCGTATGCTTACAAAACATATCCTGCCCTCATCAGCAATTCAGTACGCACAGGCGCGTTCGCTATTATCACCAAATCAGGAAACCCCGTCATCTCGTCACTACCAAAAAGCAGCCAGCAGACAACACCACAGTGTCAGGATCAAAACACCACCTCGACGTGCAAGCAGCCCATCATATACACAAAGTCTGCCACCAACAACAGCCAAAACAAAATTGCCACAAATGCAACCGCACAAGCCTCTGACCGTATTACCTATACGATTCGTGCAAAAAATATCGGTGACAAAACAGTTGACGTGCCTTTTTCAGACAGGCTACATGACGTCTTAGAGTATGCCGAAGTCGTGGACACAAACGGTGGTACATTTGATGTAGCAACCAAAACAATCACTTGGCCAGATACCCCAATAACAGCACAAGAGACATCTTCGCGGAGCTTTTCTGTGCGCATCAAATCACACCTACCCGCCACCGCACAAGGGCTAGGAAATCCAATGTCATATGACTGCATTATTTCCAACACAAATACGAACACCATATCTATTGACGTTGCCTGTCCCGCCCCCAAGTTCATTGAAGCAATCACAACAGAATTGCCACAAAGTTCAGTAAAAACAAGCCTGGCTGCGGGTACTATTCTGTTACTATTGACTCTCTATTTCTATGCAAGAGCCCGACAGCAACGAGAAGAACTCCGTCTGATCAGAAAAGACATTAATGCAGGTGCGATATAAAAGGAACAATCATGACACATAATCTTCCGACATCAGATCACTCCAGTTCACCCGAGAGCATCGGCGGTCATTCTGGCAGCTCTAATTCAGAATCAGCAACCACTCAAGACATCAGTAAAAAAGACCGTGTGGCAGCATATTCAAACACGCTCAAGCAGGCTCGCACTCATATGCACCCTTTGGGGGGAAATTTTAGCCGCTTCATACACCTTCGCGGCATCGAACTACTTAGTGACTCTATCGGCAGCACGCTCATGAGGCCAAGAGCAATCTTATACGGCTCTATCGCCTCGTTGCTATCTACTTTTGTTCTTTATTTTTCTGCTAAATATTTCGGCTACCCACTCTCTGGATCTGAGTCAATCGCTGCCTTTATCGCAGGGTGGTTAATCGGCATAATTACAGACTACACCCGAATGCTTATCCGTGGTGGACGCTAAATCCCGACTCAAACCTATCAACACACACCCTGTGCTTACACCAAAGCAAACTCTCCAGGACCTAGCGAATCTTTACTGAGACTTCACCGTCGGCTGCCTGAACATTACGAGGTTGAAGCGACTGCATAGGCGCGGGTTGCGACGAAGACACATTCGGCTGAGCCTGAACCATCACGGACGTGCCATTCGTTGGCTGCATAGGCATCGGTGCGACAGGCTGCTGCAATGAAGATACGTCCATACCTGCTGCAACAACTTGCTGCTGTGTTATTCCGGGCTGCATAGCCACTGGCTGGACAATCGGAGGCTGAGCAGCATATCCCTGCATTGGAGAGTTCTGCTGAGCAAGCTGTGGGGCATTGGGTACTGGTGCATAAACACCTTGCTGAGGAGTTGGCATTGGCTGTTGCAAAGGTGAAGGCATGACCTGCTGCGAAGACATAGCGGTAGGCTGTTGCATAGGCGAAAGTGGAGCCGGCTGCCCAGCAGGAGCATTTGCCACCTGCCCCCCAGAAGAGGCTGACGGCTGCGGTATGCCTGGCTGTCGAATCACTCCTGGGCGTGCCGCACCAGATTGTTGACGCTTAGCCAACCACTCATCCAAAAAGGAGCCTCCCTGCTTTGGCGCGCCAGGCGCACCAATTCGATTGCCAGCACCTGGTCCGACGGTAGGCTTTGGCCTAGTAGCAATTCGCTTGGAAATATCAGCCTCTACCTCTGCACGCGGGCGGCCATATTTAGTAGCAGATAGCTTCTTCATTGCGTCAGCTAGCTTCTCATTTGATTTGGCGAGCGGAGGCGTAAACGACATACTAAATGGCGCCGAAGGCGTATTGTTGATCATCACACTAGCTACACCCTGGAAATTTGGCATCTTCGTCAGATCATCTGTTGTAAACACTGGCTCGAACTTCTTCACTAGCAGTTCCGCATCTGTTACACCGATACGACCAGAAACAACCGTACCAACGTTACCGATAATTGCTTCGCGAATTTTATCTGTCAGCTGCGTCATAAACTGATTGGCCATAATAAGGCTCAGGTGATACTTTCGCGCCTCAGACAAGATAGACTCAAAGCTTTCAGTCATAAAGTTCTGAAACTCGTCAACATACAAACTAAAATCTTCACGCTGATCCTCTGGGGTATCCGCTCGTGCCATCGCCGCCGCCTGAAACTTCATCACAAAAATGATACCAAGCAGCTTTGAGTTGATTTCACCCATTTTACCTTTTGACAGGTTGACAATCAAAATCTTACGATTATCCATAATATCGCGTAGATTAAATCCAGATTTTGTCTGTCCAATAATATTACGCATCGCGTCATTGCTGAGGAATGGTCCAAATTTCGATGCCACCCAGCTTACAAGTTCGCCTGACTCGCTTGATTTTTGTGAGGCTGGCCACTCTTTAGTCCAAAACTCTAATACTGTTGGATCAGTCACATACTTGAGTTTACTTTTCATAAACTCCTGATCCACAAGAAGCTTCGGTATATCAATGAATGTACCGCCTTCAGGATCGCTCATAAGTAATAGCGCTGCATTGCGGAAAATATGCTCAAGACGCGGACCCACGATACCCGTATGACCTGGGTCGTAGAGACCATAGAGCATATTAATCGCCTCCTGCACCAAAAAGTCCTTTTGGTCAGGCGTATTAAATTCGAACATATTAAGCCCTATAGGATCATCCATATCTGCCGGATTGAAGTAAATCACATCCTCTACACGCTCTTTTGGTACCGCTCCCATCAATATTTCCGCAGAATCGCCATGCGGATCGATAAAAGCAAAGCCCTTGCCGTCCATCATGTCCTGGTACGCTAAGTTCTCGAGGAACTTCGACTTACCAGTACCCGTCTGACCAATCATATACAGATGTCGGCGGCGGTCATTGGTACTAAGGCGTATTGGCTTTTTAACGCCACGGAACTCGTTATACCCAATCAAGAAACCTTCATCCATAATCTCTGTAGGACCATCCACCTGTTTACTCATCTGGCGCTTAACCTGAGCAGTTGGGATATTCTTCTGATCAGGTAGATGAAACAACGTTGCAAGCTCAACCGTATTCAAGATATTGCCCCGCAGGCTCTGTGGAAAAAAGCGAAATATATAGGCCGTCACCAATTCATCAATATTACGCGTAGGGCTAAAAATAAAACCGTTATTATTTGGTGAGTCAAACAACGAAAAAGCCGCAACGATATTCTTTAGCAGCATCTGAGAGCGAGCCGCCGTTGCAGAAGATACAACAACACGTATTACCATTTCATACCCTGGATACTTCGTCTTCTCTTCTATTGCCTCTATGCCCTGTTGTTCGATTGACGTCAGCTGACGCTCAACATTATTTTCCTCACCCTTTTCTTCAACGGAAGGCGGTTTCCAAAGCGCTTCGGCTAAATCTTTAGCAGCAATAGCACCGGCAAACCCAGAACTCCGTCCTGATACACGATCTTTTTTCACCTTCTCAACCGTGTGCATTGATGTCTTTGCCCAACCCTCCGCAGCAGGCCTCATAAGAATCTGTATACCCACGCCATCCTCGCGCCCTATCGTAGAAAGTGCATTGAGCAATGCGCGCGATGCGTCACGACGCGTCTCTTGATAGGTTGCAATCGGATATACATAGCTTTTTTTCAACGACAACTCACCGCCAATCACAGAACTAATGCTCGTATCTTTCGTAAATACGCTATGCTCCTCAACTTCCTCGAGGCGCGCCGAAGGATACGCTGCAACAACGGCTTGACGCACCACATCGACCAGCACGGTAGGTACAACTGCATAGTAGTAAATAAGCCCTTCTTTGGCCACAATCTCAAATGAGATATGGCGCTGCCCATAAATACGATGTTTAAACCCACGCTGGGCAGTGCTTGCGATAATGTTATACATCACCTGCGCCTGCGAAAGTAGCTCGTCGGTTATATCTCGCTCATCTCGGCCACCACGCTCTAAGTCTTCACTTGTTGGCGGCAGATGAATCAGCATAGGCACCATCTTGAGGCCACGCTCATAGTTTTTGGCTTCCCTCATCATATTTTGATATACCACATAGCCAATAACAACAAGCGTTGTTGCTATAACCAAAATACCCAATATACCGATTATTACACTTATCATACCGTATTGTTCCGCCTAGTCACTACTTGCACCAATCTGGCGCCCATATCGCTTCATCAGATAATCTCTCTGTAATTCACCGATAGCCTTCTCTCTTGCAAACGGATTATCTTTAGTCTGCAAAATTACTTGCTTCGCGCGATCTACCCACTCCTTTTCTATCACATCGTCATCATTTGCGGCGGTTGGATTCACTGCGGGATCTGCAGACACTGCTACAGGGTCAGCAGCAGGCTGCGCTACAGTTGGTATTGAAACTGGAGTCAAGGGCGGAGGCGGAGGTGCCAACTCAATAGGACTATGCTGCTCCACCCGGCGTTCGGGTGACACTTCCAGGTTATTTTCGGGAGACACTGGCGCAACTTCATACGACTCTACCTGCGGAAGAGGGGCTTGCTCCATTGGTCGAGGGCCTGGTGAAAACTCGGGCTGCATACCTGTTAGTATAGCATAGACGTAAGCATATTGGTTGATTTTTAGGTCTATTCAAGACTATAAAAAATATCACACCCCGCACGCCATAAAAACGACCTACGCCGTCTGGCGCGAGACGTACAAACATCCAATCGCGAGCAAGAGCAACACCAATATCAGCTCAGTAACTCCTACCTTACCGACCGACCGCAAGCTCACCAAAATCAGAGGGCCAAGCGCAAGAATTGATGCAAAATAATACGAGCGGCGCAGGGTAACATCATCCGCCACCCTTCCCGTACGATCGCTATAAAAAAGCCTGGTAATCACCCTGTGTGTCCCAAAAATAAAAAAAGTCAGCATAACAACTGACATAACATATGACAACAAAAAAACAGTCAAAATCCCTGTCGCACCCGCATTTGCTGGCGTCGTTGAGGAGAGTAGATAGCCCAGCCCGCTTGCTGCAGCTATTCCAACAATAAGAAGAATTTTCATAAACATCCTCCTCGTAGTATACAACACAAGGGTGTCTGAGTAGTAGCTATAAGAATAGTGATCGACAACCACCGCTATGTAGTAAATAAAAGGGCGGGCGATACAACTATTCAACTACCACTCGAGACGACTGACCGCCCAGGGAAGTTCCCGGGCAAAACTTATGTAGTGCGTTCCTCGTTTCATACCTGGAATTCACCTGGTTTCATAAACAAGGATTATCCAGGTACAAAACTGTACCGGCAATACATGCGCTCAACATCAATTAGTTTGACGGAGCTTCGGCAGCACCATCACTACAAAATGTAGAGAATGCTACTGCCAGTTCCAGCGTCAAACACACCAAAATTGTATGTTGCAAGACTGTGTTGGTTGGGCCGAATTGTTAAGGTTTTTTGTTGCTTTTTGTGTTTGTAAAAGCTTAGGTTTCACTATAGCAAACAACTCATGCTTTGTCAATAATTTTTCTGTCAAAAACGTTGTTGTAAATGATTTGGATAATAAATGCAGCATTTTTTACAGATATAAATATTGTATATAGCAATTTTATCAACGTTAGTCTTTATACAACAATATATTAATCCTGTTCGTACATTTCGGCTATTTGTGCAAAAATAACTACTACATGCAGCCGCAGATGCAACAACCCGTACGTCACTCAATCGCCCATAGAATCGTCCAGCTGAGCACCGTAGAATATTGTGCAGGGGCGGCCGTAAAAGCATCTAGATAGACTCGAATAGCCTCCCGCAGCCAAAGTCCAAACGTTACCTATGTACTTATACATACACGACCCCCTGATGCCCAGCCCCAATCCAAATACCACCATGTAGTCGACCAAAACAACCCGTTCGCAAACAGCCTAAATAATAGACCTGTCATTCCAGTTCCACAAAGCTCGCCTTTGCTTGCCGACTGCTGCCATCCAAACTTCATTCGGATTACAGACATCATTGATTCAATACCAACTAGATAGCATTGAATATCGCTTCGGCCTGCAGTCTATCGTTATCGTGCAAGCCAGCTAGCTAGCCTGCGGAGATTCTCTAGCTACGCCAAAACAACAAACCGCAGCAATCAGGTCATCGTTCACCCTACTTACAGCTCACTCACGATTGTTGCCAAGCCCGCATCTAGCTCATCCGCTTACAGCCCAACTCGCCACAACTCATCGCACCGCACAGTCCAAATCACTGCCGATTCATTATCCGCCGAACCTAGTGCACGATAACTACCGCGAACACGAACATGATTATTCATTCCATAGCTATGTGCGCAACACAAAAACGCAAGCTCACGACCAAGTAGCCAAACCACATAAGCCATCTCGCACAACATCACACACCCCTACGCTGCTATGGACTGTAATTATCACACCGACACAAAATATGGCTCACAAACCAGCCCGAGACACTACATATAGATTTTCCACACGCCCAAAAACTTTATCAAAAAATCTTTTGCAAAATCATTGACACAAGCGCTTTGGCATCATATTATAGGGGTAGCTTCTGAATAAAAAAATTATCCAGGGGCCAAAAATAAACAGCACATTCCAAAAACTCCACACTTATAGAACGACCGTTCCTCGCAGGCGGTCGTTTTAGTTTTTCTGACCATCATAGACGCTTCAACTTGTCCTGAAACGAAGATAATCCATCGTAGAAAAGATGGATTATTTTCGCATAGCGAGAGCTGCAGGGTACGTTCACTCTTGCTCCATTCGGGAGCTAAAGCTCCGCTCATTACGGCCAAGCAATGACGACATCGCTACGCTCCTCCGACTCCGCAATGACACCTAGCAAGCTGTCGTCATTGTATTCGTCTACACCGAACGTCCACGGGACGTTCTCCCCCTCACGGGCAGCCCCCTGTCAGCGAAATTAAATACACCAACCATAAATGGTTGGTGTATTTAATTTGGTGGAGCTGCGGGGTACTGCCCCCCGGTCCGAAAGGTAACATGATATTCGTCTACAGGCATAGTTTTGACTGGGTTGTTTTATAACAAGATTCGACTAAAAATCAAAACAAAAATATCGAGCCTTGTTACGTGGCAAAAGTCCCGCACATAGGCCACTTCCCTATGTACAGCGAGCGACATAAATATAGCACTCGGCAGTTGCAATGTCGCCTAGCAAATCCGAATGGCTGCGATTAGTTACGCAACAACGGCTGCAGTAGCTTTAGGAGCAAAAAGATCCTTGAAAGCTGCTGGCAAACCTGCAAATGTATTTTTTGCAATTAAAATTGTACTTTACGTGTACAGTCGACCTGCAGAATATCCTGTTAAGTTCCCATCGTCGAAAGCTATGTCAGCCCCAGACCAATACCAATTATTATACCACACTTACCCCGTATGTGATATGCTGATAACACTTATGGTTGCCAAGGTTACGTGTGTTGCACCGATTGGATTCTCTGGCTCGCTTGTTGAGGTTGAGTGTGATGCCAAGCGTGGGCTACCTGCACTCCAGATTGTCGGCATGGGCAATAAAGCTATCGACGAAGCCAAAGAACGTGTCCGCAGCGCCATTGGCAATTCCCTACTGGAGTTTCCGAGTAGCAAAATTACCATCAATCTCGCTCCTGCTGAACTACCAAAAGACGGCTCGCACTACGATCTTGCTATTGCCATAGCTATCCTTGTCGTGAGCGGGCAGCTCAAGCAAGAGCAAGTAGCTGGCAGTATTTTCATCGGCGAACTTGCACTCGACGGCGCGGTTCGACCTGTACGCGGTATCATCAACGCTGCCGAATGTGCCCGCGACCATGGCTTCAAACAGATAATAGTACCCGAGGCCAATCTCGATCAAGCTTGCCTCGTCGACGGCATTGACATTGTTCCCGTCAGCAGTCTCAAACAGCTATTTCTCCACCTCAAGCAAGAAATGATTATTGCTCCCAGCGCGGATACTGGGACACGCCCATCAGCTGCAACAATCCCCGCCTTCACCCTCGACGCCATCAGTGGCCAAGAGCAAGCCAAGCGTGCCCTCACTATCGCCGTCGCAGGCCGTCACAATATCCTCCTCAATGGACCGCCAGGATCTGGCAAGACGCTTCTGGCCAAAACCATGACATGGCTGCTGCCTGCACTCACACCACAAGAACGCATTGCCGTCACCAAGCTCCATAGTCTCTCTGGCGAGACAGAAAAAATCATTGCGACGCGGCCATTTCGAGCACCGCACCATACCGCCAGCCGCAGCGCACTCATCGGTGGCGGCAGCAAACCCAAACCTGGCGAAATCAGCCTCGCACACCACGGAGTGCTATTTCTTGATGAAATCCCCGAATACCCCCGCTCGGTACTTGAATCCCTCCGCCAGCCGCTCGAAGACCGCCAAGTGTCTATCGACCGCGCCGCTGGTCACCTCACTTATCCGGCCGACTTCATGCTAGTCGCTACTATGAACCCATGCCCTTGCGGCTACTACGGCGACGACACCAAAGAATGTAGCTGTAGCATGAACCAAATTACCAGCTACCAAAAACGTCTCTCTGGCCCGCTCCTCGACCGTATCGATCTCACGCTCACCGTACCGCGCGTGCCCACGCATGAATTTCTCAAGCACACTCCCGAGCATTTTCCACAACATGCTAGTGCTTCTGATTCCATCAAAAAAGCTATCGAGCACCAAGCCAACAGATATAATCGTAGTGACAAATACAACTCTTCACTCGCTAGCAACAATATCGCCAAGACCGCAAAGCTCAGCGACGAAGCCGCCGCCCTACTCAACAAAGCCAACGACAACCTCGCGCTCAGCGCCCGCAGTTATTTCCGAACCATTAAAGTTGCACGCACCATTGCCGATCTGGCAGATTCGACCACTATCCAGCCACCACACATTGCCGAAGCACTGCAATACCGACAACTTACCGCATAAACCCCTTGCCCTCACCACTGAAATCTGTTAGTATGGTATTCGAGTAATTTCGACTACTCGTTAACAAATCAGCAAGGAGAAAGCGATTAACAAATCAGTTCGTGTTAACGAGCAGATCCGGGCAAAGGAACTGCGCGTTATCGGTACAGACGGTGAACAATTAGGAGTACTATCTCTCGTGGAGGCTCGTCGCCTCGCGGATGAAGCAGGTGTAGACCTTGTAGAAATTTCACCAAACGCTGACCCTCCTGTAGCAAAAATCATCGACTGGGGTAAGTTCCAGTACCAAAAGATGAAAGAGCTACAGAAAAATCGCAAAAACGCCAAAACAAGCGAGTTGAAGCAGATGCGACTTGGCCTCAAAATCGGTGCAAACGATCTTGAAATCAAGCTGCGCAAAATTCGCAAATTCCTGGCAGACGGCAACAAGGTAAAAATTATGATTTTCTTTCGCGGTCGCGAGATGGCCCACAAAGAACTCGGTTTTGACCTTATCAATCAAATCATTGCCAAGCTAGAAGATGACGCTGTAGTCGAACAAAAGCCTCAGATGGCTGGCCGCAATCTGAGCATAACCGTAAGGAGTAAATAATGCCAAAGCTAAAGACGCACAAAGGAACTGCCAAGCGAGTCAAGCTTACCGGTACTGGTAAGATTACTCGTGGACGCGCTTTCGGCGGTCACTTGCTTGCAAAGAAAAGCAAAAGCCGCAAACGTGCCATCAACACGACAGCTGTTGTGACAGGTGGTATGGCTAAAAATGTTAAACGAGCCCTAGGAGTTAAATAATGCGAGTAAAACGAGGTGTTGCCGCACGTGCCAAGCACAAGAAAATTCTAAAACAAGCCAAAGGTATGCAGCATAACCGCACCCGTAGCTTCCGTCTTGCTAAGCAAGCAGTTACTCGTGCTCTTCAGTACGCATACCGTGATCGCCGCAACAAAAAACGCGATCTTCGTGGTCTTTGGATCACACGTATCAACGCAGCTGCACGTTTGCAAGGTACAACCTACAGTAAGCTGATGGCTGGACTCAAAGCCGCCGACGTCGAACTCGACCGCAAGATTCTATCGGAACTTGCAGCCAACGAGCCGAAAGCATTTGAAGCTGTTGCCAAAAGCGTAAAATAATCTATTTTGCGACGCTGAAACCAAAACACCTCCCAAGCGGAGGTGTTTTTCGTATAAGCTATGAGCAGTCTGCCTGTAAGCCGGGTTCTGTCGAGGATAATCATCTATCTAGCTACACTGTTGCCAGTATAGTCGAGCGGATTTTGCGATATATATGCGGCGAACAACCTATTGCACATGTATCTCCTTGCAGCGGACAGGGTTTACCTCCAATACATGTCACCATGTACTGCTGTGAGCTTTTACCTCACTCGTTTCACCTTTTCCCCTCTAAGAGAGGTAGTTTTGTTTCTGTGGCACTTTCCCTAGGGTTACCCCCGGTCGCCGTTAGCGACTGTCCTGTTCTGTGCTGCCCGGACTTTCCTCTTACGGGGCTATACCCTGCAAGCGATTATCTAGCACACTGCCTGTGTATTATTGTACCACTTCTTCGTCTTCTTCGGGCTGCACTTTTGGCTTGGCATGCATATCGAGTATATGATTTACCTCTGCATCCGCCAGAGTGTTAAACTCACGGCGCACATGTGTAAACTTCACATCCTCAAACTGTGTTAGTAAATCTAAAATTCGTTCATTGATAGGCCACAATTCCCTATTTTTGACAGTATAGATACCCTTCATCTGATTCACCACCATCAGGCTGTCCAGTCGGTATTCCAGCTTTTTATAGCCAAGCTCAAGTGCGCGTTCCAAACCGAGTAGTAGTCCATGGTATTCTGCCTGGTAGCTTGTGGTGATACCAAGGAACTGTCCGCCCTTCTCTATCACCTCACCCTCTGCAGTTTCCACAACATATGCAGCTGCCGAGATACCAGGATTACCACGTGAACCGCCATCTGAATACAAAATTATTCTGTCATCTGTTGTAATTGTTTCATCAATTTCTATATGACTTTCGCCATGCTCATCTGTCACAATCTTTTGTTCACTCAAGCCAAGCAGTACTTGCGATGATTCTGTAATTTCACGATGTTGTATTTTTGACTTGCTTTGCCATATTGCTTTGTCGTAATTTTCGCTCAACACTACCTGCGTACTTTCGACATTCACAAGATATACAATAAACACATACTGCAAGTTCGGATCATCCGAATCCACATAAGTAATCACATCAAATAGCTGCACGGATACAGGGTTGAGGCCAGCGTCTTTTGTTAAATACCGTCTGAGCGCATCCTCTGGCTGCTCATGATACTCTATCTTGCCCCCAGGCAGCTCAAATTTTCCAAGTATCGACTCGCGCCCATTGGCACGACGAAGTAACAATGTTTGATCTTTTTTACGGACAAGCGCGCGGACGGCGGTACGTTGTTTCATGGGGTTTTTGTCTTTCTTTGGTTTTATTTAGTATAACATACACCCGAAGATGGACCTCATTCCACAACACCACGAGACAAAGTGTCATCTTGAAGCTCAGGAAACACTTTCTCTAGTACAAGCTGGTTCGTCATACTCACTGGCCGCACTGTGTAGCCATACACCATGTAACAATCAAAGTGCAATGTGATCTTATGCGTTTTGGCCGCCTCCATATCAAGCCGCCAGAGATAGACAGCAGAATCACCCGCAATCTCCGTACTTAAAATGTGCACGATATCATTACGCTTAAAAGCAATCCCCGTACACGTACGCTGCGTGACCGGAACAACATAAAACTGTTTCTCATTCCGCAACATGATCAATATTTCATTCATCAGATTGCTGATTCGGGAAATATACCCCTCATATAGCTGCAACCCATCATCCCGGGCCAAATACAATAACTCGATGTATCTACCATCCTTACCCATCGACACCTCACCATACAAAATGTCTTCAGGGCCAAATGTCACACCGCCTGCGTGCTGCACCTTGGTATACCTTGCGGGCGATCGTTTTTTTGTGATAGATATTCCCATATATCCATTATACAGCGATTCATAGCACACGCTATGCATGTATCCATACAGTTAGTACAATAGGGGTTATGGAATTTGACGAAAAAACTCAGCAACAACTCAGCTACTATGTATATATCCTGGTCGACCCCTGTGATATGCAGCCATTCTACATTGGCAAAGGTAAAAACAATCGCGTCTTCGACCACATAAAAGGCGCTCTAAAAGACACATCGAAAGACTCGTTGAAATATGATATTATTCGCCAAATTCAGGCGAAGGATAAGCAGCCGTTTCACTATATCGTTCGGCATGGTCTAAGTGAAAAGGAAGCATTTACACTAGAAGCCTCACTAATAGATCTACTTTCATTTATGCATTACAAAAAGACAAATCGTACGGGTGGTCACAACTCCGCCGAAAAAGGTATGATGACGGCCGATGAGCTAATGCGTATATATAATGCACAAGAACTTCAGCCGTCAAGTATCCTAGAAGGGACGGTTGCAATCAATATCAACAGAAAATATAAGCGAGGATTTACGAAAGACAGCATATCCGAAGTTACTCGCGAATCTTGGGTTATCGCAAAAAAGAAACTTCCAACTATCAAATACGTCCTAAGTGAATACCGCGGTCTAGTTGTCGGCGTATTTGAAGTCTATGGGTGGTATCCCGTAACAGTCACTCAGGAAAGTGGAAAAAATAAAGGCAAAACTAAAACTCGATATGGTTTTTACTATCACGATAAATCTAACTCAGACATAGGACGACGATACATGAATCATTCAATTGCCCACTACAAAAAGCGCGGAGAGGCCTCCCCGGTCATATATCTGTACGGACGAATGCCTCAGCAGTAAAGTAGCTGACAGATACCCCAGACTTCACCCTAAAATCTCGTTAAATACACCGTGCTTAGAGATGACCCAGGAACATCTTCGAAATAATCAGCTATCGCCCGCCCTGCGACCTCTCTTGCATCGTCTTTTGGGTAGCCGTAGATACCTGTAGAAATTTCAGGAAATGCTATCGACTCCACCTTATGCTCATCCGCGAGTCGCAGCGATTCATAATAGCAACTATACAGAATCTCTTCTTCTCGACCATCATGCTGCCCGTAAATCGGACCAACCGTATGAATAACATACTTAGTCAACAGACGAAACCCAGGTGTTATCACGGCAGCCCCGCGATCACAGTTGCCTATCTTCTGACAGGCGGTCGTCATCTCGTCGTAGCCAGCTGCATCAAATATAGCCCCGCACACACCTGTGCCGCCAAACAGCCGTGTATTAGCTGCGTTAACAATTGCATCTACCTCAAGCTCAACTATATTTGCTTTGATAATCTTAACTATCATAAGTACTTTCTCTGGTCGGGATGACTGGACTCGAACCAGCGGCCTCACCACCCCCAGCGGTGCGCGCTACCAACTGCGCCACATCCCGATAATTTCCAATCAAAAAGTCCAGGCGGCGCTTGATATATCCCCGCGTAAATGCAAGGTGGGTTCTCTCATAGCACCTCCACAGAGGTACAGAATATTGAGATCCCATATCAGATGACGTTAGGAAATCATATACGCCGATCCCCTGGACACTTCTCATTATACTCCTGTTTTGCAGTTGATACAAATAGCTAGACGCCAAAAATAAGTCGGAAAAAGTTCAAGATAGCGAAAATTGCAGTACCCATAATCGTACCGATGGCCGATGATGCTAGCATAACGATTGCAAATACAATCACAATTCCAAACTGCTCGAACGCTTCCATGCCACGCCGCACAAACTCTGGTGCGATAGCATATAGCACACGCGAGCCGTCAAGGGGTGGAATTGGCAACATATTAAACACAAAGAAGCCGAGGTTGACCATAATAGCAGTGAGGAATATCTGACCAACAAGTGTCAGCTCCGATGGCATGCCGAGAAGCACCCACACACCAAAGAGCAAAAACGCCAACACAAAGTTCGTCAGCGGCCCCGCAAGCGCTACAAGCGCCGCACCCCATTCATCCCACTTCACTCTAGCAGGGTTGAATGGCACAGGCTTAGCGCCACCAAAGACTGGGCCGCCAAGAATAGCCAGCATTACCGGCAAGATAATCGTCAAGAAGGGGTCGATGTGATGCAATGGATTAAGCGTCAGCCGCCCTTGGTCCCTAGCTGTCGTGTCGCCCAGTTTCAACGCCATTAGTCCATGCATCACCTCGTGTAGCGTCATCGAAATAAAAATCGTTGCGAGCACGATAATGATATGCAGTAGCATTCCTCCAGCGTCTATATCCATGGCTATCTATTATACCCTATACATACCATTTCGCCCACTTGACGTTTTTGCCCCTCTACGCTACAATGGTACAGATTGATTAAATAATAAGTGGAAGTAAAGATTATGGCAACACGATGTGACCTCACAGGCAAACGCGCACAGCACGGACATAACGTTAGCTTCTCTTTGCGACGAACAAAGCGTACTTTTAAACCAAATCTACAGAAGAAAACTTTCATCGTAGACGGCCAAAAAGTAACGATGAACCTCAGCACTAGTGCTATTCGTACGCTAAAGAAAAAAGGCATCTTGCCACGCTCTGGCAACGCTGTCCTCGAAGCAACAAAATAGTCGCTTGCTCGACAACCAAATAACCCCGCTATTTCTAGCGGGGTTATTTTTGTATTACTATGTGCGCGTGTTTAGCTGCGCGACACAGGAACAACAGTCAATACCTGCGGGATAGCAGCGGCATTTTTCACTTTGTATTTTGCTACCGCCTCTTCTATTGGTGCGCCAAGCTCGCTTGTGAATGTTTCGAGTGTGTCTTGTGGCACTTCATATTTGAGTGCAGCATCTGCATAATGCACAGGAATCACCGCTTTTGGTTCGATCTGGCGCGTAATTGTTGCTGCTGACGTCGCATCGAGCGTGTAGCCAGTGCCACCAACAGGCAAAATGAGGATATCCACGACACCAATCGCCTCTAACTCGTCTTCGGTGAGCTTGGGCGCAATATTGCCAACCAACGCAATATGAATGTCTCCTACGCCAATCCTGTAGATTGTCGAGAGCTTTTCTTGCTCCTCGGTGTCGATATGTCGGCTCGCTGGAATACCTTTGATAGAAAAATCACCTACCTCGTATTCGCCCGGACCTTCGACGACCAATTTGGCATCTGCGCTGTTGACCAAAAATCGCGCTTCTGTACCAAGTTCAATAGCATCTTTGGTCGATACATCCTTAAGACCCACTACCGAAAGTTTTGGATCAGCCACGATAGTGGTATTTTTTGTCGACACAACAACTGTATTTCCGCCTTTGTATTCAATATCAAACATCTGTCTTTCCTCCTGTTATTGCAGTATATGATCAGTATCCACCAGTACTTTGTGCTTGCCGTTAATGATTTCTGTTACAAATTTATCACGAACGCTCAAACGATAGTAGAATTCTTCGTACGGCATGAGCGTGTAGTTAAGCTCACGGCCTTCTGCCTTTTCGGCTTGCTTAATCGCAGCCTTGAGCTTTGTCGCAGGTACATCGCCCACTACAAGCACATCTACTCCACTTGCCGAACCGCGCACAAGTACCCCTGCAACTATTGCGATTCGTATACCAGGCAACTCAGCAAGGCCAGCTAGCCAGGCCTGCTTTGGCTTAGTTTCTTGCGAGACCTTGGTGGCTTCTACCTGCTCATCGGCAAATATAGCTCGAAGCGGAACGTAATACTCATACCTCTGATTTACTTCATAATACAACTTATTGTCGTCTGTCTGGCTTGTGATAATGCCAACATTGAGCATATTAGATAGTTCGCGGCGCACAGAATTGATCTGTTCGTCTATCAGGCGCGTAATTTCGCGTACATAAAAAGACTTACCTGGATTGTTCAGGAATAGATGTAGTAACTTTACCCTTGTTTTTGAACCAAATAGTGCGTCAATCATGTCTATGTCTCTTTATTTCTTACTATACTTATAGTATCACGAGATACGATAATGTGCGAGCTTCTGAGATAAATAGTGTTCAGCCTCTTCTAGGGTTTTCCATTGCACATCAGCGTTGCGTTTGAGCCAAGTGACTTGACGTTTGGCAAGTCGCCAGTCGAGCACAACAAATTTCTGTTGCATTTCTTGCATCGTTATTGCTCCGTCTAGGTAGTGACGCACGAGCGGATAGATATTTCCTGTCATCGCTTCGCTACTCCAGCCATATTTTTTGCCCAATATCTTTGCTTCTTCCACAACACCATCGTCAAATATTTGTTCAGCTCTATGTTTAATTCTTGTTCGCAGCACATCTCGATTTGTTGCTATTCCTACAATAATGCTTGTGCTTATCGGCTCATGATTCCTCTTGTGATTGACGCCGTTTTGCTCAATTGCACGGATTACATAGCGTTTATTTTGGCTATTCTCGGGCAATTCTACGTTGTTTTCTTCACAATATCTATGTAATTCTTCAAGCGACATTTGCTCCAGTTCGTGGCGGCGTACTGAATCGGCCATTTGCCCGAATTGATAATCGTACACCACTGCATCTATATACAGTCCTGTGCCGCCGACAAGGAACGGGATATGCCCGCGAGCACGAATCTCAACTATTTTCTCATCGGCATACCGCTTAAAATCCGCAGCCGTAAACACCTCATCTGGATTCACTAAATCCAGTCCCCAGTGCGGTACACCTGCCCGCTCTTCCACGCTTGGTTTGGCTGTACCAATATCCATACCCTTGTACACCGTACGGCTATCTGCACAAATAATTTCACCGCCAAATTCTAGAGCCAACTTGATGGCAAGTGCCGTCTTGCCACTTGCCGTCGGCCCAGCAATCACAACAAGCGGAGGTTCGGTTCGTTCCACTCTGGACGCCATCGTCGCTCTCCAAAATCTTTTACATGCCACTGCTCATCACACTCTATCCCGTCTTGTAGCAGCAACTGCCGCTGTACGTCTTGCCCGCCAGGAAACCCAACAGCCAAGCCACCTTGCGCATTCACTAGTCGATGCCATGGTAGCTCTGTCGGGCCAGTGTGTGCAATACCACCTACAATTCGTGCCGCACGTGGACTACCCGCCATAGCCGCTAGATCACCATAGGTGGTGACTTTGTCTGCAGGCAGCTGCGCCATCAGCTCGTACACGCGCTCCCGCAGCACACCAGACTGCGCATCAAGCTCATTTTCCATAGAAATATTCCTCAACTGCAGCCCAGCTATCGACACGTCGGATTGTGTCGATTGGCTCATCGTCCATGCGATTCCAAGCATAGTCACCAAAAAGCAATGCCTGCCTACCAGCATCGGCCATCGCCAAACAGTGTTTCAGCTGGTCATCTATCAAGAAATCTGCATCAATCGCGTCAATTACCTCAAGCTTGGTCTTGTGTATAGAGTGATCATCGATCTGATCCCATATACCTGCAAAATGGATTACCTCGTCGGTAAATATTCCTGGGTAATGTGTGTGTACCCAGTCCAACGTATCCTGTCGTATTTGCAGACGACGCGCCGTTACGATCCGTAGATTATAATCACCACTCAATCGATGCAGCACAGGCAATGCTTCATCGGCATGTGTATACTCACGCACCACACCTGACTCATGAAATATATCCGCGCGCCGACGTACTTCGTCATAATCTACTTGCCACATTCTCGCCCAATGCTCTTCGTAATCACTTGGGTCCAGATTAGTGCCCCACATTTTATTGCTAAAATCTATAAATCCCCTAGCATTATCCGCCAAGACATCATCTATATCGATAGCGATTGTTTGTCGCGTCATATGATTCTTTTACAGTGCCTTTAAATAGTCACCTAATTTACTCAATGCAACCTTTTCTTCACCAGCTTGCGTGCGCACGCTCACTTCCCTGGCTTCTTGATCCTTTGGTCCGACGATGAGTTGTACGGGAATCTTCATAGCGGTTGCTTCGCGGATTTTCTTGCCCAAGCTCTCGTTGCGGTCATCGCGTGTAAAGCGGATTTCGTTGTATTTAATCGGCTGCATGAGCACCGTACCTTGTAACACCTCTTCGATTTCTGCCACGTAGTCCAGCACTGTATCATTGATCGTAAGG
This sequence comes from Candidatus Saccharimonadota bacterium, assembly GCA_027492635.1. Classification (GTDB taxonomy): domain Bacteria; phylum Patescibacteriota; class Saccharimonadia; order Saccharimonadales; family Saccharimonadaceae; genus Mycosynbacter. The sequence continues at coordinate 24,670 of JAPUEH010000009.1, forward strand.
ATACGCACCTGCTCTGGCGCCACCCATAGCGGGAACCAACCAGCAGTGTGCTCGATAAACACACTCATAAAGCGCTCGATACTACCGAGCAGCGCGCAGTGAATCATGACAGGGCGTTGCTTGGAGCTGTCTTCGGCAGTGTACTCCAAACCAAATCGCTCTGGCTGCACAAAATCGAGCTGCGCTGTGGCGAGCTGATGTTCGCGACCGATAGCATCGGTAGCCATAAAGTCGATTTTTGGTCCATAGAACGCCGCTTCGCCCTCTTCTTCGAAATACTCGAGGTTATTGGCAATAACGGCGTTTTTGAGCTGCTGCTGCGCAGCCGTCCATAGCTCTGGATCACCCAAGTAACCGTCACTATCGTCGCGGTAGCTCAGGCGTACACGCAGCTTCATGCCCACTGTCTCGTACATTTCGCGCACACTGGCAAGTAATCCATGAATTTCAGCTTCTATTTGGTCCTCGCGGCAAAATACGTGACTATCGTCTTGCGTCAGTGAGCGCACGCGGTTCAGCCCGCCCAGCTCACCTGTTTTTTCGTCGCGGTAGTCGGTCGTGGTCTCGAGAAATCGCACTGGCATATCGCGGTAGCTACGCGGCTTGGACGCATAAATCTGCGTATGATGCGGACAGTTCATCGGCTTGAGGGCCATTTTGTCATCTGTCTCTTGGCTAGTAACGAGAAACAGCTCGTCGCCGAACTTAGCCCAGTGGCCAGACGCTTCGTAGAGTGCCGTCTTGGTGATGTTTGGTGTCCAGACTTTCGTAAAGCCATGGGCTTCGCGCAGCTGGTTGGAATACTGCGCTAATTTCTCGCGGATTACGGTGCCGCGTGGCGTAAACATTGGGAGTCCTGCACCCACGAGCGGCGACATCGTATAGAGATCGAGCTCTTTGCCAAGCTTGCGATGGTCGCGCAATTTTGCCTGCTCCAGATGCTCGAGATATTCGTCCAACTCTTCTTGTGTTGCAAAAGCTACACCATATAAGCGCTGCATTTGAGGGTTGTTTTCTTTACCACGCCAGTACGCACCGGCAACTTTTGTAAGTTTAAATGCACCAACCTTGCCAGTAGATTCCGCATGTGGACCGCGACACAGATCTGTAAAATCACCATCTGTGTAAAAATTTACATCAACTATGTTTTCTACTCTCGGTTGGGTCGCGCCGCTAATACCCGCCGGCAGTGCCATGCCCATCATCGCAGCGTCGAGCTCGCTCGCCAGCGTTGTTCCTTCGCGCTTTAGGTCATTTAGCAGCTCTGTCTTATATGGCTGGCCTGTCTCTTTTGCCCACTCGAGAGCTTGGTCGATTGGCTTTTCGCTGTGCTCAAACGGATAATCAGCCGCAATAATTTTGCGCATTTCTTTTTCGATTTTCTTAAAATTAGCCTCGGATATTTTGGTGTCACCAAGATCAATATCATAGTAAAACCCATTCTCTATCACTGGTCCAACGCCAAATTTAGCTCCTGGCCACAAACGCTGCACTGCTTGAGCGGTGATATGCGCGAGGCTGTGGCGCATGGCATACAATTGTTTATCGTTCATAGTATCTCCTGTATTTGAATTTTTGATAAAAAGAAAAACATGCAACGTTCAAATTTGTTTATTATCTATAAAAAACAAATTCATACATCGCATGTCTCGGGTCTGCCCTGCTAGCAGACGGTTCCACCGGACTTTTACTCATGAAGCAGCGTTATCGTACACTCCTACGTCCCACGAAGCTCAGCGGGCGGTTACTCCGCATCATGGCTCACCTTTATTCTACCTTATTCGCCAAAGATTTAAAATCCCATAGATATACACATATCTATGGGATTCTACATCAGCATACCTAACGATTATTCACTCGCGCTTGTATCGCCTCACGTAATAGCTGCGGCTGAGTCGCATACTTGAACTCAATCGGTGCATTTGCATTGGCCGTAGTGATAACGATATGTCCATATCCAAGCGCCTGCCCAAGCACACTCTGGTGTACGTCTACCGTCTGAATATTTCTATAGGGAACTTCGCGGCTATTTTGCGTAATCACACCAAACTTTAGCGTCAATGAATCCTTGTTTAGGATAAGTGCGGCTCGCTTCCACTCCAAAACATCCCAAACGATGATGCCGCCAAATGTTATAAATCCAAGCCACCACCAACGCAGCAATGCTCGAGCAACAAGTGTTGCTGCCGACTGTCTGTATTCATTATTTTGCCGAACCATACCTCATATCCTCCAGTATGTTAATTGTTATAAAGTCGTCCAACAAAAAAGGACAACCGTTACGGTTGTCTAGACCTGAACAGGGATATGACTCCGCCATTCTGCAACGGTTGCCCATTCGCACGGCGGAGTTTTGAGATAAAAAATATCCCTTAAGTTCAAATCTAGACTTTCACATTATAGCATAGGCTCGAGTAGCATGATTGCAATCCCCGCCTCTGTTTGCTACAATACATCAAGTATGGACGCGTAGCTCAGCTGGCTAGAGCACCTCATTGACGTTGAGGGGGTCGGGGATTCGAATTCCTCCGCGTCCACCAGAGAAAGAAGGTTATCATATGATAGTCTTTTTTCTTTTTAGACACTCTTATGGTCATGGGAATTCTCATCCCCGATTTTGCTAAGGCAAAATTCGGAGATATCGCTTCGCTCCTCCACTTGCCCTATTCGGGCTGCGCTACGCCGAATTCCTCCGCGTCCACCAAGAAAAGGACTGCTATATGGCAGTCTTTTTTATATACATAGCTCTATCCTAGGGTGATACCAATCGAATCCCCCAGAGAAAGAAGGTTATCATATGATAGTCTTTTTTATGTAAAATTGGCACTCTTGACATGAGAGTGCCAATTTTATACACTAGAAGTATAGGCGGCGGTCGCTTTTTATCCCACCCCCACTACCTGCGAGGCGTCGCCTAATTCCCTAGAAATAAGGAGGATGAATTATGCAACCACAACAAGAACAGATGAAAAAACCGCTCGAACAATTTGGGCAAGATGTCACTGCGCTCGCGCGCGAAGGCAAACTCGACCCCGTGATTGGGCGCGACGAAGAAATTCGCCGTACTATGCAAATCCTGAGTCGCCGCACCAAAAATAATCCCGTGCTCATCGGTGAGCCAGGCGTTGGAAAAACAGCCATCGTCGAAGCACTCGCCCAGCGTATCGTCAAAGGTGACGCACCTAGCATGCTGCGCGATAAGCGAGTTATTAGCCTAGAAATCAGCACACTTATCGCTGGCGCCTCGTATCGCGGCCAGTTTGAAGAACGCCTACAGGCTGTGCTGGGAGAAGTCGAAGAAGCAGCCGGTGAAATCCTGTTGTTTGTCGACGAAGTACACACGATCGTGGGTACAGGCGGCGGCGAAGGCTCTATGGACGCGGGCAATATACTCAAGCCGCTTCTGGCGCGCGGTAAATTACACATGATCGGTGCGACGACACTCACTGAATACCGTAAATATATCGAAAAAGATGCCGCGCTAGAGCGACGCTTTCAGCCCGTCTACGTTGGCGAGCCGTCGCAAGATGACACGATAGCGATTTTGCGTGGACTCCAAGAAAAATACGAAGTCCACCATGGCGTCAAAATTCAAGATGATGCCCTCGTCGCGGCAACTCGCCTCAGCACTCGCTATATTCCCGATCGTTTTTTGCCAGACAAAGCTGTCGATTTGCTCGACGAAGCCACCAGCAGTCTCAAAATGCAGCTAGAATCTATGCCGCTAGAGCTCGATCGACTCAAACATAAAATATTGCAGCTCGAAATAGAAGAACGCGCACTCAAAAAAGACAAATCCGAACGTGCAAAAGCGCGCAAAGGAGAGATCAAAGCACAGATTGAATCGGACAAGTCTCAGGCCAACGCAATCGAAAAACGCTGGCAACGCGAACGCGACTTGATTACACGCGTCAACGAATACGCGGAGAAGCTAGAAAAACTACGCATACAGCTTGAGCTGGCCGAACGCGATGCAGATTTAGCTATCGCGAGCCGCATCAAATACGGCGATATACCGGAGACAGAAAAAGCGCTGGGCGCTGCCCGTGAAAAACTCATAGAGATTCCCGCTGAAGAGCGATTGCTACGAGAAGAAGTCACGCCAGAAGATATTGCCGCCGTGGTCGCGCGCTGGACAGGCATTCCTGTCGACAAACTTATAGAAAGCGAGGCACACAAACTTGCAAACCTCGAACAATCGCTCGAAGCACGGGTTATTGGCCAGCCGCGAGCCATAGAATCTGTTGCAAGCGCAATTCGTCGCTCGCGTGCAGGTCTCTCCGATATAAATCGACCGATTGGCTCATTTCTTTTTCTCGGTCCTACAGGTGTCGGCAAGACAGAACTCGCCCGCGCGCTGAGCCAGCAACTATTTGACGACGAGCATGCCATGGTGCGCATCGATATGAGTGAATACATGGAATCGCACGCCGTCAGCCGCCTGATTGGCTCGCCACCGGGCTACGTTGGTTACGACCAAGGTGGTCAACTTACCGAAGCGGTACGTCGCCGCCCCTACTCTGTCGTACTGTTCGACGAAATCGAAAAAGCTCACCCAGATGTGTTCAATGTACTTCTGCAAATGCTCGACGACGGTCGCCTCACCGACGGCCAAGGCCGCACCGTCAATTTCACCAACACGATTATCATCATGACGAGTAATATCGGCTCTTCTACTATCGAAACGTGGGATGGCAAAGATTTTAGTACACTCGAAAACACGATGATGGAAAATTTACGCGGATATTTCCGACCAGAATTTTTGAATCGAATCGATGACATCGTGATTTTTAACCGCATCCAGCAGGATATCATGCACAAAATAGTCGATACGCAGTTGGCACATACAATCGAGCAGACCAGACTTAGCAAAGATATTACTCTGAAAATCTCACCTGAAGTCCGTGACATGTTCGCCCGAGACGGCTACGACCCCTCATTTGGCGCTCGTCCGCTCAAACGTCTTATTCAGCGACGCTTACTCGACACACTCGCGCTAGAGATTATCGACAGCAAAGTACACGACGGTGATACGCTCAACGTTACGCTGGGCGACCATGACCATATAACATTTAAACGCCAGCAGTAATAACACGCACATGAGAGCTTAGTAATAGTCTTAGGTTAAGGCTGCTGCTTCGCTTTGCCGCTCAACCTCATAATCAGCAGGACAAGACCCGTGACAAAAGATATCGGACCAAGTAGTACCGTCGCTGCACCTACAAGAAACAAAAACACATTCATCCCAACCCGAAATGCCGATGCGTCAGCAAATAGCGCACCCTCCTCCGGCTCTACTTGCCCAAACATAAATGCCAGAAGCGCATATAGAACTACAGACAGAAGCAGCATAGGGACTGGCCACACTATCATAAGGATAATCCATTTGAGTGGTACTCCTGTCTTGTCACCAGATGATGACTGCGCTACGACGCTGCTATCACGTGGAACAAATTCTGGCGGATTTGTCGGAGCCGACTGTTCTGTAGTTGGAGCGTGATCATTCATATTTCAGCCAGTATAGCACACCTCCCCACAGTCTCGGGACATTTTTCCACATTATTCTATAGCTTTTCAACCCCTGTTTAAGTCATATATGATATATTGCGCGACAAAAAATATGTTGACAAAACATTTCGCTTATGCTATATTGTAAACATGGCTAACGTAAGTAATACAAAACAAACACAACAGCCATCTGCATTGGCTACATTTCAACTAGGTTTTGAATATGACATTACCTGGGCAGCCGTGCATAAACAACACAAAAAATAGTCGCGTTATATATCAAACGGACTTTTTACCACCAGATGCGAGGTCTGGTGGTTTTTCGTTGGAATAATTCAAGCCTCTATACTTGTTTTTCGAAGACTAAAAGCGAAGAGCAACCCTGCTTATTTTTAGCCAGAAGCAAAAATAACAGGCGTGGAACGGTCGAGAAAAATAAGTATGGAGACTTGAATAAGCATTTTCCCACAATCCCGCATATGTTTTCCACTAGCTTTTTTAATAGCCATATGACAATATATAGACATGATATGTATATATTGTTTACACAAAAAGACACAAACACCCAACTCTAGACCACACAAAAAAGCCACCCAAGTATGGCGGCGGCGGCACTGTCCAAACTGCAAGCGAACATTCACCACCTATGAGCGTCCTTCACTTGAAGATATGGCTATCATCTATGGCAAACAATCCACCGGTATGTTTTCGATAGGCAAGCTGACGGCAAGTATTCATAAGTCTATTGCACACCTCACGCAAGCCGGAACCCACAGCTATGAGCTTGCGCGCACTGTCGAACTACACCTTATACAAAAGTATGATATCACTAGCCCGCTCACTCCCGCAGCCATTGCAGAAGAGACGCACAGAGTAGTGACACACTACGATGCAGCGTGCGGACTACAGTATGGCGTTACTCACGGACTTATCGCTTCGATCCGACGCCGCGGGAGGCCTTCCACCACTGCCACCAATGCCGACGAATCCCCTGCTCACGAGCAATCTCTGTGACGGTTGCTTTTTCTGTCACGTCAAATTTGTCTAGATACCTACCAAAAAGTAGGTGCATCTGGGCATTTAATGCCGACATGGCACCATACAAAATTGAAGTCATCGGCATCAATAGCCACTGTGCTACCATAAGCAATGTTCGACGCCGCTTATAACGTTCTGGTCGCGGTGGAAGCATCTTAAATGACAGGAATATGGAGATACATAGACCTATGAGCGCAATTTGCTGCAAGCTACTAATCACCACAGGTAACTGATGCGCAGGTACGCTACGAGCCGACTCCGGGCTAAACAACAATGGCACCCACCCACCAAGTGCAATCATAATCGAAACAGTCGCAAGGGTTACATGGCCATCGAGCAGCTCCCAAAATTTAATTATTGAATCACCGAAAGGCACCTGTCGTTTTTTTGTAAACACGCGCACTGCTACATATGGTACGTCAGATGCCCCGTATGCCCAGCGTCTAAGTTGTTTAAACTGCGCAAAGAGCGTTTTTTTGTAGGTGTCCGAGAGTACCGCATCCTGATAAATAGGCACGTAGATAGGTGTGACCGCGTAGTCACCCTTGAAGTAGAAGTAGCTCCGCCAAAACTGATGGCCATCCTCAACGATTGAGCGCTTACTCCAAAAATCCATCCCATCTAGCGCAGACAGCGGCTGCGAATGCGAGGCAAAGTTGCGCAGTTTGGCGGGCCGCATTGATGAAATGATATTCCAGAATGAGTTACCCGTAGCAATAACACGCATAGGGGCAGGTACATCCCAAATGTTGTTGAGAAAAAGTGATACAGGCTGATAAGATAAGCGCTGGCGATCTGGGTGAACGATATATTCATAGGATACATAGTCAAAATAGCCGGCATGCGGGCGGTTGTCGCAGTCTAGCGTCGTGACAATCACATCGTCAAAATTAACCTTTTGGCGACGGAGTGTCTTTGCGAGAAACTGGCCCGCGTAGGTAATATTGCCGCCCTTGCCAATCACTTCATCAGGCATATCGGCTGGGTGTTCGACGGTGTAAAAAGCCCCAAACTGTGCACCATAACGCTTCTCAAGTGTCTTGGCTACTTTCTTGATACCCTCTCCCCCTCGCTGCTCATAGGCAAACACGATAATCAATTGGCTATTATCGATAGTCGTATGAAGAAGAGATCTGATTGTCGGCTCAATGACCTCAAGGGACTCATTGTATGCCGCCACAATCACCGCATGGCGAAGCTGTGACGGCTTGGGGAATGATGAGGGATCCGCAGCTACTATCCGTAAGTTGCGAATATGCGTCGATTGACCAAATTGAGTTGTCTTACGGGTTTCTTCATGGCCGAGACTACTGGCCGGGTCCTCAAGGTCGAGCAAACGTCGATGCCAACTGACTTTTTGTGCCGCGGTAATATAGCGAAACCCTCGTATAGTATGAGTAGCAATCACAACCGCACGAACTAGCGCTGCTAAAATAATAATCAACAAATAGGCGCTCGCAAGCGCGGCATTGATCCAGGATAACACAAATAGCAGCAGTAATACCGTAAGGCTCAAGACACCTGGTAGCATCTCGAAAAAGCGGTATTTTTTCGTGCGTTTGCCAAGAGGAAGTTCAAGCGATGGAGGCATGGTACCTACAGCGGAAATGCCACGTTAACGATTCGTAAAAAGTTAGCTACACCGAGCACTACCATGCCAAGAGAAAACCATCCAAAGTACAGTGCAAAGCGACGGCCCTTTAAGACATACAGCTTGGCTCCGATAGCCGTGTGAGCAATCGCCACCATCACAAAAAACGCTACATAGGATATGGCATAAAACCATTGGTCAGTATAGAAATTCACCCCTCCGTAAGAGTTATACCGCGTAACAACCTGTATTTCCGATACTTTGATACGAATAGCAAAGTAGACCGCCGCAACAAGACAACCAACAATAAGTGTTGCAAAAATAGCCAGCATAGCACGATCTTTCGCAATATGCTTTATGGTGGTGGTAATCGTATCTCGCATAGTTCAACTTCTAGTATATCATGATGCGCTGCCTATGGATTATCTCTCGTGGCAAAGAGGTAATTTGAGTGACAGATCATATTTCTAGACATTTTCGATGTCATGGAGCCGCTGACCGGATTTGAACCGGTGACCTACGCTTTACGAAAGCGCCGCTCTACCAGCTGAGCTACAGCGGCAAGCTCTTTAACAATCTCCATTGTATCATATCCACCTCTTGCACTACGGTAATTTATTTGCTATGATTATTTAAGTTCTGCGCTCGTAGTGAAGTTGGCCTATCACGCCTCCCTGTCACGGAGGAGATCGCCGGTTCGAATCCGGTCGGGCGCGCCATAGAAATAGACTCACCTTTCGGTGGGTCTATTTCTATCTTGATTGTCTTCTCATGAACTTCATAATCTGTTACACTATACTTACGAATAAGCATAATAAAAATAAATAATGAAACATTTTCTCAAGTTAGCACTGCCTATCTTTATCGGTTTTACTGGCTTTCTTTATATCGTCATGACCACACCGCTCCAAGCGGCGCCAGCGGGTCTCTACTTTAATCCCGGCAGTGGAAACTTCACTCAAGGCCAAGAGTTTATAGTAGACATTTATGGCACAGCACCCTCCAACTTCGGTGCACCGTCAACCAATGTCGTCGTAAAGTATCCAGGGGACTCTCTTGCCGTTGTAGAGGTAAACAAAACAAGCAGCGCCATACCCGCTGCAACACTCACTAGCACACCTGCGCAGCAAACCGTATCTTTTACCAACACAATATTTGGCGTCAGTGCAGGTATCGACAACAAAAAACTCTTTGCCATAAAATTCCGTACCCTCAAGCCAGGCCCAGCCGTTTTAGACTTCACGTCAACTTTTCTTGGCGGACACACTGTCACAAAAACTCCCAGTACCTACACGATTGCGGCACCTACCTGTCCCGCTGGACAAATAGGTACACCGCCCAATTGTACTACCCCGCCGCCGCCAACATGTCCTACTGGGCAAGTTGGTACACCGCCCAATTGTACAACACCAGCTCCTACACCTACGCCAACAAAACCAACGACCCCCGCGGCGCCACGCCAGCCAGCCGCTACGCCCACGCCCACCCCAGCCACACCAAACACAAGCATACCCACTCAGCCGACTGAGCAGCAAGAAGCAAAACCACCAGAAGAACTTGCCATAAAAGACATCAGTGTTATACCAAGTTATGATACCGCCGCTATCACCTGGCAATCAAACAAAAAAATGAAGACAAGCTCACTTGCCTATGGCACTAGCGCAGACAAGCTAGATAACAAGGCCGTCGTAACAAATGACGAGGCTGGTTTGGAATCGCAAACAAAGATAGCCAAACTGCAGCTCGGTGTACAATATTTTTATACAATCACCATTACCTCTGACGACTCAGCAACAGTAACGCAAAAAGGCAGCTTTACAACCAAAGCCTACCCTGTCCTACTGCGCATCTCTCATAATCGGCAACCCATCGCAAAAGGGAAGGTTCAACTTACGGGCTTTGATGAATCATATACGACAAGCGACAAAGGCGAGGTCGCTCTTTCGCTAAAGCCTGGTGATTACACGTTCACTTTTACAAAAGATGCTATTTCCGAAGAGCAGAAATTTACAGTTAAGAAACTCGATATACAGCCCGGCAAAGCACCCGATACGCAAGTGGTAGCTGTCGATATATCAGCTACACCGCAAACGACAGCTAATTCGAGCCGCCTAGGCGCAATAGTAGCCGGAACATTTCTTTTTCTTCTCTTAATCGGCAGTATCGTCGGGTTTTTGATTTGGAAAAAACGCCGACAATCCCAAGATGCCCTAGGTTATCAATCAGTTATAGACGATTTCGCACCTATGACGCCTGACATTAGCGAAGGAGGAGCAGGTGCCTATCAGCCACCAACTCCACTCACCTATCCAAATACTCAGCCCGACTACATCGCACCGGCATCATACATGACAACCCCCTACCAAGGTCAACAATTGGTCGGTACCACCGAACCAGAGCACACAACGACCCTAGAAGAACCCTCGAATGACATATGGGATGCAACCCCAATGCCGCTTGCACAACAGGCAGCAACTGCAACAGAGCTCAGCCAACAGCAAGTCGCTGATATACCTACAAGTGAGGCGTCACAGCCCTATACTTACGCGGAAGTACAAACCTCAGCGGCAACTCAAGATATCGAATACGCCGCCAACAACGAGTCATACGAGCCTCCTCTGGCAGTAGAACAGCCTGCCGCATATCAAGCTTCGCCTGAAATTGATAGGCAGCTCACAACACCAGCAGATGAATACGAATATAACGAAGACAATAGTATGACGATTCATCATAGCTCATAGGACCCTCACTCCACTGAAAGTACTTCTTAGCTTTGCCGACGGCTTTGTTCGTATCGCTGCTCAACAGTAGGCCAATCTACGATGTCCCACCACGCCTTGATATAGTCGGCGCGAACATTGCGATAATCCAGATAATAGGCATGCTCCCATACATCAAGCCCAAGTATCGGGACCTCTCCACCCTGCATGATCGGATTATCCTGATTTGGTAGCGACAGAAGCTCAAGGTTTGGCTGCAGCCAAACCCAACCACTGCCGAAAAGCCCTGCAGCCTGAGCGCTAAATGTATCAATAAAATCCTGAAAACTACCGTACTTCTCAACAAGCGCACTAGCCAAATCACCACTAGGTTGTCCGCCACCACGCGGACTCATACTCTCCCAGAAAAAGGTATGGTTATAATGACCGCCACCGTTATTGCGTACCGCTGTACGCACAGAATCAGGCAACACATCAAGCGAACGCAGAATATGCTCAATAGAACTTGGCTCATCTTGCTCCTTTAGTGCTGCATTTAACTTGTCGACATATGCTTGATGGTGCTTAGTATGATGCAACTCCATAATCTCTTTGCTAATACTACGCGACAAAGCATCATAGTCGTATCCAAGATTTGGTAGTAAATATGTCATAGCAAAACCTCCTTATTTAGCGTGAACTTGTTGTGCCTGTTGGGATGGAATATCAATAAAATAATGGATCTTGTTTTCTTTTTTCAGTGTTTCGATCTGCTGCTTGAACTGTTTGAGCGGGACTTTGATAAACTGATAGTTAATTTCACCGTCTTTATTCGTATCAATCAACTTCACAAAGTAATAGCCATCTCCGCTAAGCGGCTTGATTGGCCCGGATACCTCATCTTTTTTTAGTTTTGCTGCAGCAGCAGCCAGGCCGCCGTCTTTGTTATCTTTTTTTACCCAACCAGACGACAGTACCTGTATACCATTGGCAGGATTGCCATACTTTGCCGCAATCTCCTCGAAAGGTGTTGACGCCTGCTTTGCTAATATCTGCTTGATGTCATCTGATGTTTTGCGTGCAGAGGCGTCAACGTGATACGCAACAGCCTGGCGCAGCATGCTCTCTCGCAGGTAATACCTGTTCTCGGCTGGCGATAAGCCATACAGCTGCTCGACAGAACGATCGATAACCTCCTGGCTAATTGCTGCCTGACCGGATGATGTTTGAATAAGCGCCTTAATGGCTTGATCGATTTGCTGATCAGATATAGTAATACTATACTGATTTGCAAGCTTCTGCGCATACGTGTCGGTTACGGCATTTTCCATAGCCTGTGCTTTATAAAAATCATATAAACTCTTATTACTACCGCCGCCTGCATATTGCGCTTCATTGGCCTTTTCGGCCGTATTGAGATATGTTTCAGACATTTTGTAGTTCAAGAGGTAGTCGCCATACTTCACGTACGCACCGTCGACTTGCGCCACGGGAAGCGGTACTACACGTGTTACGCGATAATAAAAAGCATCTGTCGTCTGTGCTTTATAAAGCTGCCACCACGACACCAGCAAAAACACTATCACGACAGCAAAGCCAATTGCAAAGGCGGTAAACACAAGCCGATGCTTGGTATATTGTACCGGATATTTAAAACGACGACCTTCAGCTAGAATTCGCTCGCGATGTTCGGCAACCGTTTCGTTAGTTATCCGCGTCGGCTTCTCTTGTTTGTTCGACCGCTTCAGCTTCGATGTAATTTTCTTCATTAGCTCCCCGCTGTTCTATAGCGTCTACTGCATCTTGCAGAAGATTATAAATCTTTTGTGGATGCTCCGCATTGCGAATCGTAAGATCCCCTACATAGGTTTGAATCACGATAGTGCCAAACCCAAAGAGCTCTCCACTCATTCCTGGTATATTATAGCTTATGTTGTGTATCTTTGACAATTTAAGCTCTACGACATCGCTACCAAAAAATCCATGTTGCGTAACTTGGCGCAGTCGCTGATTTGTGAGGATAAACACGGTAAAGTACCACATAAGAAACTGGTAAGAAAATAATAATAACCCTAAAACCAGCCCACCAATCGGCAGCAAAAAAAGCTCAAGTTGTGTTTGCCAGATGAGTGGTGGAATCGCACTGAGTGCAAAGGGAATCAGTAACATATAGAAGCCCTTGCGCATCGCAATCATATGGCGACGAAACACCAAAATCACCTCTTCGTCGGCACGCTGTCCGTCAAAGGATTTATCAGCGACATCGCTGGTTTCTGGCTGCTTTTTCCTAAATATACCCATCTTTTTGCTTCATTTTGGTACCCCCGCTACGATTCGAACGTAGATCGACACCTTAGGACGGAGCTGTTCTATCCATTGAACTACAGGGGCAGATAGTCCTAGTAGGGGCTTGCCCCTCCGTCTGTAGTGAGAAGTGAATTCCAACTACAGAGCCCTTCCTCTAAAGCCGATGCTGCGCATCGTTGCCCCTCGGGATTGGCGACTATTTCAGTATATCAAAAACGACCTCTGATGACGAGGCCGCTTTCTTCATGAAATGCGACTCTACGCTTAGCGCACAAATTTTTCGTTGACACGCTCATAGCTGTAGAGCTCGGCATCGCTAAACCAATGCGAAATCTCTTGCTCTGCCTCTTCTGGGTCGCCGCTGGCATGGATAAGATTTGGAATCCCCTTGCCTTCGTCATCGGCATACCCAAAGCTCATGTGTGAATAATCGCCGCGAATCGTACCGGGTGCAGCAGAAAACGGCTCAGTACCACCAACCATCTTGCGAACCTGCGCCACAGAGTCAACACCCTCAAGCACAATCGCAATCACAGGACCCTGATTCATAAAATCAAGCGTCACTTTGAATGCTTTGTCGCCACGACGTGTCACCATTTTGCCAATTTCTTCGTAGTGTTTAAAATAGTGATCACGATCTGGTGCAATCATCTTAGTCGCAATAATCTTGAGTCCAACTCGCTCAAAACGCGTCAAGATTTCGCCAACAATACCGCGCTGCACGGCATCTGGCTTGAAAACTACTAGTGTATGTTGAATGTGGGTATTATCTGCCACGTATTCTCCTTTGTTAACTTCTCCTACGGTCTAGTATAGCCTATACTAGAAAGAATGGAAAAGGACGATACATATTTCTCCTCGCTGATGTACGATTTCATAGAATCGCTTGAGGTTGAAGGCGGACGCAGTAGCAAAACAGCCGAAAACTACCGCCACTATCTTTCGCGGTTTGTTGATTTTGCTGGTGACATACTTGTCGGAGAAATTACTCCAGATATGTTGCGTAAATATAGACTTTGGCTCAATCGTTATGAAAACGACAACAAAGAGCGTTTGTCAGTCAACACCCAAAGCTATCACCTCATTGCCCTGCGAGGCTTTTTGCAGTATCTCTCCAAGCGAGATATTGAGTCCCTCCCGCCCAACAAGATTGAACTACCAAAAACATCCCGTAAACAAGTTACTTTTTTGCATTTCGACGAGATTGAGCGACTGAGAAGTGCCGTAAACACAACAAGCGAAAGCGGACTGCGCGACCGAGCAATCCTGGAGCTACTTTTTTCGAGCGGGCTGCGCGTGTCCGAACTCATCAATCTCAACAGAGATCACATCAATACAGTCAGGCGCGAGTTTATGGTACGCGGCAAAGGACAGAAAGATCGCCCCGTATTCATTAGCGATACCGCCGCAGAACATGTCGAAAGCTATCTCGATGTGCGCACCGACAGCCTTGCACCACTCTTTCTTAGTTATAGCCGAAACGCAGGAACGCCCGATACTACTGGTGAATATCGACGACTCACCGCACGCAGTGTACAACGCATGATCAGCAACTATGCACGACTTGCCGGCATCACCAAGCATGTCAGCCCCCACACCATGCGTCATAGTTTTGCGACTGACCTTCTGATGAATGGTGCGGATATCCGCAGCGTCCAGACGATGCTTGGTCATGCAGATATCAGTACAACACAAGTCTATACACATGTCACCGATGAACATCTGCGCGAAATACACGAAAAATTCCACAGTGAATAAAATTACCGTCCAAGCGAGGACGGTAATTTTATTCACTAAAGTGTTAAATTTTGAACACTATGGAGTGACGGTCTCTGGGTTACGAATATCTACACATGGTGGCGTAGGTGCTCCCGTATAATAGTCATCTGGATCGTCCGTTACAAGGAAGTCTTTACACACATCACTGCCTGCACCAACGGCTGCGCGCGGATATGGCGCCTCGCTGGCATCAGCCGATTCAACACGCGATACGAGACGGCGAAATACGTTATTTGCACGCCCTGTCACATCTACTTCTGGCTGAACATTTCTAAACAAAACTGGCTGACCACGGTCGTCAAGTAGTGTAATCTCAAAACTTGTTTCACGGTAGACTGATGCAAGAGTAAGATAGCTAAATACCGATACATCCCCTGCATTTGGTAAACGAAGATATGTTTCGCACATATACTCAGCAGCCTGCTGACAGCGCACCTGAACAGGATAATTGACCGTTTTTGCATCAAGGTCATTTTGGTTTGGAGCAGTCAATGGACGATGCAAATCCTCTACCGCCATATCAATAGGGCTACCACTTGTCACACGACCGCGATCGCTTGGGTACAAAAATGCAGCTCGCGCATTGGCGTCAATCTCATCGAGATTGACCGCGCCAGGATGGTACTGGACCGAACCAACTCGCAGCACAGAGCCTCGCTTGCTCGCCTGCCAATCCTTTTTACTTGGAAACGCGACGTAATCAAGCTTTTCCTGTTCGCTTAGACCAGCTGGTGGATCAATCGGTCGAAACTCTGGAGAATCACCATTCGCAAGGTTCATATCGCTTGGTGCAAGCCACCTGATACGAACAGTGCTAAATGCCGCACCGTCTGTTTTAAGAGGGATGAATCGTATATCACCCTCATTGCGGGTTTTGCCAACATATGTTTGTGTATCGGGGGTGATTTTCACACATGTATATGCCTGTTGAAGAGCGCTATCTCCCTCGGACTGTTGGATCTTGCGCTCACCAGACTCACCCGTCCCCAACGCACGGCTCACAGTATCACAGTTGGCAGTTGGTCCGCTAATAGCACTAGCGATCCTTCGACACTTCTCTTGATCCTGAGCGTTGCCTTGTGTCACCGTTGCCCTCTCCTGGCAGTCGGCATACTGCGCGAGGACACGTTTTGCATCTTCTGTGCCAGCATTTGCCGAGTCGAGTGCACTCTGCGCCAGGTCATTGTCTGTTGCTTGCTGCTGATCAGACAGCATCAAGACAGTAAAGCCGATCGTAATAGCGGTAAACAGCAATGCGGTGAATATCACCACGAACAGTGATACTGCCCCCTGTTGCGTATGTCTATTTTGATACCTCATCATTCCCCCTTTTGCTTCTATCATACCACTAATTTCCTATTCTGCCTGTCCTTGCTACAAATTCCAACTTATTCACCGCACAATACTCACTTTCATTCTGCTCGGCCTCTGATGGCGGCTTGCAGGACTGGCTCGATGCGATCAAGCCATCCTCATCGTTTTCATCACCATTTTGCGTCCCTAAAACCATTGAAACATGGTAAAACGTTGATATTGCCGTAATATCATCAGACTTTTCATCTGTAGTTGGCTTGAGTGGCGTTGTTACTCCAAAACTATAGAGCACCAATTCATCGTTGCCAGAACCAAACACATTCAAATAATCTTTTTCACTGCCCAGCATACTACTAAACCTATTGATATCTTGCTCAGTAGCGCCACTGCCCTCGACACGACAGAGTGATTTGGTCGTGTCACGCTTTTTAACAAAACGCACTGGAATTTTTTGCGTGCTGCCATCTGTTAGTGTGCGTTCTACGAATTGTAGCGGATAGCCTCCCAGCGGCGCAGTTGTGTTACTTTGACGCTTGTATGTTTCTGTCCCCGAACCCCCAAATAGACTGCCTCGATACGCTTTTAGCGCGCCGCCAGTATTCCATGCGTAAGAGTACACACCTGTACACAGACGTCCACCCGCATCATTCACGTAGTAATCGACTGTTTTTTCACTAGCCTGTTTGAGCGTTACAGCATCAACTGGTTGATTTGTCGTATCGTCAATATATTGAATTTTGAAAAAATCCGACCCCGAAATACTCTGCTGAATATCCCTCACGACGATACGCGACACTTCATTGACACTTTTGAGCGTAAGACCCTTGTTGTATATACCCATAATCTGGATAATGATTAATGCAATCACCATGAGCAGTGATCCAATAAATCCTACGGAAAGCATCAGCTCAATCAATGTGAAGCCTTTTTGCCTCTTAGTGTGTTGTTTATCGTGGTACATATAGCCTCACAATCGTGCCGAGTTTCATGAGTCCGCCACCCGAACCAGGTGAGTCCCAGCATGCTCGCACATGAAAATCATAATAACGCGTAAGCGATAGTGCATCACCGCCTCCATTTACTGCCTGTATCCATATCATATTAGACAAAGAGGATACCGCACCAGTTCCTGTTTGAATCTGTGCAAACGTCTCAGACGCTTCGATACGTTCCTTACCCTGAACTAACCCGCTCTTTGGATCAATAAAGAATGCATGGTCCGGCAGCGATGCAGGCTCACAAGGGCGTACCTGGCTTGAGTTTGTACGGCAATTTGCCACGCCATTGCAATTAAATACACTAATAAGATCATAGCTTTGAGCAGCAGGATCAGCGCGCCCTGCAAGTCGATCCCACTCCTGTGAATCGGTGGTTGTGTTGCGTCCAATAGAAGTTAGCTTGGCATTATTAAGGTGTCTCAGCAGCTCCGCCTGCGTATCGATTTGGTTGCGCACGAGATTTATCTCTAGTGCGTTCTGTGCGGAAGAAATACCTTGATTCATGATGGCGATCGCACCAATCACAATCGCACTAAAAATTGCAATTGCTAACAAGACTTCAATGAGAGTATCTCCAGCTTGTCTTCGAACTAACATTCCGGACTCCCGTCTTCTTTGTTGAGGCGCGTCTCTACGTTGCTGGATGTTGTTGCGGCCTTGTGTACGATAATCGCCATACGTTCGGATGGATCAATCCCACCAAGCAAATCGGCAAGACAAAATTTCACGCTTTCCATATGGCTGAGATTAATACGATCGTTTAGATTGGTATAGTTTGGTGCAGTTGACTCACCCGCAAGAAGATTATACGTCTGAACGGTGCCATTAACTGGCGAGCGTAGCACAAGAAGCTCAATGGCCATCATGTCGTTTGTGCCTGGGCTCACTGCTGCAAGCCCCCAATCGATCTCATCGTCTTCTATTAGGCTGGCGTTACTATCATGGCGCTTGATAGTATATTGCGTTGTCAGATCGCCTTCCGTCGCAGATGCAGCGCCCTGCTGACTACCGAATCGCTGGCCTGCCCCCGCTATTGGCTGCGCAACAACAGGTGAAATGCGCAAACGCGACTTTTGTCCATCAGGTTCAATGCGAATCAAACGACCCACATAAAAACAGCTTGACGTCCCCCGTGAGACTGGCGCACCAGATCCGCAAGGATCTTCATTACCGCTCCCAGAAGCCGTATTGTCGTTCGTCAAGCTATATACTTTTGTAAATTGAACGCTAAGCTTGTTGCGAGTTGCTTCAACACCATCGCGGTAATGCTGCTGATTTAATGAGTTTGATGTACTAGCCAAAATACCCGCAAGCAACAGCCCGGTAATTGCCAGAAAGAGCATTACCTCAATAATCGTAAACCCGCGTGAAAATCTACTACCCATTTGTCTCTGATTATAGCATAAGCGTTGTTATTTTTTAGAACAAAATCGCACTAAAATACACATTTAGCAGCTGAGCTCCAAAAAGAAACGTTATGATGAACGCAAGGATAAGGAATGGCCCAAATGGCACTCGCGTCGTACGGGTAACTTTTTTGGCAAGCATTGCCGGAATCAATACAACACAGCCAATAAGATTGGCAAGAAATATTAATAACACTCCATACTCCCAGCGCGGCAACATCAATGCCATAGGTACAAGTAGCTTCACGTCGCCAAACCCTATCCAGCCCCCTCTAGATACCACATACAGCAGGCCGTAAAATCCTGGCAGTACGGCAAGCGTGATGGCAATTGTAATCAGTTTATCTCCCCAGAGAGGCTGTGCAGTTTGAGCAAAACCTATGGCAAGATATAGCACCGCAAGCAACAATATGACGATTGTGATGCGATCAAGCAGCAAAAACCACTTTGCGTCATACATCCAATGGATTGCAAGCAGCACAAGTATGATAAGCCAAATGAGTAGAAAAGCCACTCCCTGCCCGTCGAAGCTGTACGGCCACACGAGATACGAGACGACAAATACCGCGCCAAGACCCAGCTCAGCACATATCTCCATTTTGCCAATAGGCTTTTTGCAGGTACGACACTTACCCCTGGTCGCCATCCAGCTAACGACAGGGATAAGATCGTACCACGCTAATTGCCGCTCGCAGTGCAAGCAGACCGACCGATCAGTCGTTGTGCCGTGTTTCTTGTTGCTAATAGCCTTTACTTCTGTAGCCTCTGTAGGCGCAATTTTTATTCCATGTTTTTTATCGTCAGCCAATTGCGCGACACGAAGCCTCCAGACTTGTGCGGCCGCAAAACTTCCCAAAGCAGCCCCAACTACAAACAACGAGACAATCACTACTATATCAATCATAAGCTCTATGATACGCTATTTTACAGCAAAAGAAAAACCCAGTATCACGAGGGATACTGGGTTTTTGATGTGCGATTGCTACCCGAGGATTATACCTCAACACACTGCACGCCACCACCTTCAAGAGGTTTGACGAGATTCATGCGTCGAGAGCCTTCACTGTTTGGAGCAGTCGGAGTTTGACCGTCACCACAAGTTCCACCCTTGCTGAAGTAGATATTTTCTGTAATATCCTCACTCCATGCAGGAACAGTACCATTAGTCGTAATTTGGACTAGTCGATAGTTGTCGCCAGACGGATCGGCAAATGTATCGTTACCCTTGCGAAGATACTTCGAAAGGTAGCTATCGTTCGTTAGGTCACTGCTAGTAGGCAGTTGCCCACGCGCACCAGACTTATAGTTGTTGAGCGATGACTGCAGACGACTCACGTCGTTTTTGCGCTGCGTATCACGCTGTCCACGCTGAAGTGCAGGCAAAGCCAAGAACACCATCAGAAGGATCAATGCAGCAATAGCAAGCACGAGCACAACTTCGATGATGGTAAATCCTTCATCTTGCTGTTTGTGTACTTTATTCATATGAATTTTCCACCTTTCGTATGAATCTGTTAGTTTATTTCCTTTGCGCGGATAGCGCTTACGCCTATCATAGCGCACGCGCACCCTCATTGTCTATAGCAATTAGAGATTGCCGCCAGTCACGCTGACGAGGCTGTAAATTGGGAACAAGATCGCCATGACAATACCACCAGCAAAAACAGCCATAACCACCATCAAAATAGGTTCAATCGTTGTAGATATAGCCTTGATTTGCTCGTCAAGCTCATCTTCGTAGACTTTCGCCACCTTACCCATCATGGCGTCGATCTGACCAGACTGCTCGCCAATACTAATCATCTGTGGAATAAGAAGGTCAATATAGTCTTGATCCTTGATAGCTTTTGACAGTGCAACACCACCCTTGACCTGTTCTTCTGCATTATGAATACTCTCTGCGACAAAGGTATTGTTGACTGCCTCGCCTGCGATATTAAGCATGTCAAGCATTGGCACACCTGTACTTAACAGCGTCTCACCTGTGCGCGTAAAACGCGCCATGTAGAGTTTACGAAAGAGGTTTTTGATAAGCGGCATATTGAGCTTGAGCCTATCGGCAAGACGAATGCCTGATTCCGTCTGGAGGTATTGACGCAAAAAATAGATGCCCGCGCCGAGAGCCAACAGAACCGCCCACCAAAATTTCACAATAAATGAAGAAGCTGCTACAAGTGCGGCTGTCAAAAACGGTAAGTCTTTGCCCAAACCGTCATATAGCTTTGATACCTGCGGCACAATAGTAACCATCATAAATACCACTACGGCAACAATAACAATCAGCACAATACCCGGATAATACATTGCCCCGCGTACCTTGCGCATTGTTTCGGCGTCTTTTTCCAACTGATCCGCAATGCGGCGCAGTGCCTTGTCAAGCGTACCAGAGATTTCACCCGCCCGAATAAGCGCCAAGTAGACTCGATCGAATACCTGCGGATGCTTCGCAAATGAATCACCGAGCGAATGGCCACCTTCCACTGACACGATGATATCCTGCACCACTTGGCGCATCTTGGGATTTTGGGTTTGCTCCACGATAGTGTGAAGGCTTTGAGAAAGAGGCAGACCGGCTTCAATGAGAGTCGCGAGAGACCTTGTGAACGTAACTTTGTCTTTACTCGAGATGCGCTGTGTCAGTCGCGTTATGATATTGCCATCGGCCTCTTCCTGAATATTGAGAGGAGAAAGCCCTTGTGCAATCAGCAATTTCGCCGCATCACGCTCAGACTCTGCCTGTACAACAGATTTGACAACCTTTTGGGTTTGCTCGTCTTTGGCGGAATATACAAATCGCTGCATGATCTATCCCCTTACTATCCTTTCAAATTCACCCACGTCAACCGCATAATTACGTGCTTCATCATAGGTAATCGTACCTGCCTGTACAAGACCCGCCAGTGTGCGATCCATTGTCTGCATACCAAGCTCGGCTCCCGTCTGAATCACCGCGTCAAGCTGATGGCTTTTTCCTTCACGGATGATATTGCGCACCGCAGAGTTTGCTACCAATACCTCGGCGGCCACCACGCGCCCGCCACCAATGGACGGCACCAAACGCTGCGAACAAATTGCCATCAAGATATTAGCAAGCTGCGAACGGATTTGCGGCTGCTGGTGCGGCGGGAACACGTCGATCATACGATCGATAGACTGCGCTGCGGAGTTGGTGTGTAGCGTTGCAAACACCAAGTGGCCTGTCTCTGCAATCGTAATCGCCGCACTAATTGTCTCGAGGTCACGCATCTCACCGATTAACACTACATCTGGATCTTGACGCAGCGAACTACGCAGTGCGGCCGAGAAACTATAGGTGTCGTAGTGAATTTCACGCTGTACTACTACTGATTTTTTGGATTTATGTGTAAACTCAATCGGGTCTTCGATAGTAATAATATGATGCGAGCGCTCGCTATTGATCTTGTCGACAATCGCCGCAAGTGTCGTTGACTTACCAGACCCTGTCGGTCCTGTCACAAGCACAAGTCCCCTAGGGTATTCGGCAAAGTTCATCACAACAGGCGGCATACCAAGCTCTGTTACAGACTTGATCTCATTTGGAATGAGACGCAGCGCCGCAGCTAGATTACCGCGCTCGTGAAATGCGTTAACACGAAAACGCCCAAGTGTACCGAATGCAAAGCTAAAGTC
Source organism: Candidatus Saccharimonadota bacterium (assembly GCA_027492635.1). Lineage (GTDB taxonomy): Bacteria > Patescibacteriota > Saccharimonadia > Saccharimonadales > Saccharimonadaceae > Mycosynbacter. The sequence continues at coordinate 46,961 of JAPUEH010000009.1, forward strand.
AAATTCTTTGTCTTTCATCAATACCTGACGCTGGTCGTCATCAAGAATAGCAAAAATTAACCGCTCCACCGCAGCTTCATCGAGTTTATCCGTACCCGCTACAGGAACCAATGAGCCGTCAACACGCAACATCGGAGGCAAATCAACCTGAATATGAAGGTCAGACGCTTTCTTGCGCACAACTTCTTCTAGCAACATTTCGATTCGTAATTCTTGATTTGTCATAATACTCTCCTTTTGCCTTATACAGTAACTCGATTTACTTCTTCTAATGTTGTCAGGCCACTCAGTGCCTTGAGATATCCATCCTGCCGCATCGTCACCATACCCTGGGCGACTGCCGTGCGCTGAATCTCGGCACTCGTCGCCTGTGTAGTAATAAGCTTTTGTATCTCTTCGGTAATATCCATCACTTCGTACAGTCCTGCGCGACCGCTATAGCCGCCTGGTGTCACCTGGGTATCTTTACCCATCGCAAGATCGTAGCTTGCTTGATTTGCCAGCGGTAAACTTTCGTGCCCCAAATCTTCGGATACCTGCGCCACTTCTTCTTTTGTTTTTGGTAGCAAATGGCCGATTGTCGAAGTAATATTTTGTGTCTCAATAGCAGTCGATTGGTAAATATCACGCTTTTTAGCAATACGACGCACAAGACGCTGACCAATCACCGTATTGACTGTACTCGCGATTAAGAAAGGCTCAATGCCCATATCCAGAAGACGCGGCAGCACGCCTGCGGCAGAGTTGGTATGCAGGGTGCTAAATACTAAGTGGCCTGTAAGTGCAGCCTGCACAGCCAAATTTGCTGTCTCGGCATCACGAATCTCACCCACCATCACCACATCTGGATCTTGACGCAGAATAGAGCGCAAACCGTTGGCAAATGTCAGCCCTACTTCGGCATTGACCTGGATCTGATTCACACCACTCATTTTGTACTCGACAGGATCTTCAAGCGTGACAATGTTGATTGACTCGTCTTTAATCTCCTTGATAAGCGCGTAGAGGCTTGTTGACTTACCCGAGCCTGTTGGTCCAGAGGTTAACACCATGCCGTTTGGTCGATGAACACCTTTGCGAATTGTTCGTAGTGCACGCCCTGCATACCCCATCTCTTCAAGATCAAATGTGTTACCTGTTTTGTCCAAGAGACGAATTACTACCTGCTCACCCCATATAACAGGGCTAATTGCGATACGAAGATCGACCTCTTTGCCCGATACATTAACACCAAACTGACCATCTTGCGGTACGCGATGTTCGTCGATCTTGAGTTCAGACAAAATCTTAATACGACTCACAAGGGCAGGTTCGATACTTTTAGGTAGCTTCATAACTTCGCGCAGCACACCGTCAATACGAAAACGAATTAGCAGCACAGTCTCAAGAGGCTCAACATGGATGTCACTGGCACGCGTTTTGATGGCATATTCCAATATTGTGCTAAGGGCACGGCTAATCGGCGAGTCCTGCACAATCGTCTTTACATTTGCTGCTGCCGAGGCCTGATTCTCTGTCTGAGATACCTCAGCTGCGTCATCAACAGCACTGAGGTCGGTGCGGTATTGTTCCAAAATATGTCGCACACTTGTTTCCGAGGCCATAAATACCTTGATAGGTCTCTGTATGACATTCGACAGATAGTCGACAGCTTGCACATTGTTGGCATCAATCATCGCTATAGCAAGACGGTTTTGTACTTCTGCTAGCGGTACTGCCATAAATCGCTCTGCAGTATCCGCACTAAGAAGCGCTAGAACATCCTGGCTAATAATCGTGGAGGTAAGGTTGACATAGGGTACTCCCGACACGTAAGCAATCGTGTGAGTCAGAAGCTCGTCATCGATAATCTTCTTATCTATCAAAACCGCAACCAACTGCCGATTAGTCGACTGCGCTTCCTGCTCAGCCTGCTCTATGGTATCACGAGCAACAAGCCCCTCTTCAACAAGGACGTTTTTGAGCTTATCCTGAACATCTGCAGTAAGAAGAGATGACACGAATACCCCCTAGCCAGCGCTCTGATTAGTAGACTGGCTTTGCTCGCTTGAAGTTGCCGCCGATGTAGACATCTGACAATTGTCATTTGACGTACCGGAGTCTACAGAGTTCGACTCCACACAGACTTCAATAGTTGGATTGATGGCATCACTGTTAAAAATACGCTTTGACGGCTTCGCAATTTCTTTTGATATAGGCTTTGCCTGTTCAATCGTGACGGTGCGCTTCACGCTGTTTGCCAAAAACTTTTGTGCAATCGTAAACGTCGCAAACATGCTAAGCGATGAGATTAAGACGATCATAGCTATTTCTGTTCGTTTCATAGCTAGTCCTCCTTCTTTGTGTTATTTTTCTTTGAGGATTGCGACTGCTTGACAACTTTTTTGGTCAAATCAAGGCTTGGTTCTGGCAAGTAGTATGCCACACCAGTAATCTGCAGTGACGTATTTGGCGCTGCACTGGTTGCATTAATAGACTTGATATTAATAGCCCTTATAGACTTTTCGAGCCGTTGCAAGGCCAGCTTCAGAGCGTTCGCTTCGCCCGATATAGATGCGGTAAATGCCAATTCCTGAAGTCCTCCTTCTACACTACTCTCCGCAACAACCTGACCACCGTCCACAGAAGGATCAACCGATAGCGAATCGACAGTCAAGCCGGGAATATCGCTTAGTAGTTTCTGCTGGAGTGATGCACCAAGCGCAAGACGGTTGTCGTCTGCTGGGAGCGCGTCAAGAATAGACTGCAGCGGTTTGCTGTCATCACGAACACGCACTACTTTCAATTCAGGATTTGTATTGAGAACGCGCACTTCTGCTTTAAGCTCTGGAATTGCAGCAATATTCTTCTCCAGTTGCTTCACCGTTGTATTTTTGGGCTTCAGGACACTAGTCTCGTTGAATACAATAGTCTGAACAAGCAATACAGACATCACGACGGCCGCAGATACAATACAGGATGCGCCACCAACCCATATCAAGACTGTTTTACGGGTCTTGGCAATCAGTGTGCGTTTGCGTATTACACCTTCAATATCTCGTTTCATTGCCCTTGCCCTCCGTTTTGCGATGTATCCGCACTTTCAAACAATGACTGTGGTAGTCGCTTGTATGAATCCGTTACATTACCCCTATCTATACCTCGTATACGCAAGAAATCATTATTTGCGCTAAACAATTGGTCTGCATAAGTAAACGTGAGGCGGAAACTTACGCGCTTGCGTTGATCCTTGTCGGTCTGCGCATAAGCAAGGTCAGACAAGGTTACGTCAGACGCTACAAGTGTACTCTGCTCATCTTTTGCTTTTGTAACAGGCTCCTGTTTAAACTCGTTTGGCGGCGTATCTTGATTAGCTTCGACATAGTACATCTTCATACCCTCAATATTTTTACGAAACACCTCAGCCGCATCAAATCCTCGTTTGTCCGTCTGGACAACCAACGAAATGGTCTTTGCAGATGTATCAATAGTAAACGAGCTGTAGCTTACGCTGTTGTCGGTGTCTTTTGCAGCAGCTTCTTCAAGCAGCGCAAAGATACGAGATGACATTATTTTTCCACTATGAGTAGATTGAATGCTCTCAAGCTGATTTTGGATAGTGACTGTTTTTTCAACATCCTTGATATCGTGAAATTCTTGGTCCAGTTTTTTAATCTTGGCCGTTGCCATGTTTTCTCGCAACAGTTGGACCCCTATATAGCCCCCAAGCAACACAACAACCACTGCAGATGCTGCCATAGCGATAATCGCAACCGAAATTACACTATTACGATGACGCTGGGCTTTGATGAGCTCGAGTTTGACATCAGGAACTAGATTTATCTGTATCATTACTCAGCCTCCCTTTGCGCCAAACCTACCGCTGTTGCAAATTCAAACTCAACAGCTTGAATTTTTTGGCGCTCACTGTCCGACATCACAACCTTGTGCCATGGACTCGTAACTTCTGCACTTAATTCCGTCTTGCTACCAATGTATTCGGATAACTGAGGAATCACACCTGCATATCCAGATAGATGAATCTTGCTTAGAGACTCTGTCGCATATTTATTTTGGAAAAACTTTACTGATTTGATAATCTCTGTCACAAAGTTGTCCAGTACGCCCTCGACCGCGCGGAACACCTGGCCTTCAAGACGATCCTGTGCCAAGCCAAACTTCACAATAAACTGTGTCGCCTGATCCTCTTTGATGTTGAGATTTTGCACGATAGCGCTTATAAGCGCCTTCAAGCCCATTGGCAATGTACGAACAAGCACAGGCTTGTCACCGACCGTTACAACAATGTCCGTTGATGCTTCGCCAATATCAAGTACTATATGCGCGCCTGTCGGCTTATCTGGCAACAGAGAACGTGTCAACGCAATTGGATCGGGCTCGGCAGCAACAACATTAAACCCGAGTGAATCAATCGTCTCAACAAGATCTTCGACATATTTTTGCGCTGTACTCGCCAGCAAAACTTCTTCTTTTTTTGCATCATTTGGAGACGGACCAAGTTTTGCCCAGTCTACCTTCGCATCATCAAGCGGCATTGGGATATATTGATCCGCCTGATACTTCAGCGTGCTCTTCAGCTCAGTGTCGGACATTGTTGGCACCTCTATGACCGTTGTAAACGTCTTGTTGGACGGCAACCCTACTACAACGTTTTTTGCCTTTATACCAGCCTGCCCGACAGTAGACATAATTGCATTACCTAGTTTTTTACGAGCTTCTGGCGAATCGCTCGCGATAATTTTTGCTTCAAGCCCTACATATCCAACGTGATCCAGCTTCCACTGCCCCTCTGAAGCCTTCGATAGTTGCACTACCCGTACTGATTTTGTGCCGATATCAAGAGCAAAATACTCGCCCATCCCTTTAAATATATTCATGTTGCTTCTCATTATACATAAGCACTATCTGCAATTGCAAGCCTTATCGGATAATCCAAAACCCTCGCTTAGCTGCGAGGGTTTTTGGGGCTATGAAGCTTTAGTAAAGAGGCTTAATAGCGTGGCGGCAAGTCGATTGCATTTGTCGTGATAAACTTCTTATTTGCGTTGTCGACATAGTTTGCTGCCCACAGATATGCATCTGGTCGCAGGTTGAAGTTTTCACCCGGGGTACTCTGGATTGTTGGCGCAGTATTGCTCTGGTCTTTGCCGCCATCACGTCGCAGAAGCATCGTCTTGACCGCAACAGGACCATTGACAGTTAGTGGCATGTTACACATACCAAGTGCACGCGGCTTGTTCTCCACACTACCACTTGACTGCAACGTATCACATGTGTTGATAGTACCACTTGGGTTGATGAGCCATGCATCCACCTGCTGTACGTTGTGATTGATATTGAGCCTATAGCCACCGTTGCCAACTGGAGCAACAACAACCTGTGATATTTCGCCGACAGAAGGGTAATTTGTTGGTATCTTGATATCTGATCCGATATTGACGCTAGCTCCGTCCTGCGCAAGCAACACGATCGATCGATTAACAGGCAGTGCAGCACTTGATGTCAGTGTAACCCTGTTATCCGCAAGCCTGTAAACACCGCTCTCTAGACTATTGATGTCGACAGGCTGCAAGTTGCCCGACGCATCTCGCGCGGCACGAAGCTCTGTTGCCTGGCTACTCATCGAGGTAAACTGACGCGATACACGAGCAAATCCATCGTCAATCTTGTTGTCGCTTGCATCACCTGAACCACCTGGGTAGTTGCCGTAGTTTGGCAAGCCTGTACCTTCGGTGCGATTGTTTGTAAATGTAAGGTAACCAAGATCATTTTTGCTTGGCACCAAACCTGTACGATAGACACCGCCGCTACCAATATTCTTTACAGCGCCAGACGCAATCACACCGTATTCAGCCCAGCTACCATAGGTTCGCAGCTCTTTTGGATCTTTATCATCCGCTAGGAAATCTTTAACGTTCAGACCTGTATACACACCGCCGTTGACAATCAAGTCACCGCCACGTACCTGCATGCTTGGCTTGTAGCCAGAGATGATACAGTTTGCGCGAGTAAGGTAGGTCGCATCTGTTGGTGCGGAATAGTCTCCATTGAAGTTCTTCTGAGTGCCATCCCACCAATCTTTACCGTTAGTCTTAAGGTCATTTGTGTAGCGCGAGTAATACACCGCATAGCAGATTTTAGTACCAGCCGGTGTCTCAGCAGGAATTTTCTCATCTACTTGATAGAGAGGATCTGTTGTCCTATTGCCCCCGGTCCTGCTACCATTTATACGCAAGTCTTTGCGAGCCACCTCGCCACAGGTATACGCAGCATCTTTATTGTACGAGCCATCTGGATTAAATGCCGTATTTTGAATGTCCTTGCCTTCGGGTAATGAAACACGGTTATTCGCATTTGTACCATTCTTCGACAGAGGTGATGACGCAGCACGCGTATCGCCGTCCTGTAGTTTCTGCGCAAAGAACGCACACGGGTCAACACCGCCGTTAACTTCTGGGGCATCATAGTGTGGCACAGAGCCACTCTGATCAATTACTTTACTCTTGTCGATGGCATGTGGAATCACTCCTGGTGCCATAACAATTTTATAAACACGAGCCTCTGAGAATGACCGGCCTGTTGCGCCTGCGTTGTCGTCATATGTTGGTCCACCATCAGAGCTTGTATCTTTACGATACTTACCGTTACTACCGTCACCCTTATTGAACCCATATTTTCGTGTACCAATATTTACATTGACTGTCTTGCCATCTGGCGTGCGGCGTGGAGAGTCTCCAATATTAATCTCTGGCTCAACTACATACGGCTCTTTGAGCTTTAGCTTGAGATCCGGGTTAAATTGCTGTCCATTTTGAGAGTCATTGTGGCCAAGGCCGCCAATCGCGTACTTAATGTTAATATCTGTCACTTTTGACTTCGTCAAATCACTATAATCCACTACACGATTTTCAAGATGGTTTTGCAACTTAATAGTGTTTCGGTCCAGGTTAAACAAAAAGGCAAAACCACTAGTATATGTTTCAAACTTTGTCGTAAAGGCTGGGAGGCTGCGAATAATCTCACCACTACCCGCCGCTGCACCATCCGCCGCATAGCTTGCTGCCAAAATTGCCGCATTGACCGCAAATGAAGACAATCCATCTAGCGCAAGGAGCGGGTTCCAATATTCACGAATCTTGCGAGTATCATGTCCTGTCACCATTGGTGTCACACCACGACCGTAGCAGTCGAGCATCGCCTTGCCATTTAAGCTACCGCCAAGATACATCGTCATACCAGACGAAGAAGGACCCTTACCATCAAGCAACGTAAAGATTGAGTAGACCCAGCCTGGCATTGTTACAGGTATGGCAACATTTGGGACAGAGAATGCATACGCCGGCACCTGATTTGTTACATTTGGATAAATATCCTCGTAGCAATTGTCCGCTGGATTCAGGCCAGCTACACCGTACCTAAACGAAGATATGTCTTTTATGCCTGGAAGTCCCGCTATTACCCCGACAAGATTCTCAATTGCCGTCTCAGCACCTTCAGCACCAGCCATCGACTGATTAAGGATATTTCGCAGTCCTCCTTCAGTGATCGAACCGCCGTTCAACCCATTAATAAGATCTTTATTCTGGTTTAGAATATCGTTTGGCGCATTGATGATGCTTGTAAGCATGTTGGCATTTAGCGGTACACCCGTGTTGCCGCCATTCTGTTGCGCAGCACCAAGATCTGTCAAAGGCCCCGAGATTGCCTGAAACTGCGGAAGGCCGTCCTTTGTAATCAGTGCACTCTGCATATAAATAAACGGATTTGCAATATACGGATTACCTCTAGAACCGTCAACAGTTCGCACTGGATTTGGACCACCCGCAAGCCATGCAAGCTTACCTACATCGTTTGGCAGTTGCAAGGCAATATACTTAATCATCCACTGAAGATTTGGCACTGGTGTTACGCGGAAGTTAAAATCTTGAGCATAGCCAACTGACCTACCCTTTAGTGAACCTCGCAAACCAGCATTTGGGCCAGCGGCAGAGCCTACAAGATTGTATGCCCTGTACGCAGAGGCACGCAGACCCTGTGCACTAACATCCAATGGATCATAGGTACCCTGATCCCAGTCATATACCGGAGCATTCACAATTGCATTCACCATACCAAAGTTACCCTGACCGAGTAATCCCGTCACTTTGCTCACCTCACTTAAGGTGCTATAGCAGTAGTCATCTCGCACAGACATTGCGTGCCTAGGATATTGGCCCGCAAACGCCGTGCGTTCCATAGCAAATGCCGTCAATGCAGAGCATGCAATGGCCAATGCGGCAATAAGTATGGCAGCTGGTATGTTAAACGCGTTGATATATTTTTGCATGTTAGACATCATATTCCACCACCTTCATTGACTCTTTGTCTCGCTGCACATCACTTGCAATCTCCGTTCGCTTTTTTTGCTCAAACAGGATATCTACAAAAAATACGCTGCGACTACCGCTTTCTTTTACTTCTGTCACACCCGTCCCCTTGCCTTTAATCTGTGCAAGAACATAAGCATCCGACGCCACGCTCCCCGTTGCCGAATCATCATAAATGATTTCACTTGGTATAAACCGAATACCAGATTTTGCGGCAAGACCCTGGTCAGCGGTATACTGTGAAACACGGTCAAGCACCTTTGCAGGTTCTTGTTTTTGCTCGGTAATCTGAGAACGGAACTGATTGGCAATAGCTTTTGCCTGCGTAAGATTCTGCTCTTCGCTACCCGCCACCGCCTGTACGGGTATCTCGTAGACAATCACTCCATAACCCGCTAGCGCTTGCTGCGCAAGACGTGCCGTGAACGTTTGATTGTATCGTACAAGCTCAATATATACATTACCGTCCGAGTTCTGTTCGCGCACAATGCTACCGTTGTTTTGGGCTATAAACGCATCTGGCATAGCTATATGATACTTCTCGGCAAGCTGAACATTTTTTTCGTGCTCAATAACAATTTGGCGAACAGTAGCCTCGCTAGCGCCTGACTTTTTTCCCGCCTCCACATAGGTAGCAAGCTGCGACTCTGTCACCTCGCGGTCACCCACTTTAAATGCCACTGGCTGCACAACATTCGTCGTCTTGAGCAAGAAAAACACAGCAACCACCAGCACAATCACCGCTGCAGCCAAACTTAACCCTATTATCAACGCACCTCGATTGGACGGCGCCTGCCCCTTTTTATCTTCAGGTGAACTCATACTCATCTACCGATTTATACCCTTACTTGCGTTATCCCTGCCTACGCTTTTATATTAACGTTACTAACAATATAAACTATGCTCATGCTTATTGTCAAAGAGTTTACACTGCTTATCCACAGATACAGTCTTTATGATACCCCACGAGGATTCGCCTACTGTCTTCATCTCTGTTAGAATAATGGTATGAGTTCACTATCTATCGGCATCGTCGGCCTGCCAAATGTCGGCAAATCAACCTTATTTAATGCACTGACAAACGCAGAAATTCTGGCAGCCAATTATCCTTTCGCTACTATCGAACCGAACACTGGCATCGTACCCGTTCCCGACGCACGGCTTGCTGTGCTTCAGAATATGTACGCGGCCGAAAAAGTTATCCCTGCCTCTGTCACGTTTGTTGATATCGCGGGACTGGTAGCTGGTGCCAGCAAAGGCGAAGGTTTGGGCAATAAATTCCTAGCCAACATCCGCGAATGTAATGCTATCGTGCACGTCGTGCGCGCATTTGAATCCGGCGACATCGTGCGCCACGATGAAGGCATCGTCGATCCAAAAAGCGATATCGAAATCATCAACACCGAGTTGATCCTTGCCGATATCCAATCCATCGAGACTCGTCTACCCAAGCTCCAAAAAGAAGCCAAATCAAAGCCCGCCGTACGTGAACAAGCCAGCTACCTAGAGTCACTGCTGCGTCACTTGCAGGCAGGTACGCCGCTATCTGCGCTCCCCTCGCTCGACCACGGACTCATTGCCGACTTACATTTACTCACTGCCAAACCCGTCATTTACCTCTTTAATGTTGACGAAGCCACCCTCACCGACGAAGCCAAGCGAAAAGTCCTCATCGACCTCGTCGCACCCGCCCGAACAATTTTTGTATGCGCCAAGATTGAGGAAGAAATCAAAGATTTGCCAGAAGAAGACGCCCTCGAACTGCTCGAAGCCTACGGCGTCAAAGACACCGGCCTCAACCAACTCATCAACGCCGCCTACGACACGCTTGGTCTGCAAAGCTACCTGACCGCTGGGCCAAAAGAAGTCCGAGCGTGGACCATTCATCAGGGCGACACCGCCCCACAAGCTGCGGGTGTGATTCATACAGATTTTGAGCGTGGTTTCATCGCCGCCCAAATCGTCGACTATAACGACCTTGTCGTCGCTGGCAGCGAGCAAGCTGCCAAACAAGCGGGCAAAGTACGCACCGAGGGCAAGACGTACGTCATGCAACCAGATGACATTGTTGAGTTTCGATTTAATGTATAGCCTTGAGTAGATAAAAACGCTCGCGATTACCCTTGGCACCCGCCACTTCGCTATCTCGTTTGTCTTGCGTCACAAAATACTGTCGTGACCAATCTTCAAAATCTCGCAAGATCTGGCGGCGCACCGCGTCGTTTTTAATCACACCTTTATTCACCTGGTGCTTGCCGGCTTCGAACTGCGGTTTGAGCATGGCCACAATTTGGGTGTTCTTATCACTGAGATTTTTGGCAATATGCGGCAAAATCTCACGAAGAGAAATAAATGATACGTCCATAACAATAATATCTGGTTTTTTGTCGAGGCTGAAATCACGAATATCCGTTTTTTCATGCAACTCTATCCGTTTATCGCTTCTGAGGCTCGGGTGCAACTGCTCGGTACCGACATCCACCGCCCACACCTTGCGCACGCCGTGCTGCAGCGCATAATCCGTAAATCCACCAGTGCTCGACCCGACGTCCAGAACTGTCTTACCTGCAAACTCCACACCCAGCAGCTGCGCCACGCTCGCCAGCTTCAATCCCGCTCGGCTGACATATCGCTCGGTCTCATGTAGACGCACCACGTCTTTTTCGCTCACAAACGTGCCAGGTTTGGTAACCACGCGCCCATTGACCGTCACATTGCCCAACTTAATCGCGCCTTCGGCCTGCGACCGTGTAGGCACTAGCTTGCGACTCGAAAGGTACGCGTCAAGACGCTGTTTCACCGAGCTCATACCTCTCAATATCACGCCAATTCTCGCCGCGCCGACGCTGCGCCAGACGAAGCCGATCAATAAACACCGCTTGACCTTCTGCAATGCCACTGTCGCCAATATAGGTGGAGTGCGGCGCATAACGCTCGCCAGCAAACGTTGTATCGACAGCGAATTCCCTACCCAGAGCACCCGCAAGCACCTGCTGGTGCAGCAACGAAAGCACCTCGCTGCTAAAACGACGCACGCGAATTTCTCGACGATGTATCTGCTCCTCGGTACCAAAAAATTCTTCTTGTTCCCCCACAAGCCGTACCGCCTGCGCGCCCAATGTCGCATGGCGGATACATTCAATCAGCTCTTCCGTTCGACTCGTATCGTGTCGAAATGGCGGCAGCACCGTCACATGCAGCGGCAAGCCGGCCCTGCCACGAAGCGACTCATCCAGAGGAGCATACAGAATCGACTTGATTTCACTCACCCAGGATTACTTCTTTCGTTCGCGATATTCGCCCGTCGCCGTGTCGACCGACACCATGTCGCCCGTTTTGATAAACGCCGGCACCTTGATCACCTTGCCAGTTTCGAGTGTCGCATCTTTGAGCACACTACTCGTGGTGTCGCCTTTTACTACATCTTCGGCGTAGGTCACTTCGAGGTAGAGATTTTTTGGTAGCTCGACATTAATTACCTTGTCGCCAAAAAACTGCAGCGAAAGCTCGTCGCCTTCTTTGAGGTAGTCAGAGGCGGTATCGACAACATCTGCACTCAACTCAAACTGCTCGAAACTTTCCGGATCCATAAAGTTAAACGCATCGCCACTCTGGTAAAGATATTGAACAGTTTTGTTGCTCACTTCGGCTGGCTCAATCTTGTCCTGGCCTTTAAACGTCTTAGGGATCACACTGCCGTCAATCAGGTTTTTGAGTTTGACGTTAACGATAGAGCCGCCGCGTCCCATCACTTTTTGCCCATACTCTACCACGCGATATGGCTTGCCGTCGATTTGGCAGACAGTTCCTTTTTTTAGATCAGTTGGCTGGTACATGTGGTCTCCTTTATAATAAATTTCGCGTATGTAGCCAGCGCACCGATGTCGATGCGCTTAAAACAGATGCGAACTAGTTGCTCGTGACAAATGGCAGTAGTGCCAAATGACGTGCACGCTTGATAGCGGTTGCGAGCTGTCGCTGTTGCTTGACGCTCAGGCCAGTTTTGCCGATTGGCTCAATCTTGCCGTATGGGTCAATATAGCGAAGTAGTGTCTTCGCGTCTTTGTAGTCAAAATACGCTGGGGTATCTTTTTTAAATCGTTTCATTATTCCTATTACCTATTTAAATCCTAATTAAAATGGAATCTCACTCAAATCAATCGGCTTATCATCGATATCTTCTGGAGCGACGTCCTTTGTTTGTCTGCTTGACGACGCTGGAGCGCTTGCACCGCCACCATCACCATTTGGCCCATCGAGGAATGTCACATCAAATGCGGTCACTTCTACTCGGCTGCGTTTTTTGCCAGTTTCTTTGTCATCCCAGCTATCTTGGCGCAGGCGACCCTGCACAAGACAGCGGCGACCCTTGCTCAAATACTGCGCGACAAGCTCACCAGTCTTTTCCCATGCGGTCACATCGAAAAAGTCAGCTTGATCATCTTGTCCACCGCGATCAACTGCCAAGCTAAAGCTCGTGACGCTTTTGCCGCTTGCAGTGGTGCGAACTTCTGGGTCTCGCGTGAGACGACCCATCAGCATTACTTGGTTGATTCCTCGTGCCATTGCTTAGACTCCCTTATCCCTAACTTCTAAATTATTTCTCTTCAGATTCTGACGCTTCAGCGTTTTTTGCGGCTTCAGCGAGAGCTGCGCGACCTTTTTCGTCCACAGTCACTAGCAAGTAGCGCAACACTTCTTCGGTGATGTTGAGCGTGTTGCTGATTTTGAGCGGTGCGTCAGATGGAAGCTTGACGTCCATGTAGACATACACGGCAAAATCTTCTTTGTTAATCTTATACGCAAGTTTTTTCTTGCCCCAATTGTCTTCTTTGACAATTTCGCCACCCGCATTCTTGATGATATCGCGCACATTTGTCAGTGGCTTTTCGATATCTGCCTCAAGATCCGGGTGAATGAGTACGGTTAATTCGTATTCTTTCACTAGTTTCCTCCTCTGGAATCCTATTGGATGCCTATATTCTGGTATAGGCTCGAGTTAATAACAGTAGTAATTATACACCATTACTGTGGAAAAATCCAGACTGAGCAATTCTAGGCGTCACTTCGTAGTACAATAGGTACATGCTACAGACGGTAAAAGGTAGATACCTCTGGATTTTTCTTAGTTTTCCTTTTTCATATGCCGTCGGACTGTATGTCATTTACCTGCTGAACTCTCTGCGTATCACCAGCATCCAGTTGTCCGACATCGTTGTCATTACAGCGTTTGCACCAGTACTCTACTATCTCCTGGCCTACTTTTTCATTGTGCGACAAGCTGGGCGTGCCTACGCGCTTATCATTGGCCTGTTCATTACCGCAATCCCTATTTCACTAGGATTTGCTCTTGATGGCGGCTACTCATCAATCCATGCCAGTATAAGCGTGCTGCTGATGTTTCTTTCGGCCATGATCGGTCCAGTGGCGATCCTCGGCCTCGGATGGATCCATACTTATGGGATTTGTGCTTGCGGCAGCAGGCACTCTCGGAGGCAACACCACGGAAGGAGGTGGTCTCTTTTTGCTCGCCTATGCAGGAGGAGGTCTAGGAGGGTGGCTTGTATTCCACCGTGGCTATACGCATGAAAGTCAAACTGTCAGCGACATACGCCATACTCTACACGAAGAACAACTCAAGAGCGCCGCTCTTCTCGCCTCATTAAGCGATGGTATTATCGTCGTAAGTGTCCATGGAAACGTACAACTTTGCAGTGATATTGCGCTCACCTATCTTGGCGCCGAGCGTGGCGATGTACTCCATAAATCATACGAAACACTTTTTACCCAAGCCTCAATCGCCACCAACCCGTCTACGGCCATCAGCCATGCTATAGCCGACAAGCTACCCACCACTATCAAACTCATCTCTATTCACCAGAAAAACCAACCTCATCCGCTCGACCTTTCTGCAAGTGTTCAGCCCATTATCAACGAAGATGGCGACGTTGGGGCCTACATGATTACACTCCATGACATCTCCAGTTTTTCTCGTGCAGAACGTCTAAAAAGCGACTTTATCTCGATGGCGGGACATGAGTTGCGTACACCCATGACGGTGATTGCCGGCTATAGCGACCTGCTACTCAACCCAACGTTTGGCAAGCTGAACAAAGAGCAGCAAAAATTCGTTGAGCGCACCAAGCAAACGACAGAGCACCTCATCCATTTCGTCAATAACATGCTCGACATAAATCGCCTTGAGAGTGGACAGCAAGACGACCGTCCAGAGGTCGTCAATCTTGCAGAAGAGTGCAAACATATACTCGCATCGTTTCGGGCGCGCTTCAAACAAAAGCACATCCGTGTTCATACTCACCTGCCCGCCAACGACGTATTTGTAAAAGTAGACAGGAGCCGTCTCCAGCAAGTATTTGATAACCTTCTTTCAAATGCCCACACCTACTCCGATGAGCGCGGTGAAATCACCATCGACATACATACAGATACCGACACCATCGCTATCTCTATTGGAGATAACGGACAAGGTATCAGCACAGACAATCAAAAGATTATTTTCAACAAGTTTAGCCGTCTTAGCGTCGACACCTCTGCAGAAGGTACCGGCTTGGGACTCGCCATAAGCCGCGAAATCGTCCATGGCTGGGGTGGTATAATCAACGTAGAAAGCGATGGCGTGCACGGCTCGACATTCCGTTTCACTATACCACGCTATAAGCTCAAGCAACAAAAGGAGACATTATGAAACTACTGATCATAGAAGACAACAAAGACTTGCAAGGTATTTATCAGCACAACTTCCAAGCCGCTGGACACACTGTTGCTGTCGCCGACAACGGACTTGATGGACTCAACGTTGCGGTCGAGTTTCAGCCAGATATCGTCTTGCTCGATATCATGACGCCAGAAATGGATGGATACGGTTTTCTCACCGCGCTCCACAACAATACTTCACTAACACCGTTTGTGGTTGCGTGCTCAAACATTAGTCAAGCGGACGATATAGAGGCTGCCAAGCAAGCTGGTGCCGAAGTTTTTCTTCGCAAAAGCGATTATGTCGGCGCGGAGCTCATTAAAGCAGTCGAGGAGGCCTACGCTGCACGAGACATGCGACCCAAACAAATCATCGAAGAACCCGCACCAATAGACGACGAGCAGTTTTAGCCCAATTCATCCAAACTACCGATTAGTACATCTCGCGGACGCGCACCGTCCGCTGGTCCAATCACGCCCTGCTCTTCCATCTCTTCGATGAGCCGAGCGGCACGTGCATAGCCAACCCGCAACCGACGCTGCAAGAGGCTCGCGCTTGCCTTTTTACTTTCTACCACCACACGCACCGCATCCTTGTACATATCATCGCTAGAGCCGCCGCTGTCAAAATCCATCACCGTACTACCCTTGCCACTCAACTGCACGGGCTGTGCCACAATCTCATCGTTGTACTGCGGCGCACTCTGCATCCGCAGATGATCGGTAATTTTGAGTACTTCTTCGTCT
Organism: Candidatus Saccharimonadota bacterium; assembly: GCA_027492635.1. GTDB lineage: Bacteria > Patescibacteriota > Saccharimonadia > Saccharimonadales > Saccharimonadaceae > Mycosynbacter. Next base: position 62,788 of record JAPUEH010000009.1, read on the forward strand.
GTCACCCATGCACCTTGCACACGCTTTGGCTTACTCATACTCGCCGTCTTCATCAGCATGTCACCCTGTCCAAGCAACTTTTCAGCACCCATCACATCGAGAATTGTACGACTATCTACTTGGCTTGCCACTGTAAACGCGATACGTGCCGGTACGTTAGCTTTGATAAGCCCCGTAATGACGTCGACACTTGGACGCTGGGTCGCGAGCACCAAATGGATACCAACCGCACGTGCCTTTTGCGCGAGGCGTACAATCAACGCCTCAACGTCACGGGCTGCGAGCATCATCAGATCCGCCAACTCGTCTATCACGACGACGATATACGGCATCGTTCCTTCTTCATGCTCCTGCATGTTGCCGTCATCATCCTCGACGGCAATCTTGCGCCCACGTTGGCGCAGACGTTTATTGTAGCTCTCTATCTCGCGTACTTTTTCTTCGGCGAGCAACTTATAGCGACGCTCCATCTCGTTGACCGCCCATTTGAGCGCGCTAATCGTCTTTTCCGGCTCATTGATCACAGGCGTGAGCAAGTGAGGAATGTCTTCATATGGCGCCATCTCCACTTGTTTAGGATCGACAAGGATGAGTTTCATTTCACTAGGACTGTTGCGATACAAAAGACTGGTGAGCAACGTATTAATCATCACTGATTTACCCGAGCCCGTCTGGCCTGCAATAAGAAGGTGCGGCATTTTGTTGAGCTCGCCCACTACGGCCTGTCCAGAGATATCTTTACCAATCGCAAAGCTCAGCGGCTGCGCACCTGTTTTCCACTGTTTGGACTCCAAAATACCATAGAGTCGCACATCGGCCGCGCGCAGGTTTGGCACCTCGATACCGACAGCCTTTTGGCCAGGGATAGGTGCTTCGATACGAAGACTTTGTGCTGCGAGATTGAGCGCGATATTGGTCTCTAAAGCCGTAATACGCGTCAGCTTGACACCGCTTGGTGGCCTGAGCGTATATTGCGTCACCTTTGGCCCGATATTGGCGTCTTCCATCTCCACATCAATATTAAATTCACTTAACGTCTCTTTGATTGTGAGTGCGTTTTGCTGCACGTCCCCAGCATCTGCTGGCTTCTGCTTTTTTTCGAGCAAATCAAGGCTTGGCGGTTGCCAGTTTGGGTCAGTCACCGCCACAAGCGCTTGTCGTTCTTCGGCGTGCTTGTCTTGCTGAACACTGCCACGCAAGCTAGAGAGACGTGGCTTAGACTTTTCTTCGGTGTGGTCTGTCGGGACGTTGACATTGAGCTTGATCTCACCAAGCTCTTTGTCTAGGTTGGCCTTTTCTTTCGCTTCTTTTTTCTCGCTGCCGCCAAATTTCAAACGCACACCACCGCTCGATTTTTCATCGGCATTGGCTTTTTGCATCACCTCTTTATTGGCACGCTCTTCTTCACGCAAATTTGAACGACCCCATTGCCAAAGCTTACTTATGACAGTAAACGGCGACACTCTCAGCACAAACAGAACCGTAATCAGGATAAGCAAGACATAGATAAACGCACCAACTGTTGTATTGACCATCACAAGCATTGCATGATCATTGAGCAAACCACCAACCCAACCACCAGTAGGATCACCGGAATTATCCTTCATCAACCCAAAAAGTCCGGCGCACCACACCACCAGAAGTCCCGTCGCGAGCTTCATAATAAGCGGAAGTTTATTGTCTTCGGCTCTAAATATCTCGACCGCCACGTAGACAAAAAGTATCGGCAGCACATAGACCGCATACCCAATCAGCTGCAGGCTCGTCGCCTGTACCCAATCAAGCACAGGGCCGCCCGCGCCAAACCATGCCACAATATAGAGAATCGACACTGCAATTAGCGCAACAGCACCAACCTGTGCCCAAAAACCAGCTGGCAACGCATGCTGCGGCTTAGAAGCGACGGCTTTTTTACCCCGTGTTGTCTTTTTCTTTTTCGCCATATGTTATTTAGTATACCACTAGGAGGGCGCCTACAACAGTTACTCGCGTAAGTTTGAAAACCTATTTTTCTACAGTCGCCCCCTCAGTAGCTTGACGAGGGTACTTTCGATAATAGAGGATTAGTCCAATCATAATCATATAAAACAACGACCAGAGTGTCGCAAAAAGAATTAGCAACGGCTGACGTAGTGTGATCATGTACGCAAGTGAGACGACCTGCGTGCCGCACCATAGCGACCATGTCGCAACACTTAACTCTTCTGAGCGGCCAGCACGAATAAGCTCTAGCACCTGTGGACTACAGGCGAGAACGGCAACAGTGCCAGCAATGGTATATAAAATTTCTATCATTTTTTGTTTTACTTATTTATAATACAATACTAACATACTTATTTATAAAAGTCAATAGAGAGCGCTCTCATAGACGCTCCCTATTTAGATGGGTATCAGGATTTAATATCCGCGAGTGTCGCTCTTTGCACGAGGCTCCACCGTTTCCGTGTCCGGCACTTGCTTAGGCGGAAAACTTTTGGCCTGCGGTTTTACAAACGGTTTGTCATCGCCTGCCTGCGAGCGACCATTTTGCTGGCGATTGCGATTGTTTTGCGCGTTACCACCACCGCCGCCTATCTCGTTGATCACGGGAATAACGATAGGCGTACGACGCGTTTGGTCATAGAGTAAATGCGTAATCTCATCTTTGATCTCTTTTTTGAGTGTCTCCATGTCTGGCTTTTTGCCACCAAAGCTGCGCTGCGCTTTTTGCTTGAGGTATTGGCGAATGAGGTTCATCAGCTCTTCGCTATCACGGAGGTAGATAAATCCACGACTAATGATGTCTGGGCTCGTCAATAGTCGGCCAGTACCCTTGTGAACAGTGAGCACTACTACAAACATGCCCTCTTGCGACATGTGGATACGGTCTTTGAGCACCACCTCGCTCACAATCGCACCGCTATCGTCGTACATAATACCACCGACAGGGATACGACCGTTTTTGCGAGCGCTCTCCGGTGTAATCTCGATCACATCACCGCTATCGCAGACAAAAATATTACTACGAGGGATCGCACATTCTTTTTCGGCGAGCTCAGCGTTGTGGACAAGCATATGGAATTCACCGTGAATCGGCATATAGTACGTCGGGTTGAGTGCGTTAATAAGCTTGACATGGTCGTCGTAGTAGCCGTGACCACTGAGGTGAAGTGGACCAACGCCTGTCAGGTGCGTTTTGCCGTTTTGGATCACATCGCTACCTTCGCGCATCAAGCCGTCAACCGTGCGCACGACATATTTTTCGTTGCCGGGAATTGGGTTGGAGCTAAATACCACTACGTCGGTATTTTTGATCTTGATGTGCTTGTGCGCGCCGCTCGCCATGCGATTGAGTACCGCGTTGAACTCGCCTTGGCTACCAGTACAGACGATCGTCACCTTGCCATCAGGCAGCTTGATGATGTCTTCCATCTTGACGACAACGTCTTTTGGCACCTTGATCACACCCGTACGAATACCAACTTCGATGTTTTGGATCATACTATAACCAGCAAACGCTACTTTGCGGCCAGCCCGCTTGGCTTCGTAGAGAATGCCCTGCATACGGTGGAGCTGTGAGCTGAAGCAGCTAATGATGAGTCGATTGTTTTGGTATTTATCCATCACCTGCCCCAAGCTCTCTTGGATTTCAGGTTCACCGTGCGCATGCGAACCAGCACTTTCGCAGTTGGTGCTTTCGTTCATGAGCAGCAAAATACCTTCTTTGGCGCTGATTTCTGTTAGACGTTCAAGGTCAAACTTTTTGCCATCAACAGGATTTTCTTCAAAACGCCAGTCACCCGTGTCGACTAGGACACCGAGCGGCGTGCGGATAACAACAGCTGTTGCGTCCGGAATCGAGTGATTCACGCGTACAAGCTCGATACTAAAGGTATCACCAATCTGGACGCGCTCATGCGCTTCTGGATCCATCTCGGTATACATTGGCTCATAACCGCTTGTCGCCTCTTCCATGGTGCGCTTGATCATGGCAAGGGTAAACTTGCTACCATAGACTGGTGCTGGCAATTGATGAATGATGTGACGGAATGCACCGATATGATCGAGGTGACCATGCGTAAACACCCAGCCACGGATTTTGTGCTTGTTTTCGAGCAAGTACGTGATATCTGGTGTGATGTAATTGATACCCGGATAGTCGCTACCTGGGAACAAGAAGCCGCAATCTACGATCAGAATATCGTTGTCGTACTCAATCGCCATCATGTTTTTGCCGATACCCATCTCGCCGAGTCCACCTATCGGCATCACGCGTAGCTTTGGTCCTTTGGATTTTGGTTGGCGCTTCCACTCGGCCATACTAAATTGCCGACCGTCGTAGCCATTGTACAGCGACTTGTTGACTGGTACATCAATCATGTGCTGACTGGCGCGCAGATTCACATTTTCGCTTGTGCGGCGTTGCGCCCTAAATACTTCGCCTTTGCGAGTGCTTGTTTGGTTGAGCGCTGCGATGTTAGATTTTTTCTTTGGTTGCCCAGATGAAGGACGTTTGCTCAGGTCGTCTGCCTGAGTTTCTGAGAGTCGTCGTTGACCCATAATATGTTATTTCTCCTATATAAAAAATATTTTGGCTAAATGATATAAATCGAGGATTTCGGGCAGTAAAAATTCGGTCGTTTCCCCTTACAAAGTAGTTTAATTATAGCAAATCAAGGTTGCGCTGTCAAGACGCTCCCCCTATACTATAAGCACTATGCCAGACAAAAAGCCAAAAATCCGCCCAGAAGATATAGATAAACGTAAACTAGAGTCTCTTTTGAAACTGGGTCTCGTGCTCGTTATCATTGGGCTTATTTTTTGCGCCAGCGGCATATGGATACCTGTACTTTTTGACGAGATATCTCATACGGTCGCAGACTGGACATTAGTCGTTGGTATGGCACTCTGTCTACCAGGAGCGATGCTTATCGCAATGTCATTCGCCATCAAACCGACCATAGACGCCATACACGACCAAACAGCCCCAGGCGAGACCCCTACATCCGACTCCAAAAACAGCGCGGATTACAAGATTAAGTAGTCTATCCAAATGCCCATGTTGGCCGCAGCGAGAGAAAAATTGCCAAGAAGACGAACAGATCGACGATAGCGTGGATAATAAGCGTCAGAAAAAGATTACGTGTTTTATAATACACAAACCCTTGATAATAGGTGTACCATAGGACAAACGGCACGACCCACCCCTGGAATCCAAACACGTACAAAAATGTTGTAAATGCCACCGCTTGCAAAATATTTGCTGACCGGTACGACAAGTGTTTGCGCAGCAAGCCAAACACACCTGCAATAAAAAATACTTCTTCCCATGCGCCAATCAGCATAATAGCCATAAAGCTTATCAACGCAGCCCCGGGCGTCTCCATGTGCCAATTATGGCCAGCACTCGTCGTCGCGAAATAGATAGCCAGTACCGTCGAGGTCATACATGCCGCAAATGCGATATAACCCCACTCCTGGCGTGTCGGCCAGGCAACCCGAAGACGCAAATGCAACAAATCTTTTTCGCGGGCCACAAACTGCGCCACAAACGGAAGGCTCACTGCACCCGCCATACCAACAAGCATCATCGTAGCAGGCACTAGTTCGGTAGATGTGCTCAATGGACTGAGAGCCAACACGAGAAGCATCATGCCATAGAGCGCCATGTGTCGACGTTGATGTCGATGCAACAATCCAATACCACAAAAAGCAGCCAGCCAGAGCAGCGCGCCCCACTGATCACTCACAAGAGGTGCCGCAGTCGCAACAAATGCTATCGTGATACCGCTCGCAGCAGCAAAGAGACGATACATACGCTACGCTCCTGTAATAAATAATGGCAGTGTTTCAGGAAAATGCGCATTAATAAGCGCCAAGTATAACACCAAGTCGATCGTGAGATGAATCGCAATGATATACACCAAGTTTTTTGTGTATTTGAACACCAGCCCTTGAGACAGCGCAAACGGAAAAATCAAGAATGGCGCCCAGCCGGTAAATCCAAGCTCGTACAAAAAACTTGTAAATAGCACCGCCTGTACAATATTGGCCTGCCAAAACGGCAAATGATGCCGCAGTACGCCCAGCACAGTCACAATAAAAAACAGTTCATCCCAAATACCCAGCCCATTTGTACCAAGAAACAGCACGAAAAGATGCCACGGATCAAGCAATACCGCCCAGTTCATATAGCCGCCTGTGTTTTGCATCCAAAACGGCAAGATGAGATAGCTTGCCACAAGCGCCAGTAAAATATAACCTACCTGTCCGCGTGTAAATGTGTGTTTTGCGAAATGATACTGTATGACATGCGGTTCATTATAGATATAGCGAAATACCAAATATGGAACTGCGATCGCAAGCCCAAGCGGTACACCCATACGCAGGATATGCTCTAGATCAATACTTGTGTCAATCGGCGTACTGCCAAGTACCGCCAACATGCCAAATAACACAACGACATGCTTGGCAAAATAACGCTCAGCAAGCGCCAAGCAGGCAACACCAGCGAGCAGCACAGCATAGCCTTCGGCTTTTTGTTCAAGTGGCATAATGAGCACTGCCGCCGCAAGAAGTAGTAGCAAACTGCCATATTTACCTATCATTTCACGCATCATACTTGTCACAATACTACTGTACTCTGGTCTCATGAGCAAGTTTTGCGGCCGCAAGAAAATCATCTATCAGCACCTGCCGCATACTGCCGTTATAGAGCGCTGCCGCCGGGTGATACAGCGGTATCACAAGAAACTCATGATCGTGATATTTCACCTTGCGCGCCCGGCCGTGGTCGGCTGATATGCGTATATTGGGGATAAAGCACGCACCACTGTGGCGCCCAAGCGTGATAATGACCTTGGGATTGATAATTTCGAGCTGCTGCATCAAATACGGCCAAAACGCACGTTTTTCCTCTGGTTCTGGGTCGCGGTTATTTGGCGGGCGATATTTCACGATATTGGTAATGTAGACATCGCCGCGCTCCATGCCTGCCGCCGCCAGCATTTCGTTTAAAAATTTGCCGCTAGCACCAACAAACGGCAAGCCCTGTTCATCCTCTTGTTTGCCTGGCGCTTCGCCAATAAACACTATGTCGGCATCCGGATTGCCGTCGCCAATTACGAGCTGCGTCGCGCTGGCAGCGAGCTCCGGGCACACATCATCCGAGATAATTTTAGCCTTTAGGTCGTCGAGGAGAGCTTGTTTGTCCATACTATCTATTTTACAGGAAAAAACGGCCTACAAGACCGCTTTTTCCGTAGGCGATTATCACCTACTCTACGTCTTTAATACTTAAGCTCAATCGCCCGCGCTCGTCGATACCCGTCAGTTTGACCTTGACGATTTGGCCTTCGCTCAATACGTCGGTGACTTTTTCAACTCGCGCGTCCGAAAGCTGCGAAATATGCACCATGCCGTCGATGCCTGGCAAAATGTTCACAAATGCACCAAAATCTTTGATGCTGACGACCTTGCCTTCGTAGACACGGCCGACTTCTGGCTCTTCGGTTAGGCTTTTAATCCAGTCCAGGGCGCGCTCGATATTCTTGGTATCGCTGGCCGCCACGGTGATGAGACCATCTTCTTTGATGTCAATTTCGGCACCAGTCTCGCTGGTAATCTTGTTGATGACTTCGCCGCCCTTGCCAATCACGGCGCCAATCTTGTCGGGGTTGATTTTAATCTTTTCGATGCGCGGCGCGTACGGGCTAAGGGCCGGTTTTGGCGCAGCCAGGGTCGTGAGCATGTGCTCGAGGATATACTGGCGGCCTTTTTTGGAGGTGCGAATCGCTTCGGCCAGCACTTCTACTGGCAGGCCATGAAGCTTCATGTCCATCTGTACAGCCGTGATACCCTGCTCAGTTCCCGTTACCTTGAAGTCCATATCACCAGCAAAATCTTCGGCGTCAGCAATATCGCTCAATACATACGGCGTATCGCCGTCCATCATGAGCCCCATCGCAATACCAGATACTGGGCGCTTGATCGGCACGCCAGCATCCATCAGTGCCAAGACGCTGCTACATGTTGCAGCCATGCTGGTGCTACCGTTTTGACTCATAATTTCGGTGACGCTGCGGATGGCATACGGGAACTCTTCTTCGGTTGGCAACACCGGCAAAACAGCGCGCTCTGCCAAGTAGCCGTGGCCGATTTCGCGGCGACCTGGACTACCAAGACGACGTACTTCGCCGACTGTGTAGCCTGGTGCGTTGTAGTGGTGCATATAGCGGCGTTCGCCGTCGGATACTTCCATTGTATCGACAATTTGCGCATAACTAAGCGGTGCTAACGTGACAATATTCATACCCTGGGTAACACCACGGGTAAACAAGCTTGATCCATGAGCACGGGGCAAAATACCGATTTCGCTGGATAACTGGCGTACTTCGTCCAGGCCACGACCGTCGGGGCGCGTGCGACTTTCTACAATTCCGCGGCGCACGTCTTTATGTAGCGCCATAGTAAAGGCCTCGTCATACTCGTCGCGCGTTTCTTTGTCATAGGCTTCTTCACCTAGTTTTTCTTTCATTTCCTCGTGGAACTTCCAGCGTAGTTCGTTGACCATTTCGTTACGTTCTGGGTACGGGCGATGGAGCTTTTGACCCAACTTTTCGTGCGCCCACTCATCAACCTCGGCTTGGATATCCTCGTTTGGTAGCACCAGCTCGTATTCTATCGGTGCCTTGGCTATTTTTTCGGCCAACTCTTTTTGCAGTTGGATAGCTGGCTGCATGGCTTCGTGCGCCCAGGCGATGGCCTCAATCACGACCTCCTCGTCGACCTCATTAGCGCCAGCTTCAACCATCACAACGCCGCTTTCAATACCAGCAACAACCAAATCAAGGTCGCTTTGCTCGCGCTCTTCTGGTGTCAGAAATGCCTTAAACTCACCGTTCACTCGGCCAACACGCAGGCCGGCCACAGGGCCGTCAAACGGCGCGCCGCTAATCGAAAGCGCGGCGCTCGCTGCCGTCATCGCGATCATATCGGGGCGAAAACGCGGGTCCATCGACAGCACGCTCGCTACCACTTGCACCTCGGCTCGAAAGCCCTTTGGAAACAGCGGACGAATCGGCCGGTCGATGATACGGCCAATCAAAATCGCTTCGTCTGACGGGCGACCTTCGCGCTTGATAAAACGGCTGCCGCTAATCTTGCCGGCTGCATACATTTTTTCTTCGTAGTCGACGCTGAGCGGAAAATAATCCAGCTGCACTGGTCGAGTGCCGATTTGGGTCGTGCCCAGTACCACCGTATCGCCGTATGTTACCAGTACACTGGCAGTGGTGCGAAAACCGACGCGGTTGACTTCGAGGGTTAGTTTTTGACCGCAAAAATCACCAGAAACAGAGAAAATCTCTTTCCCGGTTGGGTTGATAGTACTCATTATGTGAGCCTCCTTCTTGTATATAGTGCGGAGAGTAACAGGGGTAAAAGCTTATCATATATAAACTTTTGTCTCTATCACCTTCCGCGGTTAATGCGTCTTTATTATAACACATCACGCTTCAGCTAGAGCGCGTGGTTTCATGTATCACAAAAGTAAGCACCCCCTCTAGACATAATCTAAAGGGGTGTGGTCGTTGGGACAGGCAGTGCGAAGAAGCTTACTTCACGTAGGCGTACTCCACTTCGGGCTCCTCCGACAAGACGACATTGCCTGGACCCGAAATCGTCAGACCAACCTTGCCGATGTCTTCGAGCAAGCCAATGACGTAGTGGTGCTCACCGTTCTGTGCAACCCAGTCGCCGCGGGTGTGAAACACGTCTTCGACAGTGATGCCTTTGTCGCCACGCTTGTCGCGAGCGCCGCGGTAGTACACCTCGCCGCCGCCAGCATGGCACAACACCACGCGTGATCCCGGCTTGCTCGTGCCAGTCTCTGTCCTCATGACGAGGAATGCGAGATCACCACGGTCGCACCGCGCCGGACCACTGAGAAAACCTCGGCTGTCGGTGTTGTCGACATGGCCAACGTAGTGCGGGCTTGCGCTCGACGGAGACGCGGTAACCGTTGTCGTCTCGGTAGACGTTTCGGTGACAACCGACGGCACGGTTGTACGCTCCGACGAGGTGGCGTTTGCGTTGACAGGACGAGCCTCGTCGTTGCTTCCGCAGGCTGCCACACTCGCCAGCAGCGCCAACCCGCACACCATCGGTGCAATCTTTTTCATGGCCATTTTACCTTCCAACTTGTTCCACTCTAGCAACCGGCTGGCCGCCAGAGGACAATCTAAAAAGAGGGTAAACCCTCTTTGATAGACGCACTAACTATAGCATAATACTATATATAAATCAATTCACTCTAGAGAGTGCTCTTATTTTTCTTGACCTGGAGCAGTGTACCGCTCACCATCCGACTTCGCAAACAACTCAGCTGTGCGTAATTTGCCAGCAATAATAAGATAGATAATATCAAGTATCCCAACCGTATTGAGCAGTAGCAGCACAACAAACCATACCACACTCCCCCGACGTGCAGCGTGCCATAGCGCAAGTGCCTTCCAAAATAAAGACCACAGTACAAGAGGTATAAGTACAAACGGTAGCCAAGCTGGTAGGTTTTCCATATTCATCACTATACACCAGCCCTTATCATTTCGCTACTTTTGTGCACACAACCAAAAGCCCCAGCCTCGTCTGCTGCCTATATACAATACGAAACTGCGCACGAACTTGGCGTAGCATCGTATCACGGTCGACATGAATACCTTTTTTATGATTAATAGGGCGATTATGCGTCGGTGCAAGCAACACGAAAAATCCCTGTGGGTCGAGCCGCTTGGCCGCGTCCCGCAAAAACTGCTCTTTATCCTCTATAAACGCATAGACAAGCTTACACGTGATTACGCCAAACATACCGCTCACCGCAGCAATATCCCCCACTCTGTACTCACCACTTGGATCTTCCGCAAGCGCCCGCGCTATCGCTACGTCCGACGGATCGACACCACTCGCCTCCAGCCCTGCTTGTTTGAGTTGTCGCACAAGCCTGCCGGTGCCACACCCAATATCAAGCGCCGTATGCGGCACATTGCCAGGCAAAAATCCTACGAGTTGGGCCACATCCGCGTCAGACAACTGATTATAGTCCACATCTTTTTCGTAGGTAGCATTCCATGCTGCCACACTCATCATGGGCACAATCTCGATTGCAACCACGCCATATGCAGCCTGCTTTTCGGGAGAATAATACTTCTCAAACTCGCTCAGCGCGGCCTCATCAGAATCCACCCAAGGAATCACCCGCCGCCAGCCTTCGGCATGCAGCAACGCCGCAAAATCCGCATACCGCCGCACCGCCACGACCTTGAGCCGCATCACATCTGGTTCGCCGTCTTGCGTCGCACCGTCAGCATCAAACGCATCGCGCCGTACATGCACGACGTCTTCAGGGGCAAATTGAGCAAACTTCCCAGTGTTCAGCCGTGCCTCAATCGTTTTTGCGCGTGTTTTTATCGCGGCCAGCGGCTCATCTGTCAGACCAAATTCCCAAATACTCATAACTATAGTATACTTGGAAACACTATGAACCTCTATGGTTCCTCTACGCGCGCACGTCGGGATGAGCCGCGACCACTAGCGCTTCTTTTGCAAACTATAATCAGGAGTATTAGTAATGGAGCGACGTATCGCAACACGAGGAATTATCGAAAAAGATGGTACAATTTTTGCGGTCAAGCACAAAGACGAACATGGCAATGAGGTAGATTTCTGGGCAGTGCCCGGAGGTGGCCTTGACCCGCTAGAATCAATAGATGACAACCTGACACGCGAAATGATTGAAGAAACAGGTATCGCACCAAAAATTGGCAAACTGCTCTTCGTGCAGCAATACCGCGACGAAAAACGCGAATATCTTGAGTTCTTTTTTCACATTACAAACACAGAAGATTATAGCGCAGTCGACCTTACGCTCACCACGCATGGCGCTCTAGAGCTAAGCCGCTGCGAATTCATCAACCCAAAAACAGAAATTATCCTACCAGATTTTTTACAAACAATTGATTTGCAAAGCGCGCTCACACCCAATACACCGCCACACATCTTCTCATATCTTTAAATAAGAAGACCCTGATTCAATCAAAATCAGAGTTCTTGCAGTAATCCGTCTAAGTTCTATCGAAGCACACTTCACCTTGGATATGTTTGGTAAATGGCGTCTTAGCTGACGTGCCGCTCACTAGTGAAGAAAAGTTATCGAGTGGCGACTCTTCCTGTTTGGTCGTGTCGGTACGAAATGTCGCGCACAATTTATATTTTTGGATCGTTTGCTGACGGAGGTAGCTTTCATACGATTGTCCCCCGTCTTGCCCGGCATCATCTTCTGTCAATAGCAACTGAGAGGGGCGTACCTGTCCTATATCCTCACTACTAACTTGCTTGTCTGGTGTATATTTGTATTGTCCAAGACGCGCCGCAGTGGTATCGTGGTCTAGCTCAATGTCATCAAGTGAGGCTGGCAACTTTCCGTTGTGTGCATCTCTGTAGTCTGTAATCGCGCTCTGAATGCGCGATAGGTCATTCGCCACGCGCTTATCAAACCGATTGTTCGTTTCTTGACCAACAGGAAATACACCCGTCAACCCCACAAGCGCTCCAGCCAACACAATTACAAGTACACCTTGTAACGCCGAATGTTTGCCGTTTTTAATCAAACGCTCCTGCCAGACGAGCAGACCAACCCAAAACAACACATTGAATCCACCCAGCACTTGAATACTAATCTGATGCAGCGCCAAATCATCGGCCACGAACATCAGGGCAAACGGAATATACACCAAGCTTGCGACAACCGATGCTGCCACTGCCACAAGTATCGCTGTAAATGCCGCATACACTACCCTGTAGGCACGCCAGTCTCGCAAGCCCACCGTATCATTGGCAGCCTGACGCGCTACATACTGTGACACTACCAAATATAATACGCCAAATACAATCATTGTTGTCATCGTAGAAAGATATATAGGCGCAAAATCAATATACTGCCAAATCCAACTATCCGTTTTTTCGGTGAGAAAGTGTCCGAGTAGCACATAACCGAGCGACGAAGCACCCGCTAACAACACTAGTGCAGAGAGAATTGATGTAATGTATGCCGCCAGAAAACGACGAGCTTTTGGCTGGGGGGTATTAAGCTTGGCAACAACATCCATCTGCAAACGCTCTGCACGGTAATCTCGCGGTGCGTCAGCCGTTTCTCGACCCTGAGCAGCAGCAGATGTAGCGCTGGACGCTATATCTAGCGGATCTGGTGTAGTCCAGTCTGCGGAATCTTGAGTAGCTGGCTCTTTTGGGGCAAATCTAGGTGCTACTGCCTCTTCGGTTTTAGCTAGCTCTTTTGCCGCTTCGTCGCTAGGTGTAATAGTTAGTCTTTTCGGTTGATCCATATCGTACCCTCAGGTCTATTATGTTTATGTATTTCCTCTTATAATAGCCCCCCCCGAGGTTTTACAAAACTGCATAGAATCCCATAAAACAAAACACCCTCCAGGCATACGAAGGGTGTTTTTCACTAACTGCCAAAATTACTTGCGCAAACCTAGTGTCGAAACGGTTGCCTTGTAGGCATCGAAGTCTGTACGCTCAAGGTATTTGAGGAGGCGCTTGCGGCGGCCTACCATCTGAACCAAGCCGCGACGAGCCATAAAGTCATGTTTGTTGGCTTTAAGATGCTCTGTAACTTCTTTGATACGAGCCGTCAAAATCGACACCTGAGCCTGTGGGCTCCCGACGTCTTTTTTGCTGACCTGAGTCAAAGCAATCGCTTTCTGCTTGTCTTCTTTAGTTATCATCTCAAATATTGTAGCAGATTTTGTCTATAACTACAAGTTATCCGTAGCGTGGGTAAGGTTTTCTTTGACGCTATTTAGAATCGACAGATACTCCAAAACTTCGATATCTGTCGCAGGATGAGCTATCGGATCATCATCGGCATCCATGAGCGGACTCGACTCATCTGGCTCTACATCCATTTTATAGGCACCCGACATAATATCATGCTCCAGCAAGTATGAACCAAGCTCCTCTCCTGTTGGTGTATAGGTCGTCACATTAACCGTCTCTGGATCCTGATAACCATTTTCGTGCAATGTAGAACCGATATAGGTTGCGTTGATTTCTCCCATGCCAAGACGCCCCAGCGCATCACCCTCTTGAGATACAACTCGTAACGTGAGCTCCTCTGCGCCATCCTCTGGCGAATATGATTCCGCCTGCTCCGAATGAAAAATTGCGAATGAACTTTCAAATGCAGCCTTGTAGCGCGCATGGAGCTGCTCCTGTCCGTTTGGACCGAATTCTATATTACCACTCATCTCCTACCTCCATCTTCTTTCTATCTGAATCATACCTGGCATTTGCGATCATATGAGCAATCTTTGATGTGACTTTTTGCCGCTCGTGCGGATCATTCATATTCACCCGCTCACGTACAGTCTCTAGATAACCATAGACCTGATCTCGTGTTGCATGGTCAATATGCCCACCTTTACTCCAATTACCGTTCATCCAATCTTCGGCCAAAGTGCGATCATGATTATTCTTCTCAACTCGGTGAATCTGCCCATCCTCACCAAGAAAACTCACTGTTTCACCGCTATCACCCGACGCTTCGCCTTCCTCGACCTTTTTGCCAAGATACTCAAGGTCATTATTGCTCATTTGGTCAGCTCCACCTCGCTCTTGCGCCCCTCCCTGCCACGAAATAACTCGCTGTGCTGTAGAGTTGTCAAGTCGATTAAAAACCTCAGTATTACCTTTTGCCGCGTCCTCAAGCACTTCTGTGGCTATTGCCGTGCGTCGCACCGTATTCATGTCTTTGGTTGTCATGTGTCCGTTGTCGGTAGCTGGCTTCCCGTCAATAGTATTTTGGACTTCTTGCGCGATCTTTCTGGCTTCTATCCCCGCCTCACCAACAGTATCAATGCCCAAGCCATCAATTATATTTTTTACTTCTTGCGTCTGGCGTCGCACATCTTCATCGTGCGCACGAACATGCGGGCTATCTCCATTTGTTTCGCTCACTTGATAGCCTCTTAAATCCTGCTGGCGCTCACTTCTTGTTTCACCAAGTTGATTGCGCGCATCAAGACTCATCGCACCCTCAATTTTGCGACTGTCGGTAGGACGAGACGGCGCTACATCCATACCATCAACAGCACCCTCTGTCTCGTCATTTGAGACTTCAGCCTGCTCTTGCGGTGGGGCAAAATTATAGAGCTCGCCAAGAAGTGCGTTGCTCTCTTCTATGTCGGTTGCTGTGCGCTCTGGTTTTGGTTTCTGTTCAAGTTTTTCGTGACTATCATACATAGTTATGGCCTATACTTTCATTTAAGCATAAAAGCTATAAAAAGTCAATAGACGCACAGCTAGCTATCGATGCCGAAATCCACCAGCGTCTGCGCATCATCTACGCCCCACTGAGCGACACTCATGCGGCGCAGCTGTGTACAGTATGCGCCAGTGCCCAGTGCCTTACCAATATCAACACCTAAGCTACGAATGTAGGTACCACTACTCACGTGTGTGCGAATTTTGAGCTCCGGGTAGTTGTAGTCGATAAGCGCCAAGCTATGAATTGTCACGGTGCGTAGCGGAATCTCCACTTCTTTGCCGTCTCGTGCCAGCTTGTACGCTCGCACACCATCGATTTTGAGCGCGCTAAAGATGGGAGGGCGTTGCTGAATCTCGCCAGAAAATTGCTCTAAGATTTGCTCAACTTCTTCGCGCGTTGGGATTTTATCAGAAATATCAGTCACCTCGCCCTCTGGATCACCCGTAGTACTCTCTTGCCCAAGCCGGAACGTTGCCTCGTAGAGCTTGTCGTGTTTCATATAGGCACCCGCGTTTTTACACTCTTTGCCAACACAAAGAATCAATAAGCCAGTTGCAAATGGATCAAGCGTTCCGCAATGCCCTACCTTCACCTTTTTGCCAGCCTGTTTGCTCAGCACACGTCGCACACGCGCCACCACGCCAAAACTCGTCATGCCGGCAGGTTTGTCGATAAGAATAATTCCGTCTGTCATTGCTACCATAGTATACTAGAATCATGAAAAAACTTCTCTTTGCTATCTTTGCTCATCCCGACGACGAAGCATTTGGGCCAAGCGGAACACTCCTGCTAGAGACACGTGCAGGCACAGAACTACATCTCATCACACTAACTGCCGGAGGCAATGGTGACAATCCCGACGATTATGACGATCTTGCCACTATGCGGCTCAAAGAATGGCGACAAGCCGGCGAACTACTTGGCGCAGCGAGTATGCATTGTCTCGACTACGAGGATGGGCATCTCGACAATATTGCGATGCGTGAAATTTCACAGCGACTACTGCGCTTTATTCAAGATGTTGCAGCTATGCAGACACAGGCTTACGAAATAGAGCTTATGAGTCTCGATGACACGGGTGTAACGGGGCACATTGATCACATCGTTGCGAGCCGTGCAGCACATTACATATATTACAAGCTGCAACAAACCCAACTACCCGTCACTCGCCTACGTCTTGCATGCATTCCAGAGAATGCAACAGGTAGTATGCCAAATCTAGATTTTGTCTATATGCAGCCAGGACGCACACCCGCCGAGATTGGCGAGACTATAGACGCGCGCAGCGTAGCAAATGAAGTCTACGCCATCATGCGCTGCCACCACACACAACGAAAAGACGGTGAAGCCCATATGGCACGTATGGGAGAAAAAGTCGCCATCAACCATTTTGTCGTAAAATAAACTGCCACTCCTTTTCTAGAGCGGCAGTTTATTTTATTGACCTGGAATTCTGAATTGTCCTGGATCAGCCGGAGCGGCTGCAGCTTGCGGCGTAACAGGCGCTGCGGGTAGCACATCACCAAGCTGCTCGGGCGGCAGCGGAGCTTGAGGTAGCTCTGAAGGCTGTGGCGCAAGGGGCTCTACTGGAGGCACATTAGCCATCGGAGCAGCCTGCTCTACCGAAGGAAAGACTGGCGGAGGAGGCAATGGAGGCAGTTGTGAGAAGTCTGGCATCGGAGGTGGAGGTGGTGTCATGGGTGCTCCAACCGGATCAATAAAATCCGGCACCTGCGGAGCAGCTTGCTGGATAGCCGCAAGCGGATCAAATGGAGCGGGCGCTGGCGCCGCATCAACTGCTGCGTTCACCGCATCACGCGCTGCGTCTCCCTGATCGGATGGTTGTGCTCTGTTTTGCTGGTCGATATCCGCAAGTGTATTCGCGGACATGCCCGAGCTATCAAGAGGCTGCAGAGGTGCCGCGGCAGCCGTTGCAACAGCTGCAAAAGGATCAATTGAAGGCTGCTCACCTGTCTGGCCTGCACCATTCATGGGCGATTCAAATGTTGGCTCACTATCACCGACATACTGTCCGGTATTATGCGACTGTCCGGTATTATGCGAAAGGATTGTTTTGTTGCGCTCTGTATCGGCATTGCGCTTATCTTGTGCCGCTTGATCGGCTGTCGCGCTTAATGTACCACCAAGCGAGGGTTCGTTTGGTGTATCAGCAATGTCAAGCGCTGATTTGCTGTCGACAATCGCAGGCGTATCAGCTGGTGCCTCCAACTCTTCCAACGTTGGTACCGTGGGCACGACAGGCTGAGGTGATGGCGCAACAGCAGCAAGCTGTTCAGACAAAATATCTTCTGGTGTCTTGTTGGATTGAATGTCATCTTGCTGCTTAGCGGGCTTTTTGTCTGGAGCGTTCTTTGAAAGCGCCTCGCTCAATACATCTGCTGGTTTTTGCGGTTTGTCGGCCGATTTGTCATCTGCTGGCTTTTTCGACTCTTGCTTAGGTTTGCTTGATACCCCGTCTTGCTTTTTGTCTTCCAACTCGCCTTCGCCACGCTTATGTGCAATGCTCAGGCCGCCATCTCGGCGCTTTGGCTGTTCACCTGCTGGCTTATCTTGCTGTTTGTTGCTAAGTGGCGCAGGTCGCTTTTTTCCGTCGTCTTGTTGCATTGGTAGCTTAGAGCCTTCGCGCAGTTTTGATGCGATAAGCTGTTGATTGGCCCCTGCTGCCATGAGCACGGCAGATACCGACATCGTCTGCGAAGTGGTCTTGTCGTTGCTAAATCGCTCAGTTGCTGCCACAATACCCGTAAGTAACGCGCTTGCTACCTGTGGTGTCATAGGTTTTTCGGGATCTTGGAGTACTTCAGTCAGACTGGTTGTAAGCTCCGAAAGGCTACTGGCTGTCTCTTCAACCCAATCCATTGTCCCGAGTGAGCTTGGCTGCGTCCCGATTGTCGCCACGACAGCATCATGGAAAATCTTGCCGTGCGCCGCAAGCGCCTTATCGAGGTGGTCTTGATCTGTCACACCAAGCGCTATAACCATTTCAACATTGTAGTCGCCTTGACTATATTCAAGATCTTTGTTAGTAATAACTGTTTTGTACGGCGTGATAAAAATCTTAACAACATCGCCCTCCACCTTATATCGCAGATGATCGGCTTTTTCCTTGTCGAGCGCAATCACAAAATC
Source organism: Candidatus Saccharimonadota bacterium (assembly GCA_027492635.1). Taxonomy (GTDB): domain Bacteria; phylum Patescibacteriota; class Saccharimonadia; order Saccharimonadales; family Saccharimonadaceae; genus Mycosynbacter. The sequence continues at coordinate 81,260 of JAPUEH010000009.1, forward strand.
ACGCAGGCTATCGACTGTTGGCTCAAATGTTTTTTCTGGCTCAAGGAAGTTGATAGCTGGAGGCAGTTCTCCACTCACTACTGCGGTAGCGTGTTTGCCCAACTCATTGAGATACATTGTAAGCCCAAGCGCAGCAGAGAGTTCGTCTACCGACGGATTATTTCCAACAGTCACCAAAATCGTATCTACGTTCTGGATATTGTCAACGATTTGCTGCTTGACGCCTGACTCGTTCATGAGTGTTTTCTTCCTTGTTGTTTGTGTTATCTATAGATTTTGATACCACTGTACCATAAGCTTTATATGTTCGTCAACAATATTGTTTCATCTATACACTTTACTTTTTGTCTGATTTTGTGTATAATTCACTACTGATTGTATTAACAAACTTATAAGAGGTACTACACTACATGCCAATCATCAAAAGCGCTATCAAGCGAATGAAACAAACCATCAAACGACGCGAACGCAACGTTGGTATCAAAAAAGATATCAAAGCTGCAAACAAAGCATTTGCTGCCAAGCCAGCTGCCGACACTGCGGCCAAAGCGCAAAGCGAACTTGACAAAGCGGTCAAAAAAGGCCTCATCAAGAAAAATACCGCCGCCCGCCGCAAAGCTGCGATTGCCAAGCAGGCCAAAGAAGCTGGCGTAAAACCTGCAGCAGCTGCGAAGAAAGTCGCCGCTAAACCAGTAGCAAAGAAAGCTCCAGCTACCAAAGCCGCTCCAAAGAAAACTACTGCAGCCAAGAAACCTGCTGCAAAAAAGCCTGCGGCGAAGAAAACTGACAAATAGTCTTTGTTACTACTACGCAAATGACCTCGCCTTCACAGCGAGGTCATTTTGTATACTACTACACCCCCGACAGTGCAGTTTCTATCTGTATCCAAGGATTAACCGCACTGGATTTGAGCCCAATGTCGGCAATAGCCAGGGCATTCACAATGCGACTGAGTCGTATCTGGTCAATAGACTTGGCAGACGATGTAAGATTGCGCAGCACAAATGGACTCACACCCAGGTCTTTAGCTATTTCACCCTGCGGCTTGTCGTCGCCGAGCACCAATCCAGCCAGCGCAAACGCCTGCGAAGCGAGCAGCCCCATCGTCATATACGGGTCGTTTTCGAGCTTGAGCGTCTGAATCATAGTGTGGATCTTTCTGCTATCGCCAGAGATTGCCGCCTCAAGCAGCGCAAAGACGTTTTCTGTAGGGGTTTTTTCGATATGCGTATCGACTATATCCAGCGTAATGTTACTAAACACCGACAGCTGCTCAAGTGTCGCCAGCAGCTGGTATTGCTCCACGCCGCGTCTTCGCACGATTTCACGAGCCGCGGCCGTCTCGAGGATGATATCACGCGCTTTCGCTTCGTCCGCCAGCCACTTCTCTGCCCTCGCCGCGTCGCGCTCACCCCACGCTGCAAAAACACGCACGTCGGCAGATTTTGCGAGCGCTTTGTAGGTTTTGGTGCGTTTGTCTACCTTTGGCTCGACGAGCACCAGCGTCGTATCAGTATCTTGCGCGGCGTGCTCGCCGAGCGCTTCCCACAGCGCGGCGTTTTCGGACGCGCGTCTGAGAATCACCAAACGCTCGGCGCTAAACAACGATACGCCACTCAAAATATCCGTGAGGTTGCGCGGCTCCAGCCTATCGGCATCCAACCGCTCCACCTCGCCCTCAAACCCGGCTGATAGTCGCGCCAGCTCTTGGTCGATTTCGTAGATGTTGTCGCCAGTGAGGAGAATGATCATTACCCTTTATTTTACACTGTACGTGCAGTATCGGCTAATATACTTGCTTTTCGGACAATATATGTTGACAGATAATATCTGTATCTGTATACTTAATTCTACGCAAGCACCGCTTGTGTAAAAGTACGAGGGACTTCCTCGGCTTTTTGTTTTGTGAGAGAAACCTCACCCAGCATCGAAAGAGATCATCATGGGTATCACACCTGGATGCAACAAGCCGGACTCAAAATGTCGACCGGGTGGTGCATGCAGCTACTGCAAGCGTCAAATGTTTGGCAAAAAAGG
>JAPUEH010000010.1:0-11802 GCA_027492635.1 Candidatus Saccharimonadota bacterium
TTTGATTAGTTGTCTCTGATTTAATATTTTTAATACGTTGTTATACTAATATTATTATAGAAATTAAAGTAGGGAATCCCCCGCAATCTGCATTACGCAGATTGCGGGGGATTGGTAGGCGCCTACCAGCGATTGGTCTTGTGACCCTTCGAGGTGTGCGGCCGGCCGATCGCCGCCGAGCCGATGGTGCTGTGCGGAGTGCGATGGAAGTTGTTGCCCTTGTGGCCATGCTTGTAGCCGGGCTTCTTCTCCGCGGATCGCGATCCGTAGATGTTGGTGCCGTTGCTCAGGTTCTTGGAGAACGAGTCGCCCTTCTTACGAGAAGAGGAGCCGAACAGCGCGTCCATCATCGACGGGTTGCACTTCTTGCAGGAACAGAAAAGGCTGTGTGCCATTTTCTTACCTTTCTTTCGGTTGAATCGGCGATACCGATCATCGTGTCTGGAGGCCAGACAGCTCCACGGACTGTGAAGTTAATTTGTATGTATATAGTATTGCGATGCACGCAGCAATCTTGTATTTCCCAGCCATAACCGCTATGATAGAAACACCATGAAACGTTTCCTGTCTGCGAGCATCATCCCTGTCGGTCTTGGCATATTTATCGTAGCAATGTGGTTTGCGATGCGACATGTCACAATTGACGTACTCGCGCCGACGGGCAAAATTGCCGCCGAGCAGCTCAAACTCTTATATTTCACTCTCGCGCTCAGTGTCATCGTAGTCGTGCCAGTCTTTACCATGCTCGGTATATTTGCGTATAAATACCGTGAGGGCAAAGGTGGCGATTACAAGCCCGAATATGCCAGCAACAACAAGCTTGAAGCGTTGTGGTGGGGGATTCCTATCGCTATCATCGGCGTACTTGGCGTGGTGACTGTCTATACCAGCCACAGTCTCGACCCCTACAAGCCCCTCGCGTCTGACAAGCCAACCATCAACGTGCAAGTCGTGGCGTTGCAATGGAAATGGCTCTTTATTTATCCAGATTACGACGTAGCGACGGTCAATGAGCTGCCAATTCCTGTCGAACAGCCTGTGAAATTTACGCTGGCAGCCGATGCGCCAATGAGCGCGTTTTGGATTCCTAGCCTTGGCTCCCAAATCTACTCTATGAACGGCATGTCGACAGAGCTGAACTTGCTCGCACACAAAACAGGCGACTACATAGGCTACAACACCAACATCAACGGTGAGGGCTACGCCAAGATGAAATTCACTACCAAAGTCATGACGCAAAACGACTTTGACACCTGGCGGCGCACCGCAGGTGAAAAAGCCATGAAGGCAGGTGACCACCTCGACGAAGCAACATATAACGTGCTTGCCAAACCAAGTGTCATCAGCGAGCTGCAAACCTACCACCTCATGCAGCGCGATTTGTATGATACGATAGTAGCAAAGTATATGGGGCATGGCATGAACCATGGTGGTGCAGCACAAGATACACCGCTCAAAGTAGAAGAACCCCACTCAGAACACGGAGGACATCACTAAAATGGATTGGTCTTGGCTCACAGGTCGGCTTTCGGCGGAATATTTGCCACAAGATCCCGTTACGCTTAGCGCAGCTATTGGTATGCCGCTCGGTATTATTGCGCTCCTCGCGGCAGTGACGTATTTCAAAAAATGGGGCTATCTCTGGAACGAGTGGATCACCTCGCTCGACGCCAAAAAAATTGGTGTGATGTATATGATTGTCGCAATCCTCATGTTGCTACGTGGCGGGGCAGACGCGCTGATGCTGCGTGCTCAGACGGCGCTCGCACCCACAGGTATCGAGCTATTTGACACCGACACATTCCAGCAAGTATTCACAGCACATGGAAGCATCATGATATTTTTTGTCGCCATGGGTGCGATGTTTGGTCTCATCAACATTGCCCTGCCTCTCATGCTCGGTGCGCGTGATGTAGCGTTTCCGTTTCTCAATTCAGTCAGTTTTTGGCTGTTTTTTACCGGCATGGTTATCATCAACGGTTCACTTGTATTTGGCGGCTTCTCAAACGGCGGCTGGCTCGGCTATCCGCCGCTCACGGGCCTCGAATACAACCCAGGTCCAGGCGTCGACTACTGGATATGGGCACTACAAATCGCAGGTATCGGCAGCTTGCTTTCCGGCATCAACTTCACCGTGACAATACTCAAATGCCGTGCGCCGGGGATGACTCTCATGAAAATGCCGATTTTTGCATGGAGTGTACTCGTTAGTATGGTACTCGTAATGGTCGCGTTTCCTGTCCTTACCGCCACTCTGGGTATGTTGGCGCTCGACAGGGCAGCAGGGATGCACTTTTTCACCTCCGACGCAGGCGGCAACCCAATGATGTATATCAATCTCATTTGGGCATGGGGACATCCAGAAGTCTATATCCTCATATTGCCAGCGTTTGGGATCTTCTCTGAAGTTGTCGCCACCTTTGCCCGCAAAAAATTGTTTGGCTATGCCACCATGGTCGCCGCGCTGCTTGCGATTATGTTCCTGAGTTTTATCGTGTGGCAGCACCATTTCTTTACTATGGGAGCGGGTGCAAATGTCAACGCATTCTTTGGCATCACAACGATGATTATCGCCATTCCGACAGGCGTCAAAATCTTCAACTGGCTGTTCACGATGTACAAAGGTAAAATCAAATTTGCTTCGCCGATGGTGTGGTTTATGTGTTTTGCCGTCACGTTTACCATCGGTGGCGTCACGGGCGTACTAATGGCCGTACCTGCACTCGATTATCAAGTACACAATACCATGTTCCTCGTGGCACACTTCCACAACGTCATCATCGGCGGCGTACTCTTTGGATTCTTTGCCGGCATCACTTACTGGTGGCCAAAAGTGTTTGGCTTCACACTCAATGAGACCATCGGTAAACTCGCAGCCTACATGTGGCAAGTCGGCTTTATCTTTGCGTTTATCCCGCTCTATATCCTGGGGCTCATGGGCGCAGTACGGAGAATCAACACCTACGATGATCCGTCATGGCAGCCGCTTTTCATCATATCGGGCATCGGCGTCATGATTATCATGCTTGGCGTCGCGCTTACCGTGCTACAATTCATCGTATCGGGCTGGCAGTACTGGAAGAAAAAAACCAACATCGACGTTTCAGGCGACCCATGGAACGGCCGTACACTTGAGTGGTCCGTGCCATCGCCAGCGCCGTTTTACAACTTTGCCATCACCCCCAAGGTCTCACGTCGCGATGAATGGTGGTATCAGAAAAAAGACGGTCTGACGCAGCCAAAGAAAGAAGAGTATCAAGATATCGAACTACCAAAAAACACCTCGGTCGGTGTCTGGATTGCGGTCGCAGCAGGGCTCGTCGGATTTGGGTTTATTTGGCACATCTGGTGGCTCGTCGCGATTTCGCTCGTAGTTGCCGTTGGCTTTATCATCTCTCGCACGCTCACCGACGAAACAGAGTATACTATTACCGCAGCCGAACTCTACAAACTCGATAGAAAGGCACGTTCATGAGCGCTCACGTCAACCATACGGCTGAAAAGCAAGACAAAGCATCGCTTGGCTTTTGGCTGTATCTTATGACAGATATTATGCTGTTCGCCAGCCTATTTGCCAGCTACGTCATTTTGCGCGGCGGCACCAATGGTAGCCCTGCAGGCGGAGAAATATTCAATCTCGAGATGATCATGGTCTCGACATTCTTGCTGCTCACCAGCAGCCTGACATCTGGCCTCGCATTTCTCGCGCTCAAGCGAAGCGATGCCAAGCGCGCGTTACTGTTACTTGGTGCGACAATCACGCTCGGTATCGGCTTCCTCACGCTCGAACTCTATGAATTTGGCGAGCTTATCATGCATGGTCACGGCCCCGCGCACAGCGCATTCCTCTCGGCTTTCTTCACACTTGTCGGTACGCACGGCCTCCATATCCTCGTCGGCATCATCTGGGCAATCGCACTAGGCGATTACATCACGAAACGCGGCGCCACCCCAAACGCAATTCGCAAATTTAGCCTCTTTACCGTATTCTGGCATTTTCTTGATCTTGTCTGGATTTTCATCTTCACTATTGTGTATCTGCTAGGAGTCATCTCATGAACAAACATTCCGAGACCACGCAACTCTATATTGGGTTTGCTGGCGCAGCACTTCTCACCATACTTGCCTATGTCTCTGTGACACTACAATGGTTTAGCGCCTGGGTAACAGCAGCTTTTGTCTTGGCGCTTGCAGTAGTGCAGTTCTTGGTGCAAGTGTACTATTTCCTTCATCTTCGCGGCGAAGAGAAACCGCGCTGGCGCAACTGGACTTTTATCTATGCGATGATCATGATGATTATTGTCGTCGCAGGCTCGCTTTGGGTCATGTACAATCTCAACTATCGCATGGGGATGAGCGGCCACGAAATGGAACAAGAGCTTCTTCGGCAAAACAAAAAAGGCTTCTAAATGAGTAAGCTCAAAGCATATTATCAACTAGTAAAACCTGGCGTCATGTATGGCAATGTACTCACAGGTGTTGCAGGCTATCTCTTTGCGGCGGGTCACTTTAAGCACTTTGAGTGGGTTAGTTTTTTGGCCACGCTCGTTGGCATGACGGCTGTTGTTTCTGCTGCCTGCGTACTCAACAACTATCTTGATCAAGACATCGACAAAATCATGCAACGCACCAAAAAACGCCCGAGCGTGACAGGCGAGGTAAGCGGGCGGAGCATGGTCATCTACAGTATGGCACTGCTAGTGTTCGGCACCGCAGTCCTCGCAGTCTGGACAAACTGGCTAGTTGTCGCTCTGGGGTTGATTGGTTTTGTTGTCTACGTCTGGCTGTACGGCGCGTGGTCTAAACGCCTGTCGCTGCACGGCACCACCATGGGTAGCATCTCGGGCGCGTTCCCAATTGCGGGCGGCTATGCGGCCGTCAGCGGGCAAATTGACATTGGTCTGATCGTCCTGTTCCTGATTTTGTTTTTTTGGCAATTCCCAGAGTTCTACTCTATATCAATCTACCGCCGCAAAGAATACAAAGCTGCCAAGGTGCCCGTTATCTCCGTGGTGCGTGGTATCCCAACAACAATTAGGTGGATTCTCGCCAATACGGTCGCGTATGTCGCATGTACACTTGCGCTCACGCCGCTTGGATTTACGGGCTGGAGCTATTTCCTCATCATGGCTTACGCCGGCTTCATCTGGATTCGCATCGGCATAGAGGGTCTATCCGCCAAAAACCCGGAAGAATGGGCGCGAAAACGCATGTTCCGCCAGGCGATGTATCAAATCCTCCTGCTCTGCGCTATGCTTAGTATCGGACCGCTACTCCCATAGCTCCATCATACTTATGCTATACTAAGTAGCAACAGGGGAGTTATGACAACACAAACACGCATCACACGTCGTCCACGTATTTTGGCGCTCGATCTACTGCGAGGCAGCTTTATGATTGCCATCATCCTCGACCACATCAACTGGGGCCCTTCTTTGTGGCATATTGCGACAGGTGGTGGGCAGATGTGGGTATCGCCCGCCGAGGGATTTTTCGTCATCTCTGGCTTACTAGTCGGCTATATCTACGCGCCACGTATGGCGCAATCATTTCGCGCTGCCGCCAAAAAGTTATGGCAGCGCGCCGGACTCCTCTATATACTTGCCGTGATATTTACATTTGCTTACACCATTGCAGCGCTGTCATTTGCGGCAGATGCACTACCGCCCACCTGGCCGCGCGATATCGGCAGCTTCATCTACAACACACTACTCATGCGCTATGCCTATGGCTGGACAGATTTCTTGCCGCGCTATGCAGTGTTTATGGCGATTGCGCCGTTTGCACTATGGCTGCTCACTCGCGGCTACGCATGGCTGGTAGCGCTCGTCAGCATTGTCACCTGGGCGTTCCTCCATACCAATCCCTACTTTTTACCATTTTCGTCGTGGGGCGCCGTCTTTTTCGTCGGTATGATTGCGGGGTACTATTTGCCTACATTACAGCAAGGCGTGCGCCAATGCCGTCAGTTGTTCGCAAAATGTCAATGGCATCGCTGTGGGCAACGGCTGGCATTACTTTTGCCATTTCATCTCTTTGTTTCGTTGTACTGCCTATGTTTAATATAGCCAACCCGTTGGCACATGCTACGAGTCAACACGCCATGCTGTTTGACAAACAAACGCTCGGTATTGGTCGCCTCATGCTTGGCACGGTCTGGTTTTGGGCACTCTATATATTTACACGCCGCTACGAACAGCAGATTAATCGCGCTACCAGGGGAGTGCTAGAGATATTTGGTACCAAATCACTATACACCTATAGCGTACATGGATTTGTCATTTTTATGCTCGTGGCGCTTGTGCCAGTGTCCACTCCGATATCGATCCTCGATAGTACAGCGATGGGTGTTCTCGTTGTCGGCGCCATTTATCTGCTTGTTATATCGTCACATCTCGGCAAGGTATTTAGTATTGCTCGCTATCGCCATTATGCCCTCAAATTATTGCAACGCGCTGGACTCTATGAGTCATAAGTTCTTGCATGCCACTTATGCTTAGTGCTATACTAAATCACAAAGACAAGAATTAACACAAATAAACGAGAGACTGCAGATGAATATAACAATAGTGGGCGGTGGTTTTGGTGGCGTCAAAGCCGCACTAGAACTCGCAAAAGACAACGACACAAAGGTGACACTCATCACCAACAATAAAAACTTTGTCTACTATCCGTCACTCTACAGCACCGCTACGGGACACGACCACAAGGAGTCGTGGGTACCGATTGAGTTTATCTTCCGCGACCATGCAAATGTCAAAATCACGTATGATGCGATTACGAGCATCGACCCTGCCAAAAAAACCATCACTGGCAGCAAAACCTACAAATACACCAAACTCATCTTGTCGCTCGGTAGTGTCACAACGTACTTTGGTATAGAAGGCCTTGATCATTATGCCTTCGGTATCAAATCGGAGCAAGAAATTCGCACCCTCCAAAAACACCTCTTTCGCCAGATGGGCGACGAGGGAGTTGTTGACAAAAACTACGTGATAATCGGCGGCGGACCAACAGGCGTAGAGTTGGCTGGAGCACTCGGCCAATATCTAGAAAAACTGCGCGTATTCTTTGGCCTGCGTGATCAAAAAATCCATATCACCGTCGTAGAAGCCAACCCACGGTTACTTCCGCGCATGTCCAAACAGGCATCTAGCGCAGCACTGAAACGTTTGCGTAAGCTTGGCGTGCGTGTCGAAACCAACAAAATGGTGCAGTCCGCTTCCGCCAAAGGCCTGATGGTAAGCGGTAAACCTATCGAGACACAAACAATCATCTGGACATCTGGCGTGGCCAACGCACCGTTTTTCAAACAAAACGCCCAGCATTTCAACTTCAACCCACGAGGCAAGGTAGTCGTCGACGATTACTTGCAAGCCCGACCCGATGTATTCGTCATAGGGGACAATGCCGACACGCCACTTTCTGGGCTTGCTCAAACCGCTATTCACGACGGCGTGTTTGTCGCACGCCACCTCCTCCAGCTCAAAAACAACGAGAAACCAAAGAAATACAAAACCAAAAACCTTGGCGTCGTCGTACCTATAGGCTACAACTGGTCAATCTACGAGCGCGGAGGTATCCGGCTCACTGGCGCGCTCGGTGCATTTATGCGCGACGCAGCCGATATTGTTGGCCACCACGATATCTTGCCAATGGGCCACGCCATTGATACATGGCGAGCCGGTACAAGGCCGCGCCTGCGCATCCCAGAAGATCTATCTGCGACAGAATAAAAGATATTTATCCTTTGGCAAACTCATGAATTTGCCGCACAATAGGCGTCAACTCTGCGCCACGACGAGTAAGTGTATACACCATTTCTTCGCCGTCTTTTCTGCGCGCCACTATACCATGTTCTTCAAGTTTCTTGAGCCTCCCTGTGAGCGTTGCAGGATTACTATCTCCGAGCGCCCGTTCAAGCGCACAAAACCGTAAATCCTCAGACTCGAGAGCCGCAACAATCCGCAGCGTCCAAAAATCGCCAATCAACTTTAACACCTCTTTGTAATGAGTGCTGCTGGTACATGACTGTGAAATTGAATCGTGCGGCATATTGCTATACTTTCCATAGTGCTATACAATATATAGTACTATTGTTTTTATAGTTAATATGATATCACAACGGAGGAACTATGACAAAAACACTATCAATCCTTATCGGCAGCACCCGTACTAACCGCCTCGGCGCAGACATCGCCGCCTGGGTAGGCGAGCAGGCCAAAACAGCTGGGTTCGATACCGTCGAATTTATCGACCTCAAAGAAATCCAACTGCCAAAGTTTGACGCGCCAATGCCGCCAATGTACGCTGCGCTCGACACACCAGAGGCAAAAGCATGGGCAGCAACAATTGCGGCGGCAACCCATCTGGTTGTGCTCACCCCAGAATACAACCAAAGCATCCCAGCAAGTCTCAAATCCGCTCTCGACCATCTCTCGGCCGAATGGAAAGAAAAGCCCAGCGCCATCGTCAGCTACGGCTACATGGGCGGCGGCAAAAGCGCTGCATCGCACCTACGCGACATCTTGGCTTTTCTCAAAACCGACCTTGTAGATACTGGCGCAACAATCCAGCTTGGTGATGCAACTGTCGTCGATAACAAATTTACGAGCGCAGGCGTGACCCCAGAAGAAACCGACGTACTCCAAAACGAACTCCGCGCACTGAGCGAAAAATAGCCACCCAAAAAGCCCTGTAAACCGCCTTCCTTGTCGAAGACTCTCCATGCCTAGAGCCAACTGAAGCAAACCTAAGAGAAGGAATGATGGAGAGCGGGGCTTTTGTGTGCTATTCCATATTGCTTTTTCACCCCTCCTGCGCCATAATTAACCACAAGTACAATATTGTCATTTTAATAGGGGGCAGCTATCGAAACTCTGTATGTTTCTAAGTTTTGGCACAGGCGCATTTGCGAAGCGTCGGGAGTTGTTGCTGCCATTATCCTCATAATCTACGCATGGACGTATTTTGCCGACAAAACATCAACCCTCGCCGCAACATTGGAAATCTCAACCCCTACGGCCGTCTTGGCGGCGATTGTGGCGGTGTGTGCTGCAGTTTTTCACTTCTGGGCCCCCAAAAAATTCATCGTCGCGCTGTCGGCCAGCATCTATGGCCTCCTTGTGCTTACAACAGGTATGCTCGTCATACAAAGTGGCGGTGTCAATTCACCGTTTATCGCTATCTGGATGGCAGTAAGTGTATTTGCCGGGCTCTACAGTATCTATGGGCTTGGCATTGTTCTTGCGCTTGTCAACCTCTATATTATCGCCAGTTTCTTTGGCGGCACCATGACGCGCGAAGACCTTGTCACAGCGGTAATCGCAGGCGAGCTACCAATGTTCATCAGCTACATACTCTGGAACGGCCGCGAATCGCTCGAGGAAGCCAGGGATTATGATGTGTCCAAGCTCAACAAAACACTTGAACAGGAGTCCTCCAAATCTGATGCCGTGATCGAAGCGATTGGAGATGGCGTCATCGTTGTAAGCCAGACAGGAGAAATACTTCTTATCAATCCAGCTGCCCAAAAAATGACTGGCTGGTCATCCGCCGATGCAACTCATCTTCACTATGATTCAATCCTTAAATTGCAGGACGACAAAGGTGCGCCAGTAGAGGCAGCTATCAACCCCATCTCCCGTGTACTGAATGTCGGGCAACAAGTCCGCGAAAATGATATCTGCGTGATTACCAAATCCGGTAAACGCATCTATACGGCATTTGTTGTGAGCCCTCTAGGCGGCGCAGGGGAGGGCGCCATTGCTGTATTTCGAGACATCACAAAAGAGCGCAACGAAGAGCGCGCCCAGGCAGAGTTTATTTCGACCGCCAGCCACGAGATGCGTACGCCAGTTGCATCAATCGAAGGCTATTTAGGCCTAGCGCTCAATCCAAACACCGCCACAATCGACGAAAAAGCTCGTGATTTCATCACTAAAGCTCATGCTTCCGCCCAGCACCTTGGGCACCTTTTTCAGGATCTGCTCGACGTATCACGAGCCGACGACGGCCGTCTCAAGACAGACCCAAAAGTTGTTGATGTTGTGGAGTTTATGCGCGACGTGGTTGACGGCCTACACATCAAAGCAGAAGACAAGGGCCTTGAAATTCTCTACAAACCAGATGGCACCAAAGCCACATTGGGCACAACAGTCATATCGCCCGTGCTATATTCTTATGTCGACAAAGAACACTTAAGAGAGGTCGCTGACAATTTAGTCGAAAATGCCGTCAAATACACCCTTGAAGGCACCGTAACAGTCGATGTAACCGCAAACGATGAATATGTACGCATCTCAATCCAAGATAGTGGGCTTGGTATCCCCGCCGAAGACGTCTCTCATCTTTTCCAAAAGTTTTATCGTGTCGACAACAGCGATACACGTGAAATCGGAGGAACTGGCCTTGGCCTCTATCTTTGCCGAAAACTTGTTGAGTCGATGGAAGGTCGAATCTGGGTGGAAAGTGAATACAAAAAAGGAAGTACCTTTTTTGTCGATATCCCTCGAATTGACCGCTCAAAAGCATCAGAGCTTCTCCAGCGCGAGCAACAAGCGGCGGCCACTCCAGCTCCCGAAACCACTGCGCCAGAAGAGACTACCCCGGCCGCTGTGGGTAATATCGAAGAAGTGGCTTCTATTCCTACGCCGCCGCCTCAGCCTCAGACCACCGCTCCAGCCCCAGCCGTAACCACCCAGGCGCCATTGCCAGCAGAAGAAGCACCAGCCGCGCAAGTAGCCACACCCACCCCCGCTGTGCAGCGATTCGGCGCAGTTGCCTATACGCCAGGCCAAGCAGCCGCACCTACACAGACCACTGCAGCACCGTCAACTCCTCCTCCATCCATACCTCAGCCTCAGCCCATCATAGGCCCCTCTGCCGCACCTCAATCACGTACCAATACACCACTTTCAGCGCTTGAACGCAACCCTGATCAGTATATTTCACGTAGACAATAACAAGATTCCATAGCTTTATACATAAGAAGTATGGTATTTTTCTAAAAGCAAAGGTACAATAGAAGCAATATGACAAAGATATTACTAGTAGAAGACGACAAAAGCCTACGCGAAATTTATGGTGTTCGTCTCCTAGCTGAAGGATATGACATCGTATCGGCGGGTGACGGCGAAGAAGCGCTCGCGATGGCGATCAAAGAGCGACCACAGCTCATCGTAAGCGATGTGATGATGCCAAAGATCAGCGGTTTCGACATGCTTGACATCCTGCGTAGCACGACGGAGACAAAAGAAATCAAAGTTATCATGATGACCGCACTCTCAAGTGAAGATCAACGCCAACGCGGCGAACAACTCGGTGCAGATCGCTACCTTGTCAAGTCACAAGTAGGTATCGAGGATGTTGTCCGTACTGTTCATGAAGTCCTTGGCGATGCACCAGTTTCTCAGGCAAGTTTTGCGCCAAGTGCACCCGCTGCGCCGCAACAACCCGCGCCTACGCCACCAACTTCCGCGCCACAGCCAGCAGCACCTACGCCAGTCGTCGCTCCAGCCGCGCCAGCGCCAGAAGCACCTCAGCCCCAGCCAATGGGAGCGCAGCCTAGTGAAACAGCGCCAGTCGCTAGCGAACTACCGCAACCAACAGCACCTTTTTCGTCACCTCGTCCCGCTACACTAGGTGAGCGCGTCATTCAGCCTATCGAGCAGACGAGCACTCCTACAGACGACATTGCAAGCCGCATCGCGGCCGAGCTCGCAACTACAGCACCGACAGAAGCTCCAGCTCCAGCCGCGCCAGCGCCAGAAGCACCTCAGCCCCAGCCAATGGGAGCGCAGC
>JAPUEH010000010.1:11902-14984 GCA_027492635.1 Candidatus Saccharimonadota bacterium
CCAGAAGCACCTCAGCCCCAGCCAATGGGAGCGCAGCCTAGTGAAACAGCGCCAGAAACTCCACAACCGCCTGCTGCACCGCAGTCGCCGGTAGCATAATTTTCTTTGCTATTTTATACTTAGTCATCATGCCTGAAGTTCAAACCACCTCACGTCTCAACAAATTCTTAGCGTTTCATCTTGGCGTTTCACGCCGAAAAGCTGATGAAATGATAGAACAGGGGATAGTGGCGGTTGACGGCATGCCGGCCGTCATCGGTGGACGTGTCGCAAATGATCAAACCGTGACACTACGCGGCAAGCCTGTCGTGCAAAAGACCATCTCTACCTATCTAGCACTTCACAAACCAGCCGGCTATGTGTGCTCACGCAAACAACAAGGCGACACGCCAACCATTTACGCACTTTTGCCAAAAAAGTATCATCCACTTAAGCCAGTCGGAAGGCTCGATGCCGATAGCTCTGGACTTATCTTACTCACCGATAACGGTGATTTTGCGCAAGCTATGACACATCCACGCCATTACAAACTCAAACGCTACGAGATTTCACTTGATACCGACCTGCAACCCCTCCATCAACAAATGATCAACGATTTTGGCATCCAGCTAGAAGACGGCCCCAGCAAGCTCACACTCGAACGTCTCAGCGACACAGCTCGCACAGATTGGCGTGTGATTATGAGTGAAGGCCGCAATCGTCAAATTCGCCGTACGTTTGCAAGCCTTGGCTACACAGTGACGCGACTCCATCGCACGGATTTTGGCGACTATTCGCTTGGCGATCTGGAGTCTGGCGCATTCGCCGAGGTGAGCGTATAGGCATCTTGCAAATAATCAAATCCGGCATCTATCAGCACGTCACCCATCTCACCCCACGTAAACTTCTGGCGTACCTGTACATTATGCAAATCAACATCGTTTAGCTCTAGCATCTCTGTCAAATTTGGTGGTATGTCTTTTTTCAAAATCGCTAGGTTGTGCGCCATTGCCGCCGCCTGCTGCTTCATAACCCATGCAAATTCTTGCAGGCTTAACACTTCATGCTCATAGCCTAATCCTCCCTCGGGATAGGCAATCAGGTTATCATAACGCTCTGCAGCTTGCTGGTTTGGCCGCGTCTCCATATATCATTATTATATCACAAAGCATTGTAAAATACAATGATACATCCGCACATACCACACTCAATTCGACACCGGATAAGCGCAACTGCTACCTCACTCCACGCCTCTACATA
The DNA here is from genome assembly GCA_027492635.1 of Candidatus Saccharimonadota bacterium. Lineage (GTDB taxonomy): Bacteria > Patescibacteriota > Saccharimonadia > Saccharimonadales > Saccharimonadaceae > Mycosynbacter. Next base: position 13,142 of record JAPUEH010000010.1, read on the forward strand.
AAAGACAAACGCCTGTTTGAGCACACCCATACCGCTCATGCTCGCAAAGATTCATCACCTCTGGTATAATTAATCACAATATGGCAAGCAAGCTCCCTACCGTAGCAATTATCGGTCAAGCGAACGTCGGCAAGAGTTCGCTTTTTAATCGCATGGTGCGGGCGCAGCAGGCGATTGTAGCACGCGAAGCTGGTACGACACGCGACAATGTACTAGGCAAAGTGGAACATGACGGCTTCCAGTTCTGGCTCGTCGACACGGCCGGCATGAAAGACCCCGACGACGAATTCGAAGCCAGCATCCAGGAACAGATTGAAGAAGCGGCTATCGCGGCCGATGTCATCCTCGTCGTCGTCGACAGCACCATGTACGTCTCCGACCACGACCGCTTGGTCGCCAAAAAAGCCCTCAAAAGCAAGAAGCCGGTTATCCTCGTGCTCAACAAAACCGACCTGAGAGGCAGCCTACCGCCAGAAGAATTCCGCCGCCTCGGCATCAAACAAATCGTGCAGACCAGTGCCGAACACAACCGCGGCACGCTCGGGCTTCTTGATACTATCGTGCAAGAAATCCCGCGACGCACCGAACGAGAAGCCGACGACGTGTTTCGCATCGCCCTCATTGGCCGCCCAAATGTCGGCAAAAGCAACCTCTTCAACACACTAGCTGGTAAGCAGCAAGCACTCGTAGCCAACATCGCTGGCACTACGCGTGATATCAATCGCATCCAGATAAAATACAACCAACGCACCATTGAACTCCTCGATACCGCTGGCGTGCGCCGCCAAGGCAAACAAGAGCGAGGAATCGAGAAATTTAGCGTCCTACGCACCTTGCAAGCCATCGAAGAAGCCGATGTCTGCCTGCTGCTGATTGATGTCAATGAAATCAATGTCGCACTCGACCAGCGCCTAGCGGGTATCATCGCCGAAGCCGGCAAAGGCCTCGTGGTAGTCGTCAGCAAATGGGACAGTGTCGAAGGCAAAGATGCCTATACCCGCGACGCGCTCGCACCGCGCATCAGCCGTCATCTCAAGTTTGTACCATGGGCACCGCTTATCTTTACAAGCTCTGTGACTGGACAAAATGTCACCAAAATTTTTGATCTCGCACTCGATATCAAGGCTCGTCGCGAACAAGAAACCAAAACGCGCGTCCTCAATGATCTACTCCAAAAAGCCATCCAGGCCCATCCGCCTTCGGGCCTCAAAAACACTCATCCGCGCCTGCGCTACATCGTCCAGACAGACGACAATCCGCCATGGTTTGTTATCCACGGCAGCAACCTTAAGTTCGTCCACTGGAGCTACAAGCGCTATCTCGAACGCCTGATTCGAGAGACCTACAACTATGCTGGTACCCCAATCAAATTCAGCTTCATCGACGAAAAACAGGTCAAAGCCAATAAGCAGCGCATCGCCGAAGGTAAAGCACCGGTGACGAAAGCCTACAAAAAGCAAAGAGACGCAGAAAACGCCGAAGATTAGCTTTTGCCCGCACTGTCGCGAATAGCCCGCTCATTGCGCTGCTTGCGGTCGCCCGCGCGACGCTTGTCGTCGAAGCCAGTATGCCTAGGCATACGCCCCATACGCGCTTGTACTTGCTCTGGCGTATACGAAAACGCAGCATCGCGAAACTTCTTTTCACGCCGCTCACGCGCCTTGCGTTCCTTTTTTGATTCACCCGACTCACGCGTTGGATTATGCACATCGTATCCTTTTGGTTTTCCCATACTTCTAGTTATATCAAAATCACACCAAAAAGAAATAACCCCGCTCTGCTAAAAAGCCAGAGCGGGGGACGGGGGAATTTCCACCGATTACATATTACCCATACGCAGGGT
>JAPUEH010000011.1 GCA_027492635.1 Candidatus Saccharimonadota bacterium
GGTTTGGTCGTATTGGCCAAGTTTTTCGTTGTAATAAGCAGATTCATCGGACAGCATGCCCGTAGTGTCGTGTAACATGAGTGCAACCGAATTTAGCACTGCAGTTCGGCCCACATACACCACGCCTCTCACAGAAGTATGACACGTTTCCCCGGCACTCGACGGGCGATCTTTTGTAATAGCGGCGAGTTCAGCGAGATCTACGGCGCTGTCTGCTCCTGTCGCAAGGGTTGTGTGTAGTGTCAAAGGCTCTCTTGGCAGGATCTGTCCAAATTCAAGATGAAGTTTTCGCAAAAAATTGCTCAGCGGCTTGACTGAGCTTTTATGAATCGGGCGTTCGATATGTATCCGTGACATTTTCTTAATTATAACACGATAGAACTTATAATGCAATACTACTCGCGAGCGCTTCAAGCGGCTTATTGTGCCACAAAAGATAGCTTGCTGCTCGTGCTGCCGTCTGTCCGCGCCAGATCAGCATAGGGTTATTCCATGCTTGTGTAATCACTGCTCCACTATGCGCGATGACAATATGGTCTTTGTGAAGCGTCATGATCGTCACGGGGTAGCTTAGGGTAAATTTGTGAAGGTTTTCGACAAGTTGAGCCAGCTGCATGCTAAAAGTAAGGATTTTTGGATAATATACATCTTGAAAAAGCTTTTGGAGCTGCGCAAACGACAGGACATACAACGTTTGATCTCGCTCCACTATCTCGGGCGCACTGCGCCGCATCAAGTCGACCGCATCGCGCGTCAGCGTGAGCCAACCGCTGTAGCTTGCGACAAAATCATCATACACAATCGCAGTCTCACTGCTTCGTCCTGTGTCGCCTGCAAGTAGGACGCCCGTACTCCACATGGCTATGGATTGCATATCTTCGAGCGCCTCGCGACTGAGGCTGCCAGAGATATTTGTAGGCGCAAACATTGCCTCGGTAATATGCGCTGGGATTGTTTTTCTCAAGATATCTGGCAAGAGCACTTTTACCTCTCCTGCTCCGGCCTCTAGCGCGGTACTGTAGCTTTCGGCGACACCAGCAAATCCTAGCTTATTGCCGCCAATGATGCCAAGTTTACCTCGTAGGTTGCGCTGCTCAGGCCTATTCCATTCTACGTCTGGAAAAAGCGGCTTTTTGGGGTCTTGTGGTTGCCAGTAGGAAAATTGTTGCATTGCCCTTTAATCATACGTCGTCACTAAGTTAATGTGCAAGTGCGGGGGTCGTGGCATTGCTCGGTGTTGTTGAAGCCATGTCGAACTATATGGAACACTCGTTCGGATATCGACTCAATGGCTGCGAGTTCATCATCCGAAGCAATGCCTTTGTGTTCTTTGACATAAAGCTCGGTGAGATAGGACGGATCGGGTGAATTGTCTGGATGAAGGTGGATAGTACCGCCAATCAATACCGCTTCGTAGCGTTCGTAGTGCTCGGGTTTTGGTGTTGTTTTTACTTCGGCAATGATGGACTCTTCGATTGTACCCCACTGCATACCGACAACGTTAATATCATGCGTTTGCTGGGGTAGATGTGTTCCAGAGTCGCCTCGGGGAAAAGCTGGGAACGCCGCAAGGGTTGGTGTACGTTTGCGAGTGATACTATAGATTGCATTGAGCTCGTGTGCTAGTCCTATGTATTCGGTGGCGCGAGAGTTTGGTGTTTCGAGGCTGGTTTCTTGAAAAAACAGAAAACCTTCACTCGCACGAGCGGCGAGCTGCAGTACCTCGTGTGCATAGTCGTCGCGAATAGGTTTTGTCACATCACCGGACACCATACCTTGAAATAGTGGTATTGTGGCTTGGCGTGTTTTGAGACGAATAATATTGGGTGATAGCAAAAACGTGCGATGATAAATGTTTGACCGATTTTCTTGCCGTCCATATGAAGCCGCAATCGCTTCGTCTAGATCCCAGGCTGCCATGTCGAGTAGTGCGTGGCGCTCGACTACTGGTCGATCATGGGCGGTAATTGCTATTTCACTGAGGATTGAGCTGGCGACGATATATTCGTGCGAGGTGCGAGGCGCCAAGCTAGTGCGTTGTAGTAGCATGCGCTCGGAATCGTCTGGTGGCGCTAGATATTTTGGAAGGCGAAAATACGAGTTAAGCGCTCTGGCGTGCTGGCGTGTTGCACGTGTAACCTTTTGGCTATCCAGACGCTGCTGCAATCGTGCCTGCGCTCCCCTTTCCATGCTTCAACTATAGCATAATAACTAGAGTTGAATAATACGGACTTTACTACCCCATGATGATGCGCCAAGCCACTCTACGGCTATGGTATGTTCTCCTGGTGGTAGTTCGATTTCTCCTGTGGCGGTGTCAAATCCAGGCGAGGAGGCTGGCGTTTTGCTGATGCGGTATTCAACAGTATGTTCTACTCTCGAGAATTGGCTGATACGAGGGGCTACATCGGTCGTAGTATTTGCAATGGGTGTGCCATCTATTTTTAATACAACGTCGGTAGCGTTATCGGCTTTTATTTCACGGCTCAAAGGTGATATATTCCAAGCTGCAATATCAAATTTCACGGACTCGCCAAGGGCATACTGTGCGACAAACCCGGATGTTACCAGTGGCATTGGTAAAAAATACGGCGCAGCAATGAGTAGGATGATGATAAGACCAGCAACGATTTTTTTCATGTGTTTAGGCAGCCTGAGATATGAAATATGTCGCCAATAAACCGCCAAATGCTAGCAGCATGAGAAGCGAAAGCCCAACGCCAGCCCAGACGAGGACGGTTACTGCGACAGATAAGCCGTGTGCGCCAGGTGTTTGCGTGTTGGCGGCATGATACTCATCAAGCTGGCGAAAGAGTACACTTTGGGCGCCTGATTGTACGAGGAGTGAAAGTGTGCCGAGCGTGATCAGGTTGAACAGTGTCAGCGAAGCAAAAGTAGTCATCCAGTTGTTTTTGGTAATCGTCGTACTATGTTTGAGGGCGTCGCTTGCTTTCATGTCTCTGGCAAAATAGGCTGTACCTGCAAGGGTGTATCGTACGGACATAATGATGCCAGGTATGATAAAAAGAAGTGTCCAGAGAAATGTCTTGATACCAATGAGGATCTGTAGCCATAGGTAGCCGGGGAAACGCCGAAATAGCTGAGATGCGGCTTGTCCAAATGTAATTTCTTTTTTGTTGGCTGCGGCAGCAGCTGCGACATCAACGAAGCCTTTGATAATTGTGCCAACGAGAAGTGCGACGAGCCAGATGACGGCAATGATTCCGACGACAATGGCAATGATGCCGATGACTTGCTCTGCGGGAAGATCCGCAGCAGGATTTGCTGCCGTCTCTGTCGTAGGTTGGGGTGCTGGATTCATCGCGTCATATGCAGAAGAGGCGACACTGCCAGTGAGCCCAAGTAGCGACAATATAACAAACATGATTCCAATTGGCTTAGCGTAGCGAAAGATGCCGCTAAGGCCATCAAGCGCAATTGTAAATGGGTTGTTTTGGTAGTTCATGCGTGCGGTGTCTGCGCTGGGTGGTAGAGGTTGTCTATCAAGACGAGTCGTGGTGTCTTCGTGCGATGATTGAAATGGTGGAGGTGTTGGCTGTGGCATGAGGTGATTCCTGCTTATGTTGCTCTTAGTATACCATGAGAAGATGAGCGAAAATGCTATAAGAGTTCAATACTTACCGGACAATGATCGCTCCCCATTTGCTCAGCGTGGATTTTGGCGTGTTGTATGCGAGGGGCTATAGATTTGCTTGCGAGCCAATAGTCGATACGCCATCCCACATTACGCGCGCGGGCGTTAGCCCAGTGGCTCCACCAACTGTAGTGGCCGTTCCCCTGGGTGAAGATACGAAATGTATCGACAAACCCTGCGTCAACAAACGCCTGAAATCCTGCGCGCTCTTCGCGTGTAAAGCCATGTTTGCCGACGTTCGGCTTGGGATTTGCTAGATCATCTTCTGTATGGGCAACATTGAGATCGCCAGCAAAGAGTACTGGTTTGATGCGTTCGAGCTGTTGCATATAGGCGAGCCAGGCCTTGTCCCAGTGTTCGGCGCGCAAGGCGAGGCGGCTCAGATCGCCTTTTGAGTTGGGTGTGTAGACAGTCGCGACGATATACTCCTCAAACTCGGCCGCGATCACCCTCCCCTCTTTGTTTGGGTCGCCATACGTGTCGCCGGTGACATCAAATTGTGCGACGATATCGTCGGGAAACCCGTACCAGACATTGAGTGGCTTGGTGCGCGAGAAAATCGCCGTGCCGCTGTAGCCGGCTTTGTCGGCGCTATTCCAGTATTCGTGGTAGTCGGGCAGATCAATCTCGACCTGGTCTTTTTTTGCCTTTGTCTCTTGCAGGCAGATAACATCTGGTTGATATGTTTCGATAAATTTGGCAAACTCGCCTTTTTTGATGACGGCGCGGATACCGTTGACGTTCCAGGAAAATAGCTTCATATACCTGTAAGTATACAGGCTACTAGATGTGGTGTGTAGTGTTGACATGTATGACTATATATTGTGTATTGACAACTATTTATGATTGCGGTATACTACAAAAGTTCGTGTTCGCGAACATACCCGTTCCCCATCCAAGGAGAATAGCACATGTCGGATATCTGCATGACGGTCATCGACGATGACAAGATCGAAGCGCTGTACATGGGGCTCATCAAGAGCCCCGGCTCCATCAACGGTGCGCTCAACGCGCCGAACTTCGACGAGAGCGGAGAGGTCGTCGCGACCCAGTCGCTCCGCGTGGAGTACGAGGGCGACACTCTCGAGCTCACGCTCACCTGCACGAACGTGACGTCCTGCCACATCACGAACGGCAAGATGCCGCTGCAGGTGCAGGTTCATGGCAGCAAGTCGGTCGTCATGATGCTCGACGTCAAGGAGGCCGGCGGCCGTATCGGCGGTTGGATCCGCACGACGCCGGAGAATCTCGATCTGCTCATGAGGGCACGTGAGGAGGTGTCGGTCGCCGTCTAATACAGTCGGCAGAAACGCTAGAACACGAACAGACCCGTACCATCCAATGGTACGGGTCTGTTTCATTGTAAAAGCAACATATTTATGCTGTTGACACAAGCATAAGGAAGAGTATAATCAATATACGGTCAAACACCTGGACTTCGACGAAAGGAAATCATGCGAGACCAGGATATGGTTTTTCTCTACCCCACTTCTGAGGCAGAGCGCCAGCTGCACGAGCTCATCGAGAAGCACGCTCCGATGAGTCGGTGCCTCGCGGTGAACTTCGCCATCGAAGAGCCGTTTGAGCTGGAGCTGTTCCGCTACAAAGCGCTTTTGAGTGACGGCGCGAAACCAACATCAGTGTTGGATTTGCACGGCGCGACGGTGCATGGCGAGCGGCAGGCACTCGATTGCATGGAGCTGGAGATCGTCCAAAACAGCAACGTGATTGCGACAATGCGGCCTGCGGTGCCGGCGTTTCGCATCTCATGCTTCGCTGTGCCGAAGAGTCGGCTTGCGGAGCCCGCCCTGCTCTGATCGTCTGGTGCGATGACTACCCGCGACATCTTTTACAGTAGTGTAATTGGTGTCGCGGGTTTTCGCTTTATAGAAGACAATGATGTTTTTTAGTAGTGTTTGAGTGCGCGCTGTGCTTCTCTGTCTTGGTCGCGACGCTTGAGTGTTTCGCGTTTGTCGTAGAGTTTTTTACCCTTACCGATAGCAATCACAACTTTGATATGATTTTTTTTCGTCAGCATACGCAGCGGCACGATACTGCTGCCCTGTTGTTTTTTGGCGGCGAGCGCATCAATTTGTTTGCGGCTGGCGAGGAGTTTGCGTGGTTCGGTGTCAATGGTGCGCGCTGCAGGGTCGCCTTTTTTGTTGAGCTTAAGGCTAAAGCTGGCGTTATTGAGCCATAATTCGTCGCTTCGGATCGTCACAAAAGACCCTTTGAGCTGCACGTGTCCGTCTCGGGCAGCACGTACTTCGGGGCCCGTGAGCACTATGCCTGTTTCAAGCTCGTCGCCGAGTTCATAATCAAATCGAGCTCTGCGATTAAAAACAGCCCCATTAGATTGTTTCGGTCGTTTTCTCTGAGTCATATCTTTATGTATTGTACCAAATATCGAGCACAAACAGTGATTTAGTAATAATAGTGCTACATGAAACCGAGGGTTTTTGGTATATACTTGTAAGTATGTATAAACGAGTACTAGTGAAGCTTTCTGGTGAGCAGCTCCAAGGCAAATTCGATAGCGGGTTTGATGCCGAGCGCGCTGCATGGATAGCAACAGAAATCAAGAAGGTTACAGATCAGGGTATAGAAGTCGTGGTGATGATTGGTGGTGGTAACTATGCCCGTGGTGCGCAGCTTGCTCATGGTGGTGTACAGCGTGTAAGCGCCGATAATATTGGTATGCTTGCGACAATGATGAACGCGATTGCACTTGTTGACGTATTTAACGCAAACAGTGTGGCTGCCCGTGCACTTACCAATATCAAGGCCGATCAAGTTGCGGATCAGTTTACTCATCGTCGCGCATTGAGTCATCTTGAGAAGTCGCGCGTTGTTGTCGTTGCTGGCGGTATCGGGCGGCCATACCTTACGACAGATACTGCCGCGGTAAGTTTGGCGCTTGAGCTTGACTGCGACCTCATTATCAAAGCGACAAAAGTTGACGGCGTCTACGAATCGGATCCTGCGGTTAATCCCGCTGCCAAGAGGTATAACAGGCTTACTCTTCAAGAGGCGGTTGAGAGGCCGGATATCAAAGTGATGGATAAAGCAGCTATCGCACTAGCGGCTGATCATAAGCAGCCGATTGTTGTGTGCGAGCTTTTGGCCGAAAATAATTTAAGTCAAGCTGCGAGCGGGCAGCAAGTCGGCACGGTCATTTCCCTATCGTGAGTATTCAAGCGCTGCCCACGCTTGACGTGGTGATTCCTTGCTACAACGAAGAAGCTGAGCTTCGGGGCTGTCTCGACCTTTTGCTTAAACAGGCACCAAATATAGAGCATATTATTGTTGTCGACAATAATTCTACCGACACTTCGGGCGAGATTTTGGCAGAATACGCGGCCAAGTCGCCCAAGATTGTTGCGCTTCATGAGGTGCAACAAGGAGTAGAATATGCGCGCAACACAGGATTTGCTCGCGCCAGTGCTGAAATTATTGCTCGCATTGATGTTGATACCCGAGTTTCGAGCGGATGGGCGCTTGCCTTGCGCGAATACTATCAGTCTCATCCAGACATTGTGGCAGGTACGGGTGCTACTGAGTATCACGATCTGCCTTTTCGGCGGATTGCAAATGCTATGACGTGGTTTTTTATGACTGTTTCTAACGAAATGATTGCGGGATCTGTGAATATGTATGGAGCGAATATGTCAATCAGGCGCGAGGCCTGGAAAAGTATCGTTACAAGTTTGCCAACGAAAAATACTCAGGTGATGGAGGACTTATCGATCTCTTTGGCGCTCGAAAAAACTGGCAGCAAGATTGCCTACATCCCGACTGCCAAGGCGGAGGTGTCTGGGCGCCGTATCCGTACAGCACCTCGTCAGTTTGCGCGTTATAATGCGCAATGGCCAAATACTTATGCGGTGATGGGCTATCCGCGCAAAGCACGACTCGTAAAGCTTGTGTCTTATCTTGGGAATGGGCTGCAGGCAGTGTGTGCGGTTGGCTTGCAGTACCATGATCCAAAGACTGGCCACTTTAGCTTTCGCAAAAAAGCTACGAGTTTTGAAACCAGAAGACTACCGTAGGTATACAGCATGAATATATGTATTTTTATTGATTCGCCACTCGATGCGCCAGGTGGTATGGTGCAGTCTGTCCTCAATCAACGCGAAGTACTACAGCGTGCTGGACATACGGTATATATCGTGTGCATAGGACGACCGCTGGTTGATGAAGATAATATTTACTATGCGAGGCCCTATTTTGCATTGATTAACAATGATGTGAACTTTGCTTTTTTGATCGACAATCCAATGACGAGACGATCTATTATGAGATTTTTGAAAGCTCGCAATATCGACGTGATTCATGTGCAGAGTGAAATGACAACATCGCAGGTCGGTATCGAGGCTGCTCATACGTTGAACATACCTGTTGTATTGACGGTACATAATTACTTCTGGCCGGCCACTGGCCCGCTGCAGTCAGCTGGCGGTTTTCTTGTTGAGCTGTTGATTTTGATGTTTGTGCGCCAACGATTGCGCCTAAGTGTGTTTGGCAATAACCGTCTTGAGCGTGCTATTCGAGGCATGACGGAACTTGCGTGTAAGCGGGTTGACAGGGTGATTGCGCCGTCTTCGCACCTCAAGCAAAAACTTCAGGATGCGGGTGTCAAGACTCCGATTGATATTTTACCAAACCCGTATGTCGCTATAGAATGTGTGGCTGCACCGGAGGTGTTGACGGCTACGGATAGGCTTCCGCATTTTGTGTGGATTGGACGATGCGCGCCAGAAAAAAGACTTCTTGAGTTTATAAAAGCCGTTGTTGCTATGCGGCAACATACCAAGGCGAGTTTTCGAGTAACTGTGATTGGCGCAGGACAAGACTTAGTGGAGGCACAACAAATAATTCACAGAGAAAGACTGGAGGATTGTGTGACATTCACTGGTCGCCTCGATAACGAGAGGGTCATAAGCCTCATTGATCAAGCATCGTTTGTTGTGCTTACCTCGTACCATTTTGATAATCAGCCGGTTGTGATATCTGAGGCAGTAAGCCGATATCGGGGCGTGTTGTATTGTGATGAGAGGATTCAGGAGGGGGTCAAACATGCGGGTTTGCGCGCAGATGGACCTTCTGTCGAAGAGTTGGTGAGCGTGATGCTTCGTGTCGTAGAAGATCCGTCGCTCGCCTGCCGCTATTCGCTTGCTGCTCGTCAGGAAGCTCAAATGTTTTCTGGCGATACATATGCTCGGCAGTTTGAGCGTATTGTTGCGCGTACAAAAGAGAAGCGTGTGGTATAATAAAGTATAATTATGGTAAAACTACCGACAGTATCGATCGTTATCCCCGTGTATAACGAGGAAAAAGTTATCGAAAAATGCCTTGAGTCTTGTGTTACTCAACACGATCTGGCAGAAGAGATTATCGTTGTCAATAACAACTCAACCGATACTACAGCGACACTTGTACGCAAAATGCAGCGAGCACATCCAGAGGCGCATATTCGACTTGTCTCCGAAAAAGAACAAGGGATTATTCCCGCTCGTGACTACGGGTTCCGCGTTGCAAAAAGCGAAGTAATGGGCCGCATTGACGCCGACTCCATACTAGAGCCAGAGTGGGTGTCGAGCGTACGGCATACGTTCGCTAATAAAAAAGTCGCTGCTGCATCTGGCCCCGTAGTGTATCATGATATGCCCTTACCCAAAGTAGGGCTTGCATTTGACAAGCGTATTCGCAGGGCTCTCTACAATTCTGCCAAAGATCATACATTTCTTTTTGGTAGTAATATGGCTATCCGTAAAGGTGCATGGGATGAGGTGAAAGGTCTTGTCCACCGAGACGAAGACGATGAGCTACACGAGGATATCGATATCGCGCTAAGCCTCTACCGCAAAGGTTTATATGTTGCCTATGATCCAGATATGGTTGGTGGTATGTCTGCGCGCCGCCTCGAAGACAAGCCGCGTGATTTTTACAATTACGTCATGCGTTTTGAGCGTACATTTCAGGCTCATGAAGTGTCGAGTGCGTCGGCTCGTATCCCCATCTTTATATATCTTATGATCTACTTTCCTATCCGAACGCTTCGTAAATTCTATGATGGTGATACCAATAAATTTACGCTTGCAAAACTCCGCGATGATATTCGTGAAATCGCCGAGAAGATTTAGTGGAGCGCATGCAGACGTTTTTCTTTCACGGTTTTAGTGGTGGCGGTGGACAGCCGCTGGCTCCGTTTGCGCGCAAGCTAGGGCTTGATATGCGTGATGTGGTGCTGCTTGATATGCCGGGTTTCAAAAAAGAGGACGGTTTGCTTGACCCTGCTGTTCTTGCCGACCCTGCCGCCTACGAAAAAATGGCAGCAGACCAAATTCTGCCTCACATAAAAACCGATAAAATTCGCATTATCGCCTACTCTCACGGTGCAATACCTGCTTTTTTGTTTGCTGCGCGCCACCAAGATATTGTTGCACAGCTGGTTTTGGTGTGTCCTGCGTCGTCGTTGCATCCTTTTGTGAGCCTCTTGCCACGAGTCATGAATGGTACGGCAAAACTCATTAGTATTGATCGGCTGCTTGGTGTCATGCGCAATCGTTTTCTAGTGGATGCGATGACGCTCTACGGTCGCAAGCGTTATTGGAGTCGGGATACATTGGTGATGCGTCTGCGCACGCGGCGTGAAGAGTCCGCGCAGTATAATACAAATATGTTCTATCTTATGAAGCAGCTTGAGGTGTTTCAGTACACTTGCCAGGACATCCATATCGACACTGTGCCAGCGGTGATTTTACGCACAACAGACGATGAGGTTATTGGGCGCAACTCCGTGCAATGGTTTCGCGACCATATCAAGCAGTCCAAGCTTGTGTCGACGATTGGTGGTCACGCGATTGTGGCGGTTGCGCCAGAAAAAGCGGCAGCTCGGCTTACGCCTCTTATCCGCTAGGGTTTAGCTCGGATATTTTGTAAACTGTATCGCTCGAGCTGAGATGACTCTCATATCGAGTCAATTCGGCGAACTTTTCGGTGGCGTGACTTTTACAGACCGATCATTCGGCCGACCTGTCGCACGAGGCCTTCTCCCGGAAGCCTCATATCGGAAAACGCAGTGGTTTCCCGCCGGCGCTGATACCCGCGCGTGTAGAGCTCGATGTCCTCTCCGGGGATGTAATCCCCGACGTACTGGTTGTTGATCGTGACATCGACCGACGTCCTGTCGTTTCGCGACTCCATGGTCATGCTGAACTGGTACTCGTTGTCGACGTAGACGCGCGGTGTTGCTCGGTATGACATTGCAACTTCTTTCTCTTGGGGTGTAAAAGATCAATTGTCAATATAGCATATTTATACAATAAAGTCAATATATATGCTAGCCGATTATCCCTTGACAACATGTAGCCTCTGTAATACAATGAACATATGGAGGGAAACATGAATAAGAACAAGTTTACCGTCAAACAATTCAACGAGCTATTTCCAGACGATAATGCCTGTCTTGACTATATGTTCAAGCAAGCTTATGGCAATATGGAGGCCTGTCGCAACTGCGGCGTTATCGAGCCGAGCTACTATCGAGTGCGTAATCGCAAGTGCTACGAGTGTAAAGACTGCGGTTACCAGATCCATCCGCTCGCACATACTATTTTCCATAAGTCGTCCACCTCCCTGCGCGACTGGTTCTACGTCATCTACTTGTTCTCTGTTTCCAAAAATGGCGTATCAGCTAAAGAAATCGAGCGACACACTGGCGTGACATACAAAACTGCATGGCGCATGGCTAAACAAGTCCGCGCACTCATGCTGCAAGGCGATAAGCCGCTATCTGGCGTTGTTGAAACTGACGAAACCTATATTGGCGGTCGTGAACGCGGCAAAAACATTACGGTACAAAATAAAGCTGTTGTTTTCGGTATGGTCGAACGTGGCGGTAGTGTCAAAGCTGAGCATGTACAGTCAGCTGGTGCTCGTGTACTGCTCCCTCGCATTAAAGACACGATCGAACCTGGCGCTGTCGTCTATAGTGACCAAGCGCAAGTATATAAAACGCTCCACCGTATCGGCTACTATCACGATAGTGTTAATCACAGTATCGGCGAATACGGACGTGGCATTGTTCACACAAACACCATAGAGGGCTTTTGGTCACAGCTCAAGCGTTCAGTAGACGGCACGTATCACTGTATTAGTGCGAAGTATCTTCAGCTTTATCTGAATGAGTTTGTGTATCGCTACAATCATCGTCAGCTTCCGTCGATTTTTCCTGTTCTGATTGCTTCGGCAGCACAGCGCGTCGGGTAGCGTCTGCGAAGATCTGCTCGGAGCCCTCGTTCACCTGATCGTCAGGCAAGCTGTCTATGAAGGCCTGTCGTTCTTCGTCAGTTAGTGACTTTTTGCTCATACTCTTAGTATACCTTATCTGTAAAAGGTGTTTTACTGTATTATTTGTAAGTTATGTATCGATACCTAATCTATAATACCTACTTTCATCTGTATTTTTTCTTTTCTTTTTCTCCTTTTTATATATAAATATAAAGAAGAAAGGTATGTGATGTATGACAGTGGCAGAGCCGAAGTATAGACGACCATTAAACTCTGAACAAGTAGCGGTATTAGATTGGCTCTATAGTGTCCGTTTTAGTACAAATAAACAAATAGCAAGACAACTACATAAACCGAGTCATAAGACGATACAGAATAAACTACAGATACTTGAAGTATGTGGTTTTATTGGCAAGCATTACGACACATCGTACAAGCTAGCGGGACGATCAGCGGAATACTTTCTGACACCCAAAGGTGCCCGACAGCTTCCAACAGACGATACAAACGAATGGGCAACAAAAGCACTTTACAAGAATAAAACCGTTTCTGCCGAGTTTATCGCGCACTGCATAAATATCACCGATACTATCCTCAGATTAAAAGAACTCTACGGCGACGCCATCAAGATCTTTCCGCGCAGCCACTTAGCTCCGTATGACTACTTTCCAACTTGGTCACCCGACTTATTCTTAAGCCTCAAGAACCCCAACAGCATGAAAGTACGCCGTTACTTTCTGGATATCTGGGACGATACCAAACCGTTCTTCGTCAGTGTCCGTAAGGCTCGTAACTATATTAACTACGCCACTGAGGGCGACTGGCCATACGAACGCGGTGATCTACCCACTGTGCTCATGCTCTGCTCGGACGAGCAAACACAGAATAAACTACAAAGACAAATACACCGTGCCGTCGAGGAAGAGGACATGTGGGACGAAATTATCTTCGCAGTAACAACACAAGAACAGCTAGAAGCAGCAACCCCTACAAGCAAACCCTGGTGTAGAATAAATGAGGATGCTGAAATTAGTCATATGCATTTATAAGCTTATTTAAGGATAATATATTTATAAATAAAAAAGACCCTAGTAAGAAGGGTCGTAAATCATTTCATTCATCTGTGCAGCGGGTGACTGTAAAACGCCACCCGCTGCGGCAGATGAGAGCACTAGAACATGCTACGGGATCTACTGGTTCTTCGTGAAGAACTCAACGAGACCCTGCTTCTTGACGATAGTTGACTCGCCAGTAGTCATGTCCTTGATCGACACAGTTCCATCCTGGGCTTCATTCTCACCCAAGATCAACGCATACCGATATCCCATCCGGTCTGCATACTTGAACTTTGCCTTCACGCTGTTCGGTTCCGTGTAGTGCAGAACAGCAGCGCCAGACTTGCGGAGCATGTCCGAGATCTCGAGTCCGTAGCCAATCTGACTGGATGCCAGAGGCAGAACCACAATATCAGCAGGACTCTGACGGTCAGCCTCAATGATTCCAGCTTCGCGCAACTTATAGAACAGTCGCGTGAGGCCAATCGAGATACCAACGCCAGGGAGCTGAGTCTTGGTGTATAGCCCCGCCAGGTCATCGAAGCGACCACCAGAGCAGACGCTGCCAACTTCCGGGTGCTCGTTCAGAACCGTCTCGTAGACAGTGCCCGTGTAGTAGTCGAGGCCGCGTGCGATTTTGAGATCGACACGGAATCGCTTTTCCGGAACGCCCACCGTGCGAAGTGCTTCGACGAGAGTGCTGAGCTCGCTCACACCTTCAGCGAACAGCTCCGACTCAACATCGAGAGCCTGGAGTTGCTCGATAACCTCGGAGTTGTCACCTTCGATCGTGACGAAAGCGAACAGGCGCTCGATCTGTTCGGCGTCGAGACCGATCTTCACGAACTCTTCGGTCAGCTCCTCGCGGGAAAGCTTCTCGATCTTGTCCACCAGACGTAGCGTCTCCACGGATCGGTCCGACAAGCCAAGCTCTTCGAAGAAGCCATTGAGAACCTTGCGGTTATTCACGCGGATTGTGAATTCACCAAAGGCAAACTGCTCGAAGATCTCGTTGATGACAGCCGGAAATTCGGCGTCAACAATC
>JAPUEH010000012.1 GCA_027492635.1 Candidatus Saccharimonadota bacterium
TTTCGAGCACCTCGTGTGCCATGCCGTCAGGCTCGGCGGCAAGCGCAATCAAAAGATGCTCAGGACCTATATAGCTGTGACCGAGTTCGCGCGAAATCTGGTACGCACCCTGCAGTACGCTCTTCACGCGTGGACTAACACCCATCTCGTCTTCACTGGTAATTTGCTTGTTTTTTGGTGCATTTGCATCAATATACCCTTTGATATCACTTGGTTTTAGCTTGTATTGTTTAAGTATTTCAGCAATAACATCGTTATCGGCAAGCGCATAGAGTACATGTTCAGTATCGACTTCACTACGGCCAAATTCATGCGCTACACTACCAGCCTTCTGAATAATATCTTTGGCCGTATCAGACAAGAGCGTTTCAATACCGACAGACTGCTGTCGCTCGGGACGGGCAAATGCTTGCTCAAAGGAAGTAAAGGGGTTACCGCCAGAAAATAATGACTCGAATGGTGAACTTGAGCCAGCTTGTTGCCGTAGCCTCTGGTAGTCAATGTCACAGACATTTAGTTCGGCCATCTGGCCATTTTGCGTGACTTGCACTCGATGAGTGACTGGTCTGATGCCACATATGTCACAAAGTTCATTCATGTAAGGTCCTCCTATTACATTGCATCCATTATACTACTTTGCATTTGACATACAAAATATAAATGACATACATCTGACAGGATGTCATTTATATTGGCAAGAGCTATCGGACAAAATACCAAACCTATTTATTGCATAATAGTATTTCCAGAAACAATCATGCGACACCTAATTCTGGTGCAGCCGATGGAAGCTTATGAATATAATCATATGATCGTTTCCATGGAAGCCCTGGAAAATATTCTGGTGCTCGCAGATGATTAGAATTCTTCAGATACTCCGGCAAACCTTCTCTATAACGATGCGCTGCTCATAGTTCCAGTTTGGATATCTATCTTTTGCAAACGTTTCATTAACTTTTAGCAGGTCTTTTTCGAGCGACCACCAGTTGAAATCGAACACCCATGTCCCGCCGCTCTCGTACATATGGTTGCCAGGTTGTTTATTGACGGGTTTAGTATAAATCAGATCAAATCCTCGTTTGGGTTAAGCAAAAGGAACATATGTGCCAAAATATGACACGCGCCAGCAGCAAAAAACACCATGTCTTCTCGTAGCCAAGACAAAAGTACGTCTCGCGACTCCTCGGGTGTGCGCATATATTTCAATGCGGGTTCGGGCATGTTTTGGTCATTTTCAGCCATAAATATAGCTTATCAGACAGGGTCATTTTAGGGGTAGTAGGACAACCAAACTTTTTCGTAGCAAAAAAGTCTACGCTCAACGGAGGTAGACTTCTTATAATCTCGTGGCAGGGGTAGAGGGACTCGAACCCCCGACACCAGGTTTTGGAGACCTGTGCTCTAGCCAGCTGAGCTATACCCCTATAGCAACTGTTTTACTATAACAATTTGGAGAAGAATTGTAAAATTTTTTGATTTGAGGAGAGAATGTAGGTTTTAAATTAAAAATATACCATCTATGATATAATAAAGACAATAGCTCATGAGACATCGACAAAAGAATCAGCTCAACGAATCATACACCACCTCAGATTTGCCGCGTCACCCCGCAACTCCACCGCAGACACGCTACGAACGAAGAAAGCTACGTCGTGAAGCCAGGCGGCAAGAACATACACGAGCCAAGCAACTACTTGGCAGTACTGCGCTCGCACTCGGCATAGGTTTTTCTGTCGCCGCCAATGCACTTGTAGACGACATCAATCAAGGTATCCAAGAAGGTAAACGATCTGTTCAAGGCAGCCATGCCGAGATTCATCAAATATATGACCATGACGACAACGATCGGATATTTGGACGGCATGGTACATTCGTGCTTACCGGTCTGGGCACGAAAAATCCATCTGATACCGCCGAGCTGCTAAGTGCGCACCGCGACGTAGGTGATGTGTTTGCGCTAGAATATAGCAACAAGGATCTTGATACTCAAGATATGGCTGAGCGTGTCATCGCACAAGCGAAAAAAAGCGGTCTCGAAGAGTTATCGTTTGATTGCTATAGCGCAGGTGGCCCAATTGCGCTTGATATCGCCGCTTACATCCATCAAAATGAATCCGAGCTGCATATTGCCTCGGTGACACTCAATAGTTCACCGATAGGCAAAGATAGTCTCACCGATAGAAGCGAGCAGGGCGTTGCACTTATGAACAAGATCTTGTCGACATACCCGGATTTCAAGTATTACGAAGATGGGCGTATCATGGTAGAAGTTATCAACCGAAGTGATCGCTACCTCAGCAGAGAACGTCAAGATGGGAACAAAGTCCCTGCCCTCCTCGCAAAAAACCGACTACGCATTGGCAGTACAATCTACACCATAGATTACGCAAAACTACGCGAAGAGTTTGATGATGTAAAGCAAAAAATGCAAGAGCCAGACGTCGCGAGCACCAGCCTCATAAAAAGCCAGGCGGATTTTATCACCATGACAGATTACGATCGTAATATTGCCATTCTTTCCAAACCAGGTGCACACGCAGCCAATACTACACTGCCGCTCATTATCTATACACGCTCAGAAAAGCCACGCGACGACACCGTCGTCGATATCGCAGCAAGTGAACGAAATATCGTTGAATCATTTGAAGAGCATGCCGCGTCGTATCTGGTAATTCATAAGAACGTCGGACACGCAAACCCTGGTGAACGCAAACAGGAATATCAAGATATGATTCGACGCCAAATCAACCCGCGCATTATTGGCAATCTAGTTCTCGGAATGGTAAAACGCGAAGTGAGTAGTGAGCCAGCAGGCACAAGCCTGGACGGACAGGCACTCCAATCCGCCCCACGCTAATAGCCTATAGCTTCATATCGATTATATTTTTAATATATGGATAGATAGCATAGCCTCGTACCGGATCTTCATCGCCAATAAATGTTGTTGGCGTGCTATAGATATTGGCGGCATACGCCTGAGTGTCTGCTTGTGTTATCTTTGTCGCGTAGCTACTTGCAGTGATGCACGAAGCTAGCTTGTCCTTGTCTAGCTGTACCGCTGCGGCTATCTTTTCTGCCGGAAAATCAGTATAAAAATTGACAGCATTTACATCCGCGGAACGACCATTTTTTCGTCCAACTGCGGCATAGACATAGTCGGACATCTGCCAGTATTTTCCCTGCTCATTACTACACATCAAAAGCTCCGTCAGGGCAGCCGAACGCTCGGAGACAATACTAAGAGGGCGGATTTCAAGCTTAAGCTTTTTTGTCAGGACATAATCTTTATATATATTCTTGAGCGTATCGGTATGATATGCACCGCACTTATCGCACATAGGATCTGTGTAGACGACAATTTTTTTGTCCAGCGAAGTATCGCCAAGAGTGACGCTTAGTGCAGCTTTTTCGGGTAGTGCCGTAGCCTCTGTCTTTGGCTGTGAGTAGCCGCGGTATGTGAGTACAGATATCACTGCGACAATAATTATAAAGAAGCCAAAAATGATCATTTTTTCTTGATGGTTTGTCGTGCGTGAATCTGTAGCCATTGTTTTTTAGTATATCATGTGCAAGAAAAAGTACGCGAGCGACTTATTTTTTTGCCGCCTTTTTGCGCTTTGTCACGCGCACAGCACGACGGAACTTACGCTCTGCATCAGCGTCGGCAAAACGTGCAATTGGCTTATGGACAATCAGGCGTTCATCAGGGTTTTTGATATCTTTATCTATACCTTCGATGAGATTTACAAAATGATTCTCTATCAGCCACTCACGACCCGGTAGCGTTTGCCCAATCACACTGATGCGCCATAAGTCATCATTCCAGCGCTCGGCATATGTCACTCGCATAGGACTGGCCAGCATAGTCGGGCCGGTGGGGATTGTTGCGATTATCTCGTCGAGGGCACGTTCGCCCTTAACTCTGTCTCTCACAAATACATCGACGGCCATCGTCCTCACGCCCCGAGGAGATACGTGCACGGCTTGGATTTGTTGGTTGTGTATCCATACTATCTCACCGCTGAGCGTGCGGATTTTTGTAGAACGCAGCGTCAGACGCTCTACGACACCGCTTACGTCAATGAATGGTTCTATTTTGACAAAATCACCGATATTATACCATTTTTCGGCAATCATCATTGCGCCCGCCGTCATATCGCGCAGCAACATACCCAAACTTTGACCAG
Source organism: Candidatus Saccharimonadota bacterium (assembly GCA_027492635.1). Lineage (GTDB taxonomy): Bacteria > Patescibacteriota > Saccharimonadia > Saccharimonadales > Saccharimonadaceae > Mycosynbacter. Next base: position 4,188 of record JAPUEH010000012.1, read on the forward strand.
CAAATACGATAAAAAATGCACTTGCACCAATAGCCGCAATACCTCCCCCTACTGTCGTGCCGGAGGTAGGGTTGAGAAAACGCCACAAGAAGTATACCGCCACCGCCACGATGATCGAACGCACAAATGCGATAGTAATACTTAGGTAGGTTTCAATCTCGCGATACTGCTGCGCCTTGAGTTCGTTTGACTCATTATCGCTTCGCGTGGCGACTTTTTGTGCAATATGGATGATAAGTTTTGCGACGTACTTGCTCAACCATACTGCAAGCAGCATACTGATTGCCATGATCAGCACGGAACGAAGTGCATTTGGAGCCAAGAAAAAATCGCGTAACTCACGCGCAATAAGCCCAAGAACGGTATCGATGGAGTTATTGTTCATAATCTTCTGTATTTAGTATAACGAGTGCCGCGACTTTACACCAGTAGCAACTAGTATTGTTTGCATGCCGCAAGACAGTCGCTCATTACTTTTATGCTTTTCTGGTATTATAAAAACATGCATACAGTTGTTGTTGGAGGTGGATTTGCGGGAATAAAGGCCGCCCTGGAGCTTAGTAAACATGAACTGGGCAGGGTGACCCTATTGTCCGATCGAGACTACTTCTTGCATCATGGCTCGATCTACGCAGTAGCAACTGGCTGTCCGCCCGATGCGGCAATGGTTGCACTTGATGATATCTTCGCCCCTCACCCAAATGTCAAAGTTATCAATACGCGCATGACCTCGATTGACCCAGACAGAAAGCTGGTTGTCTGCGGCGATCATTCATATGACTACGACAAATTGGTACTGGCGCTTGGCTCAGAGCTAGATGAGACACAGAAAAGTACTCACAGGCATATCTTTGGTGTCTGTGGCCGCGAGCAGATTACTGCAATTCATGAACATCTGCAAAACTCAATCATTAATGATCATTATGTCGATAGACAATACGTTATTGTTGGCGGAGGGGCGACAGGAGTCGAGCTTGCTGGCGCACTTGCCTACTATGTACGTCAGCTCGTCGAGCAACATCTAGCCGAAAAAATCAAAGTGCGTATCACGTTGGCTGAATCCTCCGAAAGGCTGCTTCCACGCGCATCGCATGAAGCAAGTAAATACGTCACCAAACGGCTACAGACGCTGGGTGTACATGTAGCGACAAACACGCGCGTGACGCCGCATGATGACGAATTTGTCACCGTCGATGGACGCAAAATCCCCACAGAGACCGTTATCTGGACGACGGGCACAAAAGCACATAGCTTTTACAAATCACATCCACATTACTTCGATACGACAAGTAAGGGTAGCGTCATCGTCAATCCTTATCTTGAAGCGTATCGTAATATTTATGTACTAGGAGACAATGTCGAGGGCTATGGCAGTAATACGATCCGCTCTGCACTTGATATGGGTGAATATATTGCTGATCACTTATGGCGTCAAGAAACGGGCAAGCTATATACACCCTATCGTCCAAGTAGTGCTTCATTTGCGGTCTCCGTTGGTGATGACTGGTCATATGTAGAAGCCCTGAGCGTCTATACGACGGGACGACTGGCCGATTGGATGCGTCGGCGTATCGTAGCCGCCAGCTACCGAAAAATTATGTCAAAGTCTATGGTAGATGCAGCCATGCAAGCACACAAAATAAAAAATCCTCCTGAGTAGTCTTGCGAAAAACATAAGCACTGTCTATAATGAAGATACATTGGAAACAAGGAGCGAAAGCGGGTAGGGATCGCACACAAACACTATGAATATACTAATGCTCGGGTGGGAGTTGCCACCTCATAATAGCGGAGGCCTTGGTGTAGCATGCTATCACCTATCAAAATCCCTCGCGCAACAAGGCGCGACTATTGACTTTGTCGTACCATACACCGCAGATCATCCAGGTATCGATTTCATGTCTATCCATTCCGTCAGCTCGCTGAGTCCACTTGAACGCAATGAATTAGGCGTCTATGACAGCAGCCGCAGTGTCACAAGCCGTGATCTACCCGATATTCCTGGCGGCTCAAAAAACATTCGTGACGTACAACGACGATATGTATCATTTGTCGAAAACTTCATACAAGATAGCAACGTAGACGTCATTCATGCACACGACTGGCTGACGATGGAAGCGGGTATCCGCGCCAAAGAGCTTACCGGCAAACCACTTTTTGTACATGTCCACGCCACAGAATTTGATCGTTCCGGCGAATTAAGCGGCAATCCGATCGTGCATGAGATTGAACAAGAAGCGCTTCTCCTAGCCGACCGTATCTTTGCAGTAAGCAATATCACCAAAAGTATCATCGTCCATCGCTACGGTATTCCAGCCGACAAGGTAGAAGTTGTCTACAACGGCTTTGATCCTGCATCGCTCCAAGATGGCTACGATTACGATACACTCACCTATCGCTACCTAGAGGGGCTTCGTGAAGAAGGCTATCTTGTCGTAGCAACTATTACTCGCTTTACCGTCCAAAAAGGCCTGACACACCTCATACAAGCAGCAGCAAAAGTCGCAAGCCAATATGACAAAGTAGTATTTTTGTTTGCAGGCGATGGCGAGCAACGCGATGAGCTTATTCACCTCTCCGCGCAGCTTGGCATTAGCGACAAAGTATTTTTCACAGGGTTTGTGCGCGGCAAGAAATGGCGTGACGCGTATTCTGTAGCCGATGTGTTTGTGATGAGCTCAGTGAGTGAACCATTTGGCCTTACTGCTCTAGAAGCCGCTCATCACAACAATGCGCTTATTATCAGCAAACAGTCTGGCGTTGGAGAGATACTCAGTAGTATTTTTAGATTCGACTTCTGGGACACAGATCTGTTGGCGGATCAGATTATTGGACTAGCAACATCCCCTGCCCTTCTTCAAGAAATGCGCGCAAACATCCACGATGAATATGCACGCCTTTCATGGCAAGATATCGCCAAACAGTGTCTGTCACTCTATGGCAAGTCAAACGTGAGGATCGCAGCATGAGCCAAAAAACAATTGCCCTCTACTTGCAGCTTCATCAGCCGTACCGTCTGAAACGTTACACTATTTTTGATACAGCACATGATCATCTTTATTTCAATGACGAGGGAGATGGCAACACCAACAATAGCAAGATTTTTAGGCGTGTTGCAGAGAAGTCGTATCGCCCCATGACACTTCTTCTGGAGCGCCTCCTGGCAGAAGAGCCCGACTTTCGGCTTACGCTCAGTATGTCTGGTACTTTTATCGAACAGGCCGAGGCATGGTCGCCAGATATTATCGAGACCCTGCGGCGTATCATAGCGACTGGTCGCGTAGAGCTTTTGGCAGAGACATACCACCACACACTTGCGTTTTTCTATAGCAAGAGTGAGTTTGAAAAACAAGTCCTTCTGCATCGTGAAAAGATTTTCAAAACATTCGGCGTCATACCTTCTGTTTTTCGCAACACAGAACTTGCCTACAACAATGAGTTGGCAGCCTGGGCTCAGCGTCATAACTACAAAGGTATCCTAGCAGAAGGCTGGGACCCCATACTCGAGTGGAGAAGCCCTAACTACCTATACAATGCAGCTGGCGCCGAATCACTTGCGCTCTTGCTCAAAAATTATCGCCTAAGCGATGATCTTGCGTTTCGCTTTGGTGATAAAAAATGGAGTGGCTGGCCGCTTACTCCCGAAAAATATATCGACTGGATACATAAATCAAATGAGCATGGCTCTATTATTAATCTTTTTATGGATTTTGAGACGTTCGGCGAACATCAATGGGAAGATACTGGTATATTTGGATTCTTTGCGCATTTTGTACCAGCATGGCTACGACAACACGGAAGTTTTTCAAAAATAAGCGACATCATTGAGTCGTATGAGCCAATAGACACACTTTCTATGCCAGAAACTGTAACCTGGGCAGACTCCGAACGCGACCTAAGCGCATGGAACGGCAATGCCCTTCAGCAAGAGGCGCTTCGCCATGTGTATGCGCTCGAACATGAAATTACCCAAACCGATGACAAAGAACTTATAGAAGACTGGCGCAAACTTCTTGCATCGGACCATACCTACTATATGTCGACAAAATGGCACGCAGATGGCAATATCCATTCTTACTTTAGCCCTTATGACTCGCCGTACGACGCGTTCCTATCCTACATGAATGCAGTCAGAGACCTTCGCTGGCGCGTGATGCAACACAGAAAGGGACTATAAATTTATGGCAAGGCCGATTGTCCTTAGTAACGGGGAGCTTCATGTTGGTGTCAATAATTTTGGCTTGGTGCATGATTTCTATTTCCCATATGTCGGACTAGAAAACCATGCGGCAGGCAAAGACTCCCGGCATCATGTTGGCGTATGGATAGATGGTCGAATGAGCTGGCTTGATCTCAATTCAGAAGAGTGGGATACAACTTTTTCATACCCCCATCGCGCCCTCATTGGCCGTGTCAGAGCGACAAACGAATCACTTGGAGTGATACTAGAGTTTGACGATGCCGTAGATGCAAACATCAATGCGTTCATGCGCAATATTCATATCATCAATACAAAAGACTACGCACGCGAAATACGACTTTTTACCCATCAAGCATTTGCCATTGGCGATTCGCGCAGTAATACCGACACCGCTCAGTATTTGCCCGACAATGATGCGATTTTACACTATAGGGGACGGCGTGTATTTGTCGTATCTGGCAGCTGTCAGAAGAAACCGTTTGATCAACATACTATTGGTGTATTTGGCATAGAAGGAAAAGAAGGTACATTCCGCGACGCCGAAGACGGCGAACTAAGCATGGGCAACGTAGAGCACGGACGAGTCGACAGTACGCTGCGCTTTGTTGTTACCGTTCCACCCCATGAATCAGCACGTGTCCACTATTGGATAGCAGCAGGAGAATCGTTGCGCGATGCGCTGCACGTCCACAAAATTATCCGTCAAAAAGGCGTTGATGCTCGCATCCAGAGCACCCTTCACTGGTGGCACGAATGGCTGCACCCGGCTCATCGCGTGCTCGATCGACTCGAAGAACGGTATCGTGACGATTTTCTTCGTAGTCTTATGATCATTAAGTCACAAATAGACAATCGTGGCGCAGTGATTGCCAGCACTGATTCAGCCATGCTCAACTATTGGCGTGATGCCTATGCCTACTGTTGGCCACGCGACGGAGCTTATGTACTATGGCCGCTCATTCGCCTTGGCTACACCGAAGAACCTCTCAGGTTTTTTGAGTTCTGCAAGCGCATCATGCACCCCGCAGGCTATCTCATGCATAAATTTCGTGCAGACGGTGCTCTTGGCTCCAGTTGGCACACTTATGTACATGGCAACGAGGTGAGCCCACCTATCCAGGAAGACGAAACGGCGCTCGTGCTATTTGTCTTTGCTCAGTACTACAATCTTCATCAAGACCCTTTGCTACTCAGAGAGTTTTATCAAGAGATGATAAAGCCAATGGCAAACTTCTTAGCGGACTATATTGACCCAAAGACAGGCCTCCCAAAGCCAAGCTACGACCTCTGGGAAGAAGTATTTCTCACCACGACCTACACAACATCTGTCACCTACGCAGCACTGCTTGCAGCCGGTGATCTTGCTGAGGCAGCCAATGACGCAGACAATGCGGTGGCATGGCGCACAGCCGCAGATGATATCTACGATGCTGCCCATAAGCACCTTTACAACAAGCAGCGAGGTGCATTTTATAAAGGCATCTCCATCCAGCAGGGTGACATTTCATATGATGAAACTATTGACACGTCAAGTGTATTTGGTGCATTTATGTTTGGGTTATTTCCCGCACGTGAAAAGGAATTTCAGACGGCGCTACAAAGCCTGCTCAAAGCATTTCCCACACATGAAAAGTCTTACGGACTACCCCGATACGAAAACGACAATTATCTACGCACGAGTGACACCACACCTGGAAACTGGTGGTTTATATGCTCGTTTTGGCTCGCACAGTATTGCTTAGAGACAGGAGATAACGAGACAGCCCATAATATTATCGAGTGGGCACAATCCTACATGCTACCAACAAGCGTTCTAGCAGAACAGGTAGATCCTATCTCGGGCAAGACATTATCCGTTTCTCCACTCACATGGAGCCACGCCGAGTTTATCGCCACATTACTCGACATGATCACAGATCCAGAGGAAACTACAACATGAAGACTGGCATCCTTGCGCGTGTAACAAAAAATCACATCACCGATAGCTTCAAACGTTACGCCAAAAAAACTCATATTATGTATATGGGCGAGGTACGTCAGCATAGTGCCGAATATCACCTCGTGCGAGGCTTTACCTCATCACATTCTCACAATGATACCGATCACTGCATCGGCACTTTCCTTCATCACGATTTTATTATCCTCAACCGTGAAACATCACTTGGCCGTGTCGTCATTGCTGAAGTTGATTTACACACCCTCAACCCATTCAGTCATTTCTTTATCTTGCCAAATGACATCTCGCCAGCACGCTTTGCTGCAATACTCAAACTCTACCCACACCATAGGCACGCGCCCTATGCGCCGGACGATGCGTTCTTACCAGCGTTTAAAGATCAGTACTCAATCTTTTCACTCCCAACGCATTTTACCTCTTCCCTCCACTTCGCAAGCAAAGAAGTGGCAAAATGTATTAGCGCAGTACAAAGCCACAACTATATTTACGAAGTTATAGATCGAAGTCTTTTTGTGTATCACTACGTTCCAACTGATCCGACAGAACACTTGCTTGATTTGCAAGTACGTTTTGCCTGCACTCTTGCTACAGCGCTCGAAACCAAACAATAAATACCCCGCTCTGATATGGGAGCGGGGATATTTGTATTAGCTTTTACGCTTTTTGACTTCGTTGCGGCCAAGGTTTTTCTTGGTCTCTGTGTAGGTTGCATGTTTGCGCGCTACAGGATCATATTTTCGAAGCACGAGTTTGTCTGGGGTGTTCTGGGTGTTTTTGACCGTGTAGTACGTTCGGTGACCAGACAAGTCACTTACGAGGCCAATAAGCTTGCGCTTTGTATTCTTCTTTGCCACTTCTTTTTCCTTATTAGAGTGCCCCTAAGGGCTTTTATAAGACTTTCAAGATAAGATTATAGCAAAAACCTAGCCAAACCGCAAGAGCACTACCTGAAATTAATGAATTGTAACGGCACATCAACGTCAAGTTGTCGTATTCGCGTCATAACGTTTTGTAGCTCGTCTTTGCTTGCACTTGTCACGCGAACTTCATCACCTTGGATTTGCGGCTTCGCTTTTTTAAACTCATCGCGGACTGTTTTTGAGATGAGTTTAGCATTTTCCTGACTGAGGCCTTTTTTAAACGGTATGTCTTTTACGGCCTTGAGATTAGACTCCACAACGTCTTTGGATAAGTCGAGCACCTTGCTACTCACTTCACGTGCTGCCAACTTCTTGCGCACGATATCGAGCACAGCATCAACTTGCCACTCATTTGCACCAGTTACCTTGATTCCTGCTTTATCACTCAGCCATTCCAAGCCGGCTGGCGTACCCTTGAAATCATAGCGACTCGCTATTTCCTTTTCGCTCTGTGCGAACACATTATTCATCTCTGCCTTGTCATAATCCGACACAATATCAAAACTAAATGTAGCCATATACATAGTGTAGCACTTCTAGATATATCTGTCGTTATATGCTACGATAGTACGGTATAAATCTCGCCGCGATAGCTCAGTTGGTAGAGCGCATCCATGGTAAGGATGAGGTCTCGGGTTCAAGCCCCGATCGTGGCTCCAAAACGGACTTTTCAAGGATTGTGTCGCCCGAAAGGGCGGCATTTTTCGTGGCGGTGCGGAGCACCGACCACGGGGTTTTCTGGGGGGAGATTTGAAATTGGTCGCCACTCGTGGCGACATTTTTGTTTGTTAAAAACAGGTTCAACCCAAGTATTTCACGCAAAAGCATCTTTTTTGCAGAAAAGTCGTCGGTATGAGCGATGTTACAGATAGAACTAGCCTTGTCGAGCCACTGGCGCATAGGTTCAACCCAGCCACTTTGTCCTACTGCGACATCGCTCATTTGTTCCTCCAAAGACTTCTTTTCGCTCATGATTTCCGCTTTCTTGATTAGGTAGACATCGCGCTCGATGATTTCGTCTAGGTAGGTGTCGAGAAGTCTTTGTAACTTTTCCGACAGGTGCGCAGTTTTACTGCGCAAGTCCACTAGTACCGCATCACTTTCGGCTCTCTCTTTGTGCTCTGCCTCGTCCACTCGTTGGCGCAACCAGTCGCCCCAGCCGTTAGGCAGGGCGTGTTGCGCCAGCAAGCCCGATAACTGTTCATCAAGCAACTCGGAACGCACAGGTTTTTCGGTGCAAGTTATGGTTTTGCTTTTGCGCGAGCAACGGTAATACACATAGTGATGAACATTGCCGTTTTTCTGTCGTTTGGTCTTGTTTTCGGCAGTTATCGCCATACCGCACGAACAGCGCAGTAGTCCGCAGTACGGCGCAGGCTCTCTGGTGTGGTCTTGCTCCCGAAAACAACGTAGCGCGACTACTGCTTGCACTTTGTCATACAGTTTTTTAGACATAATTGGGGCGTGCATTCCTTGATGTATCTCGCCAGTGTAGACAAAGTGTCCGTAGTAAAAGGGATTGGTCAGCAACTTTTTTGCTTTGTCTACGCTGTACATCTTGCCACCTTTGGTTTTTACGCCGTTGGCGTAAAGATATTTGGCAATATCTATAAATCTACTGCCATTTTTGGCATATAGTTCATACGCCCCAACCACAAGCGGCGCACGCCGCTTGTCTACTTTTATAGTCTTTGTTCGCACATCGTTGTAGTAGCCAAACGGTGCAATACTTGGGTATTCACCACGGCGCAATTTCTCACGCAAACCACGTTTGGTATTAACGGAAAGATTATCTACATACTGCTTAGACGAATTAAACTCGTTAGCCAGCATATATTTGCCCTGTGGGGTATTTTCAAACCAAAAATGGGGGAACTTCAGGTCAATCAGTACATGCTCATCAAGCATGTAAATAATCTTTCCGCTATCTATTGAGTTGCGCGACAACCTGTCGGGCAACCATGCCAGTATGCCGTTCGCCTCGCCAGCCTCGATACGCTCCAGCATTTTGTTGAACTTGTTGCGTCCGGGCTTTTTGGCTGTTTCTTTCTCGATTATT
>JAPUEH010000013.1 GCA_027492635.1 Candidatus Saccharimonadota bacterium
GTGCCGCTCATCGTACCATGATCAGTGATAGCCGTCGCTTCCATCCCCATGTCTTTGACAAGCTTGACAAGATCGGGAATCTTCGTCAGACCGTCGAGCAGGCTATGATGCGTGTGATTGTGCAAGTGCACGTAATCAGAGGGCTGCAATGCGCCCTTAATAGAGGTTGTTGTGCTCTCTGCTACCGCTCCCATTTGTTTATATTGTACCACGAAACAAAGTACTGTTTGTTGTAATATACCCTTACTATTTTGAAACATTTTTTACTTTTTCACAAAAAAATATTGACAAATAGAATCGATATATATATAGTAACGTACACGCAAGCAGTGCTTGCCGAAAGTACGAGGGACTTCCTCGACTTTTACAATTCGTGAGAGCAATCTCACTCGACCTCGAAAGAGAGTCACAATGTCCAGTCACGGCTTCCTCTGCTTCTGCCCACGCTGCACCGGTTCCAACACCAGCAAGAAGGGCAAGAACCGGGGCCACACCAACGGCAAGTCCAACAAGCCGGAGCGTCGGGACTCCAGCTCCTTCAACAACCGCAAGGAGCATGACACGAAGGGCAAGACCCGCCAGGGTCAGCGCCGCAGGTAACCCTGCCGACCTTGAGCCATGTCGCAAAACTGGCTCGCTTTTCATATAATGAAAATATATTTCATGAAGAATCTAACACTCATCAAACAACACCCTTGCGTACAACTCGGTCACTTATACGAGCATCTTTTTATGCGCGAGCTTAATAAGTTTTTCTATGAGCGGAACTTATTTAAACACCTAGACTATGCCGCAACTGGTACGACATACGAGCAAGGCGGTATTATTTCAGTTGATGTCGAATTGTACACTGAGCAGACTCTTGTATTCGAACAAGAACTACAACATATACCGATAGACTTTGGGCCACATAATCAGACAGTCTCTCTGGAACTTGCCCGCATGTCTGCCGAAAAAGAAGATAAGCTCTACATCACAGACAAGCAGCTGGTTCTTTCGATGCTTCAAGAGCTCGATAATACCCCTTGGCTACACATCGACACTATAAATCAAATAGACACAACGAAAATCCGTCATAAATTTGACCCCATATACACCACTAATATACCTCAGACAAAACCACGACAACTTCATGTAACACTCAATCTTGACGAGGAGTTTGCGAAAAATAATCGCCAAGTTGCACCGCTATTTAATTTAATAGCACGCATTTATGCCTTAGCTTTTGAAAGTCAACTTGCTGCACACTTTGGCTTTTATGGCGACGACCTGGATGGCAGACCAAGGCCTCTCACTGTCAGACGCAAGCTTGTCGCCTTGCGGCAATATACAGCCGATATTGATATGTCAACGCTTACACAGCTAGCTAGTTCGGTATCTAAATATGTGTTTTCTTCCGAAGTAATCGACCGTATCGCACGCAGTCTCCGGAATACTAACTATAGAGACGATATACTGTCCGCTCAAAGTATCGACAGAATCATCACAGAAACAGGCGTACTCACTGGCTCCGCTGGCTGGCGCGCAATCGCTACCGCAAAAAATATCAACGACATTCTAGCAAATACTTCGTTGACGATAAAGTTTGGCCGCCAAAAAATAACCCGCCCACTGATACAAAAATAGCCCCGCACAAGCGGAGCCATTTACAGTCTAGAAGTCAGAACCGCTATTTCTCTTCGGTTGCCTGCAGCTCACGAATCTTCTTTTCAGCTGCTTCACGAACCTCACGCGCCTTTGTCTCTAACTCACGCGCCTTTGTCTCGGCGGTGGCACGTACGTCATCGGCGGTATCAAACGCTTGATTTTTGAGTTCTTCTGCTTTGCGTTTGATATCCTCACGCGTCTCTTTGCCACTTTTTGGTGCAGTAAGCACGCCTGCAATAATACCCGAAACCGCGCCAATCACAGCGCCGACTGCTAGTTTACTTCCTTTTGACATACTTCCCTCCTTATTTCTTCTTTTTTACAAATTTTCGCAATATATTTGCAGCAGCGAGCGGCGTACTGAAGCGCGACACATTGCTGGCCGCATCTTCTACCTTGTGAACGGTACGTTCGGCACTTTCGGTAATGCTTTTGATCTGCTGCGTTACGCGAATCAGTAGCACCATGAGTACCACCGCAAGCACAAGAAACACTGCGAGTGTCACCGCAAGGATGATTACCAATATACCTGCCGCTCCGTCCATAATTACCCTTTCTTATCTATACGCTGCCTGTATTTCCAGTATGCGCTACTTGAGCCGATTACGCAAATACGACTCAAGCTCTGCGCCGTATTCATCACTTTCGAGTGCCACGTCTACGACCGCCTTGATATACTTCAGCTGATTACCCGTATCATGCCACACGCCATCGATAATTCTCCCATACACTTCATCCTGTTGTGCTAGTTCGTTGATACTATCTGCAAGAGTAATCTCGCCGTTTTTGTCTGGCTTTTCCTCGGCAATAATTGGCAAAATATCTGGCGTCAATAAGTAACCACCGACAGAAGCAAGATTACTCGGCGCCTTGGCCTCGCCCGGCTTTTCGATAAGCTTTGTAAGCTGATACGCGCCGCCGGCCGCTTCGTCTTTGATCGCAGCCATACCGTATTTGTCGGCATCCTTTTTATCGACTTCAATAAGCGAAATCACAGATTTGCCAGTCGCTTCGTACGCGTCGAGCAGTTGTTGTGCGCGAGGAACCTTGCTGCGGAAAAAATCATCAGCAAAAAAGACAAAAAACGGCTCGTCATCATTGATAAGATGCTGCGCGTTGAGTACAGGGCGAGCATTACCTTTTGGCGCCCCCTTTTGGCGCACGTAGACAAAGTTTGCCAGCTCGGCAACCTCTTTGATTTGGTCGGCTTTGTCATGCTTACCTTTTTCGCGGAGCTCGGCTTCAAGCTCATCGCTGCGATCGAAGTGATCTTCGATTGCACGCTTGGTACTGCCTGTCACAATGATGATTTCTGTCACCCCCGCAGCCACCGCCTCTTCCACGATAAGCTGTATGACAGGACGGTCAATGATTGGTAGCATTTCTTTTGGCATTGCTTTAGTCTGCGGCAAAAAGCGAGTGCCGAGTCCGGCCGCGCAAATAATTGCTTTTGTTGGTTTTTTCATGAATTCCCCTTTCGTTTCATCAGTTCATCATAGGCATACAACACGGCCAATCCATCTGTCATCTCGCCGTGCGTGGCATTATACAACAGCTCATCAATCGTGAGCAGTTTGACAGTGATAAACTCTTCATCTTCAAGTACCTGTGCCCCTACACTCACGCAGTCCGTCGCCAAAAAGAAATGACGGCGCAAATTTGAATATCCATCATCTATCGCGATCCCAAGTTCGGCCCAGTTTTCACTCGTATATCCAGTCTCCTCTTGTAGTTCGCGTTTTGCAGCGATGAGCGGTGTCTCTCCCGGATCAACCATACCACCAGGCAAATCCTGCATAATTTTTTCGGGGCCAGATCGAAATTGCTCAGCAATCACAACATGATTATCTGGTGTTAATGCAACTACAGCCGCAACTTCGTCACCAACGTTGCAAACCGTATCAAACTCGGCTTGTTCTCCGTCCGGAAGTGTATAATGTTTGCGTACAATTGTCCGCCAGCCGACTTTTATCACCTTGTCTTCGGCATATCGTTCCCAGGTAGCCGTCATACGATCTATAGCCTTTCTCGGATTAATTTCTGTGCCATCGCTGGATTAGCTTTACCAGCGGATTTTTTCATAATTTGCCCCACGAGATAGCCGATTGCTTTGTCGTTACCCGCCTTAATATCTGCAATGGCTTTTGCGCTCGCCGGATCTGCGAGTACTTCGTCAACCACAGCCGCGATAGCGCCCTCGTCGCTCACTTGCAGAAGATTCTTTTTCTCTGCAATTTCCGCGGGCGACATGTCTTTCTGAGTATCGTCAAACAGCGCCAGAAATACTTCCTTTCCACCCGTTGAACTCAATTTACCCTCACCTACCATCTGAGAAAGTTGCGCGAGCCTTTCGACACTTACGATACCGGATTGTACTGCCACAATATCAATATCATCTGCCTGCACCGATGCAAACCAGTTAAACGCACGACGAGTTGTCTCATTGTCACCAGCCTGCTGCATGAGCTCGTCGAGCACATGCGCAACGGACTGATTATCGAGAATTGTATTGACGACAGAACTATCGAGCGTAAGTTCTCTCCAGCTTTCGCGGTATTCGTTTGGCAACTTCGGAAAATCTGCCTGAATCTCGCTGACTTCCTCTGGCGTCAACATAATCGGCGGGATATCCGGATCTGGCATATAACGATAATCCTGTGCATCTTCCTTGCTACGCTGGCTGGTCGTAATCTGCTTATCATCGTTCCAGCCGCGAGTCTCCTGCACAACCGTTTCGCCTTTTTCGAGTAATTCTACTTGACGATTGAACTCATACTCGGCGGCCCGCTCGACACTACGAAACGAATTAAGGTTTTTGATTTCAGCACGAGTACCAAGTTCAGTAGCGCCTTTTTTGGCAACGGATATATTCACATCAAACCGCATATTACCATGATACAAATCACCGTGCGTGACTCCTGCGTAAGTCATGCGCCGATAAAGCTCCGTCGCATATGCGCGCGCGCCTGCGGCCGAGTGAATATCTGGCTCGGATACAATTTCTATCAGCGGCGTACCAGCACGATTCAAATCCACCAAACTATAGCTATCGAAATGGGACAATTTGCCTGCGTCCTCTTCCATGTGCGCATGGTGGATTCGTACATCAACAGTCGCACCATCTTCGAGCGGCGCTTCGACGAGTCCAGCACCAATAATCGGCTCATACATCTGCGTCGTCTGATAGCCTTTTGGCAAATCTGGATAAAAATAGTGCTTACGGTCAAAATGACTACGCAGTGCGATATCGCTTCCGAGTGCCTTGCCTGCGCGTACTGCCAGACGCACCGCCTCCCAGTTGAGCACTGGAAGCATGCCAGGCAAACCATAATCTATTGGCACAACTTTGCTATTTGGCTCTGCATCTCGTGCATCATTGTCAGCGCGACTAAACAGCTTGGTTTTAGTCGCAAGCTGAACATGACACTCAATGCCAATTGTCATTTCGTATGTATCTAAAATTTCTCTGCTTGCCATAGCTATATTGCTCCTACATCTTTGAGTGCTTGCTTAAAACTTGCGAGTGCCCGCCGCGCAGTGTCATACTTTACCTGCACATCAGGCTCATGAGCAATTTGGTTGCGCAGTTTATGTGATGCCCAGACTGCATTACGGTTGCTAAATTTTCCACCTGCGCCTTTAAGCCGCTCGCCCATTGTCTTGCCCTTATAACCCGACTCTTTCAGTGCGTGATCGAGCAACTTATCTGCATTGAGGACAGATAGGTGATAGCTTGCTGGCTGATCCTTGGTAAGTGAACGCTCGATAGTAAGCCATTTTGTACGATATTTTTCTTGATTTAGCTGACTGCCGCCTTTTGTGTATACGATAACAACAAGTATCAGTCCTGCCACAATCAAGATAGCCGCAAAAAAAGCCAGTAGCGCAATGTTACTATCCATTGATATCAATCTCCATGTCACTTGCGATAGCCAGAATATCTGCATCGCCCTGGCGTGCGCCAATGATTTGCAAACCTACAGGTAAACCATCTTTGTCGCTGCCAATCGGTACGCTCACAGCAGGTAGCCCCGCAAGGCTGGCAGGCACTGTCATAACATCTTCGAGATACATCTTGAGAGGGTCGCTAGTATTGTCGCCAATCTTGAAGGCTGGGCTCGGAGCCACAGGACCAATAAGTGCGTCATACGTCTCAAAGAGTTGATTAAATTCTCGAATAAGAAGCGTTCGTGCTTTTTGAGCCTTTTGGTAATATGCATCAAAAAAGCCACTTGAAAGCACATAACTACCGATGATAATTCGGCGCTTATTTTCGGCCATAAAGCCAGCCTGCCGACTCAATTCGTACACGTCACTTAGTGCCCCGTCCGCCCCACGCTGAGCACCATATCGTACGCCATCATATCGTGCCAAATTGCTACTAATTTCTGCTGGTACCACAATATAATAAATAGCGAGCGCATATTTGAGCATAGGTATGCTCACCTCTTCGACTTCATATCCTTTGGCTTCGTAGCTCTGTACTGCAGCCCGTATGCAAGACTTCACCTCTTTGCTTACACCGTCCGCCATAAATTCTTTGATAAGTCCAAGTTTCTTTCCCTTTGGCGTGTCGACTGGCGCAAAATAATCTGGCAATGTCGTCATGTCATGTACGTCCTTGCCCGCCAGAATCCCCATCACCAGTTCAGCATCTTCTATGGTACTCGCCAGTACACCAACTGTATCTGTACCACTAGCCATTGCGACAACTCCGTAGCGACTCACCATGCCATAGGTTGGCTTCATACCCACGACACCATTGAAGCTGGCTGGCTGCCGAATAGACCCTCCCGTGTCGGTACCGAGCGCAAACGGAACAATACCTCGTGCCACCGCAACAGCAGACCCACCGCTAGAACCACCGGCGACACGCGTAGCATCGACCGCATTTTTCGTCACGCCATATGCCGAGTTTTCAGTGCTACCTCCATGTGCGAATGCATCAAGGTTCACCTTGCCAATACAGATCGCACCTTCTGCCTCCAACTTTTCAATAGCCGTTGCTTGCAACGGCGCATCAAAGGTTTCTAGAAATTTACTTGCTGCAGTCGTTGATGTTCCGTAGCTCAAAAAATTATCTTTTGCCATAAATGGCACACCGGCCAATTTTCCAGCAACCTCACCCGCATCTACTTGTCGTGCACGTTCAAGTGCACGCGCCTGGGCAAGGTTAATTGTCGTATTGTGCGTATCGGCTTTTGCCTTTTCAATCGCATCTCGCACGACAGCCTCGGCAGAAGTTGCTTCAATCTCCATCAGTAGTTTTGTTATCGTCGACATCTATAATACCTTTGGTACCTTTACTTGATGCGCCACACTGCCGCCCTCGGATAATCCAATCAGCGCTTCACGCGAGATTCCTTGAACAGACACTTCGTCGTCAGCCGATACATTCACGAGATCTGTACCGTAATATGTTGGCGACACGTCATCCGTATCAATCTCACCAAGCAGTTCAAAGTATTCTAATATCCGCTCAATATCCGCCGCAAGACTTTCGGTCTCGCTATCATCGAGCCGCAACGCACTTAGTTGTGCCAATGCCTGCACATCTTTAGTTGAGATTTTTGTCATACCTTCTATTGTATCGCCCTCGCTATACAAAATCTACCCTATTGCAGTAAAAGCATATTACTGTTGTGGAGGTGTCTGAGAAGAGCTTCCGGGCAGCGGCGTCTGAGGCTGCTGCATAACTGGCGCCTGGGGCTGCATAGGCTGAGGGTTCATCTGTGGAGCTACCTCTTGCTGGACTTGTCCCATATACTGCGGAGTAGGCTGAACGGGCTGCTGCCACTGCGTGGGCTGTGGAACCGTTGGAGACGGGGTTTGTTGCGGAGCAGCTCCGACGACTTGATGTTGCCACTGACTTGGATCGATATATTGGCCATGAGCCATCTGCCCATACTGTGTCTCAACATGCGGTTTGATAAATATTCTTAATGCAATTTTGACTATCGCTGCGATAAGCAAGATACCAAATAACAGAATCGAGATCATCTGCAATACACCCACTATTACATTCATTGTTGATGTGTCTGTTGCGGAACCATATTGACTTTTGCTATATGCAGCAAATTGTGCAGCAAATTGGTTTTGTGGGTAAAGTCGGGCAGCCTCGTTAAAAAGGTTAGTAGCTTCGCGATAATTCCCTTTCGTCAGTTGCTCAACACCACTATTCCAGGCAGCGGATGAAGCGCTTGTCGTCTGCAAGGCAAGATTGCGCTGTTTTACAATCTCCGTAATACCTGTCGTGTCACGAATCACAGTACTTGCAAAACATTTTCGATCCTGACAGTTCAGATTACCATATGTTGCCATACCAACAACCTTTGCCTGACTATCTAGCACAGGAGCACCTGCAAATCCAGCATGTGACGTTGTACCTATCATACGCACCTTTTGCCCCGCATCAGCTGTAAATGTCTGCATGACACTACCACCACGATACATAGGAGTGCCCCTGAACTGCGCCGAGTCAAGCGCACCTACGGCGTACATCGGCATACCTACGATATTGACAGTACTTTTGTCTGCAACGCCTTCGCCGCTATACCCAAGCATCAGCACTGGATATGTTGCGTCCTTCTTTATACGAAGCAACGCGGTATCCGATGCAATTGAATCACCCTTATATATCTGATCCTGTGTCTTGCCTGTTGTATACACCTTGCCTTCTACAGCCGCCTCCATGACACTATCTGTATATGCAAATGCAGCCGATCCGTCCCCTTGTCGGTTTACGACAATTGGTTTATCAGAAAGTTGCACAGCATACTTGTAACTCTCCTTGGTCACGGCGATATCTTCAATTGCAATTCTAGCGCTTAACTCGTTCACTTTTGCAATAACTTCTTGGTCTCGCTCTTCAACACCAGCAATCAACGCATCAGCATCCGTCTGCATCATGATGCGCGATTCAACCATATAGTCAAGCACACGCTGCAAGCGTTGCATAGCCTGATCGGCGTCTGGAGCGTCTGTCAGATACGCAGTAATGGCTTCTTGCGGCTTAACTTGTACGCTACTTGCTGAAGTGGCCACGAGTCCATTACGAGATACAATAAATCCAGTTCCAGCTTTCTCGCTACATGCGCCCGTCAGCGTTGGCCCCTCGCCCCCCGTCGTAGGAAGCGTCAGCTTAATATCAGCACAGTATACCGTACCCACACGCACAGTTGATGGCGCGGCTGCAGCCATAGCTTTAAAATTAACAGTATCGCTCAGATAGCTAGACACATTGGATTCTTTTTTGGGTTGTGCTGCCTTTTTCTGTGCGTCCTGGCTTGCTTCATCATCCTTATCATCAGACTCTTTTTGTTCACTACTTACCTTTTCATCTTTTGATGTGTCAAGCATCTTGGCATCGCCTTTTGATGCATCCGCTGCTGCATCTTCAAGTGAACTTTTATCCAAATCGTTATATGTCATTGTGGACAATACTTGTTCAAGCTGTGGTAATACAGCAAAGTTTGCATTACGAATACCGTTGATACACGCCACATATGGACGGTCGTTTTGCACTGTCATATAACAATCTTCTCTACGTTCGGTTGGGATACTATAACGATCGTTTTTTGACGTAAATGTTACCTTGCGATAGTCAATATTATTGATATTCTTAACCTCTGTGTCAGCAGCCTCCACGGTCTTGTCCTGTTTGCGAGAAGTCACCGTCTCTTTCACAAGTATGTCAATCTTTGAAAGATCTTTATACTCTTTTTTTGCAGAAAGACTATCCCAATACGCCTTATTCACACTTGAGGTAACCCTTAGTTCTGGCGATTCAAGCGCCATATTGCTCCGAGTTGCCTCGCTTGTTTCAAGAGGCCTCACTCGTACGACACTATATACGCGTGCCTCGTCAAGATCTGTATCTGAAAAAGTTACATCATCCGCAAAGCCGAACCCTTCCAATTCCCGCGTGTTATACGGCACCTGCACACCAAGCTTGGAGCTAATCGTACGCAGAGAAGGAGCTGCAGTGTCCGGCTCCAGTACGGCGGCAGCACCAGCTTGGGTTTTACCAGTATCGGAAGAAGTTTTGCCCATAAACGCAATAACTGCCCATGCAGAGAGACATAAAACCAACACAACGCCCAGGCTAATCATTGCCCATGTGAGATAATCACCGAGTCCTCGTTTTTTACGCGGCTGCACAGGCTGCATTGGTGATTGGGGTTGAGTGTAGTTTTGCCCTGGTTGCATAATCTAGCGCTAGTATAGCACAAAGCGCTAGCGTTTTGCACGAATTTCGGCGATAAGATCACGTAGCTCTGCGGCTTTTTCAAATTCAAGATTTGCGCTCGCCATATCCATCTGTGCAGATAGTTCTTTTTCTAGTGTAGCGTACTCATCTTTTGGTATTTTTTTGAGATCAATCTTTGGCTTCGTATCTTCTTTCTGCGGAATGATAGCACGCAGCCCTTCATCAATCGCTTTATCGACGCCGCGAGGGGTGATATCGTGTTCTTTGTTATACGCTTCTTGAATATCTCGCCGTCGATCCGTCTCGTCGATCGCGGCTTGCATCGAACGCGTGATACGGTCGCCATACATCAGTACACTACCATCCACATGGCGAGCGGCACGACCAATCGTTTGTATGAGAGCACTTTCACTACGCAAAAAGCCTTCCTTGTCAGCATCCATAATCGCAACAAGACTCACTTCGGGCAAATCAAGCCCCTCGCGCAGTAGGTTGATTCCCACCAGCACATCGTAGACGCCCATGCGCAAATCTCGCAAGATATCTCCACGCTCGAGGGTATCGACCTCACTATGGATATATGCCGTCTTGATCCCAAGCTCTACCAAGTGTGCACTCAAATCTTCGGCCATTCGCTTTGTGAGTGTCGTGACAAGCACGCGCTGCTCTTTGGCTCTGCGGTCGCGGATTTCGGCAATCAAGTCATCGACTTGACCTTTTGTCGGACGAATTGTAATTGGCGGATCAAGCAGACCGGTCGGGCGAATTACTTGCTGAGCAGGCTCGGGGCTATGCGCCAACTCGTAGTCGCCTGGTGTGGCCGATACATAAATCGCCTGATTGATATGCTGATCAAATTCCTCAAACCGTAATGGGCGGTTATCAAGTGCGCTAGGCAGACGGAATCCATGCTCGACTAGCACTTCTTTACGTGCGCGATCACCGTTATACATACCCCGCACCTGTGGTAGGCTTTGGTGACTTTCGTCGACGAGCAGCAGCCAATCGTCAGGGAAGTAGTCAATTAGTGTTGCCGGCTGCTCACCCGATTCACGATTGCTCAGATAGCGGCTATAGTTTTCAATACCTTTGACAAACCCTGTTTCTTCGAGCATTTCGATATCGTATTTTGTACGCTGCGCCAGACGTTGCGCTTCGAGTAATTTATCATGCGATTCAAACCACTCAAGCCGTTCATTAAACTCTTTTTTGATGCCCTCAATCGCACGAGCAACCTGCTCTTTTGGCGTCACGTAGTGACTGCTTGGAAAAATTGTCACTTCTCGCGGCTCAGCCAAAATCTCACCTGTCAGCGGGTCTAGCCGAGTAATTCTATCGACATCATCACCAAAAAATTCAATCCTATATGCCGCATCATCGCTGGCTGGGAAAATGTCCACCACGTCGCCTTTGACGCGAAATGTGCCTCGGTGAAAATCCACGTCGTTACGTTTGTACTGGATATCCGTAAGCAAGCGAATAAACTTATCCTGCTGGCGACGCTCACCGCGTTTGACATGCAGCGACATCTCCGCATACGCATCTGGCGAGCCAATACCATAAATACAACTCACACTAGCCACAATAATCACATCACGACGAGTGAGCAGTGCGCTCGTCGCCGCATGGCGCAGGCGGTCGATTTCTTCGTTTATCGCCGAATCTTTTTCGATATATGTGTCGCTGCTGGCGATATATGCCTCCGGCTGATAATAGTCGAAGTAACTCACAAAATAATGCACTTCGTTGTCGGGGAAAAACGCCTTAAATTCACTAAAAAGCTGCGCGGCAAGTGTTTTATTATGCGCTAGAACAAGTGTTGGCACATTGCGATTCGCGATGATATTGGCCATCGTAAATGTCTTGCCGCTGCCTGTCACGCCAAGCAGCGTCTGCTCGCGTTCGCCCGCTTCCAGCCCCGCCACCAACTGAGCAATAGCCGTTGGCTGATCACCTGTTGGCTGGTATTTGGTTTCAAGGCGAAACTTATTCATCTTTTTATTGTAGCAGATGAAGCCTAGGTAGAGCCGATGCTATAGCTTGTACTCAACCGCGCCAGTATTTGAGCCGTCGAAGTTATAGCACTTACCATCAACAAGCTCTGCCGGAACCTTTGCGACTTTTAGTTTGTCGCACTGGAATCCTTCGTTCTGCGTACCCGCCACGTCTGTAATCGCACCAGTGCCGTCTTTTGGACCCCAGATCAAATATGCACCGGCCGCATTGCTTGAGCCTACTGCATAGCTGCCATAAAGCCTATCAATCTTGTAGTTTACTGCGATACTATCTCCGTAAATAGTCATCTGTTGCTCGCCAACATCTTTTGTAAAAAAATCTTTTAACGCCTGTGATGCCCCCGTCAGCTTTGCCACATCACCTGCAGACGCAATCATCGTACCTGTGTCATCTTTTCCTCCAGTACGAAAATCGACGTATTTTGCCTGCTCGACTGCTGCTTGCGGTGCTTCTTTTTTCTTCGTGTTGTCCGTTTTTGTCGGCTGCGTTGTTGTAGTCTGCGTCTCCTGATCTTTCTTAGCTAAAAAATTCTGATAAAATATCCAGCCCAAAGCACCCAAAAGCACTACAACGAGTATGATAATTACTACCACATGTGCCGATCCAT
>JAPUEH010000014.1 GCA_027492635.1 Candidatus Saccharimonadota bacterium
ACACAAAGTCTGCCGGGTAGCGGCGCAACAACTCACGCACCACGCCGCCTTTGGTAACAGTGCTCGGCTTTACCTCTACGATGGCGCGACCTTCATGCACCGCAATATCTTCGCCCGCAAGCAATTCCGTTAGCTCACGTCGCAGCTCACTTGCGCGTTTAAACGCAATACTCGGCTCGACGTTGGTGTAGTGCCACACAATCGCGTGGTCTTTTTCCTCAATCTCGGCGCCTTTGGTGCGGCTTGTGTATTTTTGCATCACTTCGCGGATGCGTTTTTTGTCTTTTTTGAACCCGCTCTCAATCTGCTGCCAGTTGCGGCCGTAGCGTTTCCACGCGCCATGCTCCGCTGCAAGCACGACAGGCAAGCCGACAAACCAGCTGGAAAGCGCGCGTTTGGTGCGGCCGCTCACGATCGCGACAGTCGTATTTGGCTGATCCGTAAGCCCCTTGAGGATGCGCCAAATGCGCAGCGTCGGCGCAGCCGCCAGAGGAGAAGGTGTTTTGACAAAGCTACGCAGCGTGCCGTCATAATCGAGAATAATCAGGCGATGCGAAGCCGATTGGTACCGCGTGGCAATACGCTGACGTTGTGTAAGCGAAAGTTGTCGATGGGTCGCGCCTTCTTGGCTATGCGTGATGTCGAGATCATGCATAAATTCCTGACCCCAATTTTGCACTGTGCCCGTGCTTAGACGCTTCTGCATCGCTGCAAGCCGCTCTTTTTGCTCGCGCACTGGCATCGCAAGCGCGCTGTGCATAGCCTCGGAGACAGAGTGCGCACTATTGGGATTGATGCTGAGTGCTTCGGGCAGTTCGTCGATTGCACCGGCCATTTCGCTGAGGATAAGCACGCCGCCACGTCGCCGTTTACTCGCTACATATTCTTTTGCAACCAAGTTCATGCCGTCGCGAATCGGCGTCACAAGCATCACGTCGGCACGCGCGTAGAGAGCAACAATTTCGCTAAACGGCCTGTTTTGGAATTGATACGAAATCGGCGCCCAGTTGACCGTACCGTATTCACCGTTGATACGACTGACCATTTTTTCGATTTCATCGCGTAGGTGCTGGTACGCTTCGACACCTGTTCGCGACGGCACGGCAATCATCAGTAGCTTTACTTTGCCTCTGTATTTCGGGTAGGTTTCGAGTAGCAGACGAAACGCCTCAAGCCGCTCTGGGATGCCTTTGGAATAATCCAGTCTGTCGACCGAAAGGATGAGTTTTTGCTTGCCATAACTATCGTCGAGTTGCCCCAATGCATCTTTGGTATCGCGCGTATCGAGCTGAGCGCGAAACTTGGCATAGTCAATACCGATAGGGTAGGCCGATACTTTGACAGCCCGCTGCTCGTACTCGATTACGCCATTTGACGACGGTACGCCAAGTAGCCGACGACAGCTGTCGAGGAAGTGCTGCGCGTAGTCGTAGACATGAAATCCAATCACATCCGCGCCAAGCAATCCCTCGAGCAATTCTTTGCGCTGCGGCAGTAGACGATAGATCTCAAAGCTAGGGAAGGGGATATGGAGGAAAAAGCCAATCGTGGCGCTTGGCACTTGCTCGCGAATGAGACTTGGTAGCAGCAAAAAATGGTAATCCTGTATCCATACACGGGCGTCGCTTGCCGCCACTTTCATCGCTGCGTCGGCAAACTTTTGATTCACCTCCTGATACGCCTGCCAGTAGTCACCAGAATACCGCGCCACGTTTTGGAAATAGTGAAATAGCGGCCAGAGCGTATCGTTGGCGTAGCCTTCATAATACAGCTCGACCTCTTTGGCTGTGAGAAATACAGGATAACAGTCCTGCTTGGCTAGTTCTGTGGTAATTTCTTCGCGCTCTGTGTCGGTGAGTATCTCGGCATCAATTCCTGGCCAGCCTACCCAGATCTTGCTCTCGGCCTCAAGCGAGCTCATCGCCGTCGCAAGGCCGCCGCTACTGGCTTCGAACACAAGCCCATCGTCGCCACGCTGCACATTGACAGGAAGTCGGTTTGAGATGATGACGGTCGTTGCTTTGTTCGTCATTACTATTTAGTATATCACTACCTTGGTGGCCAATTCAGGAATGCTACGGGAAAAAGTGTAGAGGAGGCTTCTCACCCCACCTTAATTTACGCCCATTACTCAAAAGACGTGGATGGCCGATAGACTCATTGCCCTTGCCAAAGTTTAACATTACTAGATTGGGAGACAGTAAGCGGATAACCCAAAAATCACCCTCAAATGTAGGCTCATGTAGTACAACCTCTATCGGCTCATACATGTTCACTAGTTTGTCAATTGCATGGGGGTTCTTGTGATTTCTGTAAGGTACGATCGGTATTTCCTCAAGTATATTAATATATAGCTCACTGCGTTCAGCTTTTGACGCATAAAATACCCCATGATCCCTAGGAGTTTGCACCTCCTCTTCAGCGATTGACTTGTCTATATCGTAGTGTGCATCCATCCAAGAAATGGCTGTTGCCTCTAGCTCGTCAAATGCTTTCGTGAGAGCTTCTTCAAATGTAGGCTTTGCAGCGGCACCAGTGGCAAAATAAGGAAACTTGTTTTGATGCAAGGTAACCAACGCAACAGGTATGCCATCAACACTAATATCGAGAACATCTATTACACCTCCTTGATTTTGCCATGCCACGACCCGTTCGTCGATATCGTCGGGGAGAGTTCTGAGGTCGATCTTTTTACCGGCAGGCTTACTGTACCAGAATATCGAAAAGGCATCTCTTTCAATCAGCTCATACAATGCGTGATGTCGTGCTTGGTCTCTGCTTAAGCCGGCAGCCACACCAGTAGAGTTAGCCTTAAATGACTTATGTCCACCTGGCAGCAGGGTTGAGTCAAGAGGGTAAAAGACCTGCTCAGATAGTATGAGAGTTAAAGTATTATCCTTTAGGCTATCTCCGTCAACCCAAGCCTTTTTAATATCGGGCGTGTACGGAACAAGTCCTGTCTCCTTACTTGAAACGTAATGCCCCTTGTCTGTGTACGATATTTCACGAGGGTCAAGCACTTCTATACCTTCCGACTTAAGCTCGTTATAGCTGGCTATGCGAGAAGAATGAAATTCACCACTAAAGTATCGTTCAATTGCTTCTGCCATTGACTTGATTAGGGCAAGTCGCCTTGAGTAATCCGTTGCAAATGCGAACCCTTTGCGTGGATTCTGATCATCTTCGGGGCTTCCATAGCTACAAAATGCCGCGTGTCTCGGCATCATGTACGCCTCATCTGTAAGCAATTCACTATCTATGTCTTTGATAATAGAGTCTTCACCAACATAATTGCTCACTAAGTGCCATAACGTTTTGTGCTCTGAAAAGAACTTGGTTTTCTTTTTTGTAGATTTGTTTCCCAGTAAAAGTGCGAGCGTGGTGGTAGGCTCTTCCTTACCCTCGTCTCGGATGAGTCTATCGACCATTTCATTCATCAAGGCGCCGTATTCTAAAACTCCAATACCTTGCTCGGCACATGCAAGTTGTATATTTTGAGCGACATGACCAGTCTCTATAAGAGAAAAAAAGTAACCTCGGTTAGCGTACTTCTTTGTGATTTTTGCAAGGTCTACAGCCAAGAATAGTATTACCGAGGCAGATTCAACATACTCGGTATTATCGAGACAGAACTTCAGATAGTCTTTACTAACCGAACGTACATATATCAGTTCACTTACCCGATAATCGTACTTATATAGTCCCGTTTTTAGTCGTGAAACGGGTTTCAACAGCACAACAAAGAACGATGTTGGATAAATACTTCCTGGAGACGGTACTGCCATGTTGTCGGCTGTCTTATACATATGCTCTAGAACGAAAAATAGCTGTTTTTTCGTTAAGGGTTTGGAGGAAAAATCCCTTGTTGTGTCGCGACTAGCGAAAAGTGCGTCCAGTACAGAAGGGGTAGCTGCGTGCGTATTCTCTCTCTTAGTCTGACCGATGTCTTTTTCGGTAACCGAGGCCAATTCGTCGGGACTGATGAGTAGTCGAAATGGTGATACATTACTTGCATCTTGATGGAATATCCTATAGAGACTTCTGGACTCTATGACTACCTTGCGTCGTACAAGAACATTGATAATATTTACAATCTCATTGCTATCCAGTTCCGTAGAATCCGCAATGTCGTGAATTGTATTTCTTCCATTACAATGCCTAAGAATAGAGGTGATCTTCTTAGAATCACCCCTTATCTTACATACACCCTCACGGGTTACAAAAGCCAAGCCACCATCAATAGAGTACGAAAAAGCAATAACAATCGGTGTGCTTGTCGGACTCATATGACTGTCGGTAGGCTAGTCGTCTGTACAACCACTACCTGATATTGAAGCGAAGGCTTTAGCACGACTAGCGGCTTTACTACTGTGTTTTGTAACTTCGACTTCATCAATAGCATCGACTTCATTAATAAGTCCGTTCAGTGCCGTGGTTACGCCAAACTCTGCACTAATAACTTCATTGAAACGCTGTTCAACTTCAGTATCATTGAATTGTAACTTTTCACCCATAACGCCCTCCTGCTACTAGTTTATGTGCTTACATTACCAATCTCACTTATCAATGTCAATAGTCCGCGAAAAGATAAATAAAGGCGTGAGTTTTTCTACATACTCCAATGTATCATTGAGCATTTTTCCGTGCACTACATCAATGGGGTCTGTCGACATTCTACTGACCTCTAGTGCTTTTTCAATATCGTCAGCCTGCATAAGATAGTAGCAAGCATTTTCACCCTCCGACAAGAAACAGGCCTCAATCTGCACACCCTCTATACTTAACGTTGCTTGCACCTCATCCGACCTTCGTTTAAGCTCGTCACACCAGTCAATCCAGAGATCTTTTCCGTGCAGCTTAAAGCTAAATTTTACAAGAGACATCTGACTCATAGTTTCATAATGATTTTAACAAAAATAAATATACATAGCCAGACCCACATAAAAACAACCTTGTAACCTGCACTCCCTTAGTGAATAGGTCCAAGGCACTCTGGAGAGCACCCTATCCCAAAATCATCCAAAATCGTCAATCTTATCCCGTACTCATAGCAACGCCTCCTCTTTGCGCCCTGCCGCAAACCCCTTGTATCCTTTGTATGAGCCGCCTCTCTCGCGAAAAAGCACTGGATAAAACCCAAGATTGCATTTTTCAAAGTTTTTGGAATGTGCGTCGATTGACGCGTCAGACCGAATGACACTATCTACAAAAAATACATCTCTCGCGAACGGCTCTTCTCGAGTACGCGCAAACAGCGCATCTATCACATCCACCAGCTCTGCGAGTGTCTCTCGACTGTCTGCAATTTGGCGATCATACTCAAACGACACAGCATTCGCCACATTGCCAATCAGCGAGCCGGCAGCGATGTCGGGTGACATCACCACAATGCGCTTCATGCGAGTAGCCGCAATCATATCTTGCACAGCCGTATTCAAATTTGCCACGATAAGCAGGCTACCACACGGCGAGCGAGACGTGTGTATATCGAGCACGTAGTCATACTGCGCCTCGCCAATCATAGCTAGCACTCGCCGGGCGCGCTTTTCTTCGTATGCGCGCGGCTTTTCGACACCATAACTTCTATTGAGGTCTGATTCTATGTAGCGCACATTCGCTTGATATGCCTTTGGGTTGCCGCACAAAAAGTCGACATCTTTGTACTTGCTGCCGTGCTCTTTGCGCTGCAAAAACCGATACAAACGCTGCCCGAGTCTTTCGTCGCCGTGTTGTGTTATGAGTAGAATTTTCATTATAATTTTCTCCTTTAAAATAAAAAATCTCCCTGGTCGAGGGAGGTGATAAAAAGTTCCAACTATATCTAATACGCCTCACTTCGACCAGAAGAGAGTATGTCGCCAGCTCATACGAGTGATGTGCGTAAATTTCATACTCTTAGGTATAGCATTTTATTTGCCACTATGCAAATTATATAGGTGAAGAAGTTTTCACTGCGCACTCGGCATAAAACCCGTATACTAGAGATAGCATGGAAAAATATTCAATCAACAACCAGACCGTCAGCATCCTGCTGTCGTGGGTACAGTCTGGTGTCGTCGCAGTTCCCGAAATTCAACGTCCATTTGTGTGGAGCAAAGCCCAGGTTCGCAATCTGATGGATTCTCTGTACCAAGGTTATCCTGTTGGCTACATTATCACATGGCAAAACCCACATGTCCGCCTCAAAGACGGCACAACATCGCAGGGCAAACATATTCTCATCGACGGACAGCAACGCATTACGGCACTTCGCGCAGCAATCCTCGGCAAAGAAGTGATGAACAAAAAATACAAGTACGAAAACGTCATCATTTCATTTAACCCTGTCACCGAAGAGTTCAAAGTAAAGGACAAAAGTACCGAACGAGGTGCCGAATGGATCACGAATATTGCCGATGTCATGCAAAACGACTTCAATCAGCTCGCATTTCTCGATGACTACAGCGCAAAAAATCCAGATGCCGACAAGAGCAAGGTGCACGATCATGTACTGCGCTTGATTCAAATCAAAAACAAAAATATCGGTAATATCGTACTATCCGCCGATTTACCCATAGAAATTGTCAACGAAATATTTGTTCGTATCAACGCGTCGGGCGTCAATCTATCGAACGCTGATTTTGCTATGAGTAAAATTGCTGTATACGAAAAAAGCTCCGGCGATGAGTACGGCATGCGACTCAGAAAGTTCATCGACTATTTTTGCAATCTTGCTG
The DNA here is from genome assembly GCA_027492635.1 of Candidatus Saccharimonadota bacterium. Taxonomy (GTDB): domain Bacteria; phylum Patescibacteriota; class Saccharimonadia; order Saccharimonadales; family Saccharimonadaceae; genus Mycosynbacter. Next base: position 6,717 of record JAPUEH010000014.1, read on the forward strand.
TCGAACCGGCGCATTTTAAATATATCGAAGAAAACGACACGCAGTTTGTCGGCACCGATTATTTCCGGCACATCAGCTGGCTGCGATCGGATGGCGATGATATTTATGACCCGGATTATAATGATATTTTGCGCGTGGCGGCGCTGACAGAATTTAACCGCGGCAAGTTGAGCGACTTAGTGGCGCTGCTGTCGGGCCGCAACTTTGAAACCCGTGAAAATCTAAAAGAAATCGCCGACGAATCGTTTGAAAAACTAGAGAAGGGCGTCTATAGATTTACTCGCGAATACCACTTCAAACATTTTGTCCAAGATATTTTGCGAGCCGCTGGCTATAGGGACGCTGGCATGTTTGGCTCAAAAAACGTCGTTAATTATGCCTACGCAATCTACTTGCGAACTCGTGATATCGACGAAGATACGTTCATAGCCGCCAAATACATAAAACGCCTGTTGGTTTTGTCGCTCCTCACGGGTCGACACTCAGGCTCATTTGAGACGCTCTTTGAACACGACATAAAACAAATTACCAAAAAAGGCGATCTCGAAAAGTTTGTCAAAACCCTCGAAGAACAAACTTTTACAGATATTTACTGGGCGTCGACGCTTCCCGATGCATTCAACAAGACCAATATCACAAGCCCTTACTGGAACGTGTTTGTCGCAGCTCAAAATCTCCTGAAAAAGGCTAGTTTCTTGTCAAACGCCAACAGGGTAGAGTCGATGACGACAGCGCAAGTGCATCATATTTTTCCAAAAAACTATCTTGTCAAACATGGGGTAGGGCGTAGCGATTACAACAAGATTGCCAACTTCGTATACTTGCGTGACGACATCAATATCAAAGTGAGTGACTTGGAGCCGCGTGCATACATGGCAAAAGTTCAAGAGTATAAAGGAGCGTTTGGCAGCGACCTCACCACCGACAACTCGCTTGCGCAAAACCTTCGCGACAACGCAATACCCGACACGCTCGCCCATGCAACACACGAGCAGTTTTACGATTTTATGGAAGAACGACGTAAACTAATGGCTCTTGTCGTCAAGGAATATTACGAGGCATTATGAAAAAAATCAAAGTATCCATCCAAGACGAGCACACGCTCGTACTACAAGAAGGCGCAAGCAAAGGCGACGTGGTAGATTTGCGCTCGATTCACGAAACAGATATTGACGCATCGACGGTCAAGAGCGTCGTGAATTCCATCAAAAAAGACGCGTTTGAGGCAGAAGTGGCCAAGGTGCGCGAGGCCATTGAGCGCGAAAAAGCGCTTGAGTCCAAGCTAGAAGCACAAAAACTCCATGAACAAATTGCCACGCTTGCGCAGGAAAAAGAAACCGCTGCGAGGCTTGCTGAGGCCAATGCCAAAAATGCCAGTCAGACGGATATTGCAAAAAAGGACGCCGAAATCGCAGAACTACGCGCACAACTGCAGGCTACCGCCACAGAAAAACAGCTCGCTGTCACACAAGCCACTGCCGAAGCAGAAAAACAGCGCAGCAAACTGGAGCTGGAGCTCAAGTCAAAAGAAACCGAAGCAACTCGATCCGAAGCCGCACTCAAAGAACTCTATGAATCCAAAATCAAAGAAAAAGACGAAGCTATCGCGCTCTACAAAGATATGAAAGCCCGCCTCAGCACTAAAATGCTCGGCGAGACGCTCGAGCAACACTGCGAAGTGGAATTTGAAAAACTGCGCGCTACCGCGTTTACCCGCGCAACGTTTGGCAAAGACAACGACGCCAGCAGCGGCAGCAAGGGCGACTACATCTACCGCGAGACAGACGAGCAGGGGACCGAAATCATCAGTATTATGTTTGAGATGAAAAACGAAAACGAGACAACGGCGACCAAAAAACGCAACGACGATTTCCTCAAAGAACTCGACAAAGACCGCCGCGAGAAAAAGTGCGAATACGCCGTGCTCGTCAGCCTACTCGAAGCCGACAGCGAGCTCTATAACAGCGGCATCGTCGACAAATCACACAGCTACGACAAGATGTACGTGATTCGGCCGCAGTTTTTTATCCCCATGATCACACTGCTCCGCAACGCTGCGCTCAATTCGCTTGCCTATAAACAAGAACTCGCCCTCGTCAAAGCCCAAAACATCGACGTCACCAACTTCGAAGACCAACTCAATGATTTCCGCACGTCGTTTGGTCGTAGCTACCGCCTGGCGTCTGAACGCTTTAGTGACGCCGTCGCGAGTATTGATAAGTCCATTGCCCAGCTCCAAAAAACCAAAGAAAACTTACTAAAAAGCGAAGATCACTATCGTATCGCACACAACAAAGCCGATGATTTGAGTGTAAAAAAACTGACCAAAGGCAATCCGACAATGCAGGAGAAATTTGACGCTGCCAAAGATATCGACTAGCTATTGTAAGAAATTCATAAAAGTTGTATAGTGTTCGTAAGTTAAGACTATGAACGAACAGGCATCCAATAGATTTAAGTTTGATCCCTGCGATGGCAGGGATATGAGCTTATTTGCAGGCAGAATACTAGAACGTTTTGGCGTGCAGCGTCCATCTGGCGCGCTGTCGACAGAGGAGCTACATACTCATGGTGCTACGATACTTATTAGTGAACGCTCGGGCGCCGCAAGCGAAAAAGCCTACACTTATCGCGTTAATCCCTCTGATACAATAGGACGAATTAAATACACTTCTCGAGCATCTACACCCCGAATCGATATCCACTCCGATAATGACGGTGAATCAGCCGCCACACCAGACGACATGGCACATCTCATGTGCATACTGAACGACATACCTGGCACAGATGTGCCGAACATTAGCGCAGAAGGTCTGCAGATCTTTCATCGTATCGAGGCCGCATATACAGTACTCGACAAACTAGAACGTGCCGCACAGGACAAGGGTGAGCGAGCGCTGACATGTGGCAAATCTCAACAGTCATTCAGAGGGAAGAGTTAGCTGCATCGATTCATAATGTATACTAGAGTTACTATGCGGCCTATCATCTCTTCTACACAAAACCCCTCTGTCAAACACCTACGCAAGCTATGGTCCAGTGCATCATACCGTCGCGCACGGCAGCAAACTCTCGCGCACGGCACCCATCTCACACAAAGCTATCTAGTAAGCGGTCAATCACCAGCGAGCTACATCGTCGCCGAATCTGCACTCCAAAACCAAGAAATTCAGAGCCTCGTGCAACAGTTAGATGCACTCAAAGTGTCGCAAGCTATACTTACCGACTCTCTTTACGAGTCACTTAGCGATGTTCACGCGCGCGTTGGTATTTCGCTTGTTGTCAGCATACCCGTCTACGACGCGACTCAGCTCACAGGTGATTCTATTTTACTCGACGACATCCAAGACCCTGGCAATATCGGCACAATCTTGCGCACAGCCGCTGCTGCTGGCAGTACCTCTATATACTGCTCTCAGGGCTGCACGTCGCTTTGGTCGCCCAAAGCACTCCGTGCTGGTATGGGCGCCCAATTTAGCCTCGCGCTTTACGAGCAATGTGATCTAGAAAGACTCGTATCCACTTCGAATATTGCCACGTATGTCACCAGTCTTACCGAACCCAGCGTATCACTCTACGATCTAGACCTCACACACCAGAGCGTATGGATATTTGGCAACGAAGGGCAGGGGACAAGCCCTAGATTGCAACAGCTTGCTACTCAGCGCGTCACCATACCCCAAGCAGCCACAGCAGTTGAATCTCTCAACGTCGCAGCATCTGCCGCCGTCTGCTTGTTTGAGCAGTATCGGCAACGTGCAAAATGATTATACTTGCAGCACGCGAAATAGGGGAGTAGGATAGACAGCATTATGAGTATAGAAAACGGTGTACCACAAATCGAACTGCCTACAGACTATCCAAATGATATGATCCTGCGCATGCAAAACGAAGATTTCCTCAACAAAACACGCGGACTCAGCAGTATTGCGATCCCGTCATTTGGCATTCAAAAAGCTGCGCTGCGCGCAGTTGCCCAGGAATCAGTTGGCAGCCCTGCCGTAACATCTGCACTCACCACAGGTGCGGATATCTACATGACAACAGTAGGCGTGATTACAAACCCTATACCATACTGCAGCGATAGCGCCTACGCCACAGCCCTGCGTGGAGCGGTAGAATTTGGTCGCTTCGTCGCCACAGATGACCAAAAGATGGTAGAAAAATTGCGCGAAGCCGACGGAAGAATGTTTGCTGATGCACCGTTTCTCGCTGAAGTTATCGACGAAGTTACCGAACGATACTACCCGCACAACAAAGGCCTGCACGACCTCGCCCGTTATGGTGCCGCCGCTATGCGCGGAATGCATATACTTGTTAATAAGCGGATTCTCGCAGATGGACGTGCCGCTGTTTGATTAGAGGACTTATACTACATGACGCTGGCTCACTTTTAGTCACCGAGGAGATTATACATCTTATCCAAAAGAGCAGGGGAGTTGGCAACCCACCAAACTCTTCCCTTTTCGCACATACTATTTGATACTAATCGATAACACAATCCTAAATTAAAACAGCCAGTAAGAACAAAAATAGAACTTTTTCTGTATGGTTTTTGCGGACTTGGAATATTACTGATCGCAGCAAGGATGATGTATAAATCCCGTAAACATACATACAGGCCAGCTACTCATAACGCAAGGGAGGTGAGTGTACATATCAATATCAACAGTAGCGTAAAGATAAAGGTATCAATAAGATTTTATATAGGAATAGTAGTATCAGGTATCATAATTAATGTATTGATTTAACGTCGCACAATGTATATTTTACGACTTATATATAATGAAAGCGTATGA
>JAPUEH010000015.1:0-9153 GCA_027492635.1 Candidatus Saccharimonadota bacterium
TCAGGTGCTAGTGCCCTTCGGGGCGTGGAGGTTCAAGTCCTCTCATCTGTACCAAAATAAAAAACGATCTTTTTGGTCGTTTTTTATTTTGGTATTGTGTGCGAGCGAATACTAGCTCAGACCCACAAGTACTGCAAGCATGATCATGGCGTAGAGTATTTCAAGCGACCATCCCCACGGGCGCTCGCCCCACTGGATCTTTTCTGCAAATGCAAAAAAGAGTTTGGCAAGTTTGTTTTTGACTTTGATGTAATAATGAAAAACCCACAAAAAATCGGGCAGCATGGCAAAAAAGGCTCCGAGCCCAATCGCAAAGATCTTATCGGGATAGAGCCAGCAAGCGAGTGCAACAAAAACAATACACAATATGGCGTCGGTTATGAGGATTTTATTGAACTTTTTTGAATGCACAGGAGCGGTGTCATCGCGACCATAATGAGGGAACACATCCAGAACGAAATGCAGCCCAAAAGCAGCGAGCGGGATGTAGACTGTATACTGAGGTGGCATCAAGATGCCCACTAGTGCTCCCGATAGCGCGTGATTGAAACCTATCATGCGGTACGCCTCCGCTTCTTCTCATAGGTAAGCGCGTGATGTCGTGTCGTGCGCGCATGCCGCTTAACGGGTGCTGGAGCAAATACCCAAAACTTGAGGCCAATAAATGACCATACGACAAAAAACGCGCTAGCCATCAATACGCCCGCATAATACTCAAACTCCGCATACGCAGGTGCTACCTGTATAAATAGCAAGCGCCCTAGTTCAACAAGCAGAATATTGAGGAAAAAGTTGAATGTCATAAACGCTATAAAACGGATCACCTCTGGCAATGTATGTTGGCCAGTCTCGTCTGTGTTAAATACCCATTTACGATTGACAATAAAAAACACCACGTGTGCAAGGGCACTTCCGACGACAAGACCAATCATAGAGTGTATTTGCAAAATGGTGTCTGCGACAAATACACCGCCAAGCGTACCAAAAAAGAGTATATTACCAGCAAGCTGCAGTCGGATAAACTCAAACAGTGCTTTCAGGGGCTTTCTTTTTTTGTGTCGTGTTGCCATATACTGTTCCAATTATACACCATCGTGCTTGTCTGTTACGATAGGGCTATGACACACGGAGCCCCGCCCCATCCCAAACCTTGGCCAGATGACAAAAGACTAGATCCGAATTTGCTTAGCGCGGGCGACAATCGTAATGTCGAAGACGGCTATCGCTACTGGAGCGAAGAAGCAATTCGCGAAGACTTGCGGCAAAAGAGCGCAGGGCTCGAAATAGCGATCGAAAACCTAGAGCGGGATTTCAACATGGGTACAATTGTGCGCAATGCCAATGCATTCAACGTTGCCAAGGTGCATGTGATTGGCAGGCGGCAATGGAACAAACGCGGCGCCATGAAAACAGACGCCTACCTGGAGGTGGTATATCACAAGACGATAGACGAGTTTGTGCGGGCGACTACAGGAAAAACACGTATTGCGATAGATAATTTGCCTGGAGCGGTTGATCTGAGCCACGCGGATTTACCCCGTCAGGCGGTGCTGATATTTGGCAGTGAAAGTCGCGGTATTTCGCCAGAGCTCGCTGCCGCGGCAGATATGATGATCGCCATTCCTCAGTTTGGCAGTACACGCTCTATCAATGTAGGGGTGGCGTCTGGTATACTTATGTATAAGTGGGTTGAAAAACATATTCTTTTGACAAAATAACAGAGTTGGTGCTACAAATCGATGGCAATGTATTGACATTGTCACAGTTTTGTGATACGATGTAAATAAGTAACCTAATGTGGAGTGAGGTGAATTATGCGAGGAACGCAATATATCATAGATAAATTCCGTCATTTTAAAGCCAGCAAACGACTTGTTGCAAGTGCTTTTGTCGTGGCGGTCGCACTGGCTGGTGTCGGTGTGTATCAGTTTAATCAGACGGCTGCCGATGCGGCAAGTCCCTGTAACGCTCAGACAAACAATATCGTGCCATCTGGAACGCACAGCTACGCCGATGTGACGCGCAACTACAACGCCAACACTTGTGGCGACCTCAAAGCTATCTACAATCACTATTGGATCAAGCCAAACCTCGCGGCTGGCGACAAAGTATATGACGGTACATCAAAAAATGACGGCACAGTCGTCGCCAATGGCCGTGTCGTTGCCAAAAACGCAGCGAGTATTGGCCGCCACAACATCCATTCGACAAGCCAGCGCATCGCTATCAATGGACAGACCTACTACCAGACATCACACGTAGGCGGCAAGGCCTTTGCAAATCCAAACGGTTCATTGCCAACACTTGTCGTACTGGACAAAGACGGTAACTTCAAATATGCAATCGTCAAAGCCTGCGGCAACCCTATCTACGCGACACCAAACAATCCGCCAAAACCTCCAAAGCCACCAGTCAAAGACATTCAGGTGTGTGAACTGAGCAGTAAAAAGATTATTACGATCAAAGAAGACCAGTTCAATCCTCAGCTCCACAGCAAAAACCTCAAAGATTGTGAAGAAAAAACAATCCAGGTATGTGAGCTTGCAACCAAAAAAGTCATCACTATCAAAGAATCTGAGTTCAATCCAGAAAAGCACAGCAAGAACCTTGAAGACTGTAAAGAAGTGCCAGCAGAATATAAATGTACAGCACTTGCAGTGAGCAAGCTAAGCGACAACAAGTTTAAGTTTGAGGCTGGCTACAAAATAACTGGCGGTGAATTCAAGAGCGTTACCTACACTGTTAAAAAAGACGGTCAAACTATCGACACGGTGACTGGTACGCCAAACGTAGCTGAGTACACTCAGGCAACACCTGGTAAATACACGGTAGAGGCAACAGTAACATTTACTGTCAAAGGTCAGGACGTGACAGCGACTGGCGAGAACTGTAAAAAAGAGTTTGAAGTACCAACTCCTCCTGCAGACAAAATCGTTGTGTGCGACCTGGAATCAAAAAAGATCATCACTATCGACGAAGATCAGTTTGACAGCAGCAAGCACAGCAAAAACCTCAAAGATTGTGAAGAAGAAAAATGTCCTATCCCTGGCAAAGAACACTTGCCAAAAGATAGCAAAGACTGCTACGAAAACTGCCCAATCCCAGGTAAAGAACATTTGCCAAAGACAAGCGCAGAATGTGAAGAGCCTGTCGTGCCAGAAACACCAGCCGAGCTTCCAAAGACCGGTGCGGGTGATCTGCTCAGCGCAGGTGTCGGCCTCTCGGCCATGGGTGTCGCTGCTTACTACTACGCAGCAAGCCGACGCATCCTGTAATCTACTGCACGAGATTGATTGACCAAAAGAACCGCCTATTATCGGCGGTTCTTTTATGGTATAATAGTGGGTATGAATATTTCTATTAATCACCATCTCCATCTGTCGCCGGAGCGTGTCGGTTAGTTTCTTGTGTAGCGAGAAGTACATGGCCGGCATAGTAGCCGGCTTTTTGTGTGGCATGAAGAGCGTTTACGCTTGCAAATAACAGATAAAAATGATAGGATATGTCCAATGACTTCACTCAGTATGCAGCCCTACAAAGGCACACGAGATTTTTACCCGGCAGATATGCGGGTTCGTAACTATATTTTTGATACATGGCACAAAGTTGCTCGTGCACATGGCTACGAAGAATACGCAGCACCAGTGTTAGAGCCGCTCGAAATCTACACTGCCAAAAGCGGGCAGGAGCTCGCGACCGAACAAACGTACACGTTTACTGATCGCGGTGAGCGCGTGGTGGCAATTCGTCCAGAGATGACCCCGAGCATTAGTCGAATGGTGGCGGCGCGACGCCAAGAGCTTGGCTATCCGGCACGGCTCTATAGTATTGCTAATTTTATGCGCTATGAGCGCCCGCAGCGTGGCCGTGAGCGGGAGTTTTGGCAGTTTAACGCCGATATTTTTGGTGTAAGCGGCGTGCTTGCGGAGGCTGAAATGCTGACGATGGCCTATGAGGTGGTCAAAGCGTTTGGTGCGAGCGATGATATGTTCACGATTCGTATCAACAACCGCAAGCTTATCGACGAAATGATGCGAAGTTATCTGGAGCTCGACGCGGTGCAGGCAAATTTGATGGTGAAGCTGTTTGATCGCAAAAACAAAATATCCCCAGAGGACTTTAGAGATCAGGCGGTAGATATTTTTGGTGAAGATGCGGCGGCAGGCGGAACGGCAAAAATCGCCAAACTCATCACCGTGCAGCAAGTGCGTGATCTGCCAAAAGAACTTCAAGAGATTGAAGCGGCAGGCGAGCTGCTGGAGCTTTTTGATCTGCTTGAAACTGCAGGTGTCAAAAACGCGCGCTTTGATGTCACGCTCATGCGCGGACTTGACTACTATACTGGTACGGTATTTGAGGTGTTCGACACACATCCAGACAACAATCGCGCAATGTTTGGCGGTGGCCGTTATGACGGGCTTGTCGGACTATTTGGCGTGGAGCCAGTGCCAACAGTGGGTATGGCGCCTGGCCTGACGCCAACACAGCTGTTTCTCGAATCGCACAAGCTGCTACCAGAATTTGTCTCTACAACAGACGTCTCGATTGTTGTACCGAGCCGAGAGACGACAGAGAGTGCGCTAAAAATTGCGCAGGAACTTCGCGAAGAAGGTGTGAATGTGGAAGTGGATATTTCTGGCCGAAAAATCGACAAGCAGATCAAGGCTGTGCTGAAAAAACAGGTGCCGTTCATGGTGTTTGTTGGCGAAGAAGAGTTGAAAAGCAAGCTCTATACGTTCAAAGATGTGGCATCAGAGGCAGAAGAAAAACTAAGTCTAGAGCGCATCGTGACGCGTGTCAAAGATTATCGCCGCAAAGGCATGATGGACGAAATCGATGCCTTGTTTGTGGAGTAGCAGTATCACGAGTAGCGTACGAAACACTTACGTTTTTATCCACCACTGCAAAATGCTATACTAGATACTAGTATGAAACAATCCACAAAACACCTATCAGACACGAAAGTCGAACTTACTATTACCGTAGATGCCAAAGAGCTAAAAGACGCCGAGCTTGTGGCGCTTAATAAGATTGCACAGGAGATAAAAGTTCCTGGGTTTCGTAAAGGCAAAGTGCCTGCCAGTGTCGCAGCTAAACATGTGAATCCAAACGACCTCGCGCAGCACACGCTCGAAAACGCGCTCAGCCGTGCTGTTGCCGACGCATTTACCGAAGCGGGTGTCCAGGCGCTTGATCGCCCAGAAGTAGAAGTAAAGAAATTCGTTCCCAGTACCGAGCTTGAATTTGTCGCGACAAGCGAGATTATGCCGAGTATTACGCTTGGCGACTACAAAAAACTGAGCGCAAAGCCAGAAAAAGCCAGTGTCACCAAAAAAGACGTCGATGAAATCATCGGCCGTATTCGCCAGGGCTATGCAGAGAAAAAACCAGCCGATCGCAAAGCCAAAAAAGATGATGAAGTGAATATCGACTTCGTAGGCAAAAAAGACGGTGTCGCGTTTGACGGCGGCACAGCCGAGGGCTACGACATCGTGCTTGGCAGCAATAGCTTTATCCCGGGATTCGAAGATGGTATCGTGGGACACAAAGCGGGCGATGAGTTTGATCTGGATTTGGAATTTCCAACGCACTATCATGTCGAAGATCTCAAAGGCGCCAACGTCGTCTTCTCTGTGAAACTCAACGAAGTCAAAGAAGTTGTCGAGCCGGAACTCAACGATGAGCTAGCAGCCAAAGCTGGTCCGTTCAAGACGGTCAAAGAGCTCGAAGACGACATCAAACGTGAAATCACCACGCAGAAGCAAAACGAGGCCGATGATAAGTTCAAAGACGCGCTTGTTGCCGAGCTGGTAGAGAAAAGCGAAGTGCCGGTGCCAGAAATCTTGGTGCAAGACCAGATGCGCTCTATCGAACAAGACATGGTGCAAAATTTGATGCGCCGCGGTCTGACGCTCGATATGTATCTGGCGGAAAAAGATTTCAAGGATAAAGAGGCGTGGATCGACAGTGAAGTCAAAGACGCAGCAGTCAATCGTGTCAAGGCTGGGCTGGTGCTTGCGGACCTCAGCAAAGTACTCAAAGTAGAGGCTAGCGACGAAGAGTTGCTCGAAAAAATGAATCTCCTTGCGCAGCAGTATCCGTCGGATGACATTCGCAAGCAGCTCAAAACTCCCGAAGCACAGCGCGATATTGCGAATCGTTTGCTGACCGACAAGACAATTGACAAGCTTGTTGAATTAAACTCGAAATAGTGGTACAATATGGCTACTCTCGGCTCTAGAGAGGAGAAGGGTGATGCCTATCAAAGTGAAGGCCATGGTCGCCGCATTGGCGGTTGGTGTGCTGATCTGGGCGGACAAGTCGCTGCAAGAAACGCTTACGAAGGAGGCGTGATGACACTGTACTACTGGCTTCAGCTGAGATTGGCTGAGCTGTGTGACCGGTTCGGCTGGACGAACTTTCCACCAGGAGGTAGCTATGAGTGAGTACTCGCGTACGCACTACGCATGGCTGTTTCACAAGTGGGATGGGTTCGTCTACTGGCTGACTCATGCCCGCGCCGAACGACGCGCCATCCGGGCGCATCGCGACACGAAAGGCTGATTCCGAATGATCAAGTATGCTATCGTGGCAGCGATCGCCATGGCAGTAACAACGCTCGGTATTCGGGCGTTCAACCGATGGGCGGAGGACGCAGATCTGCCGCCGATCTACACGAAGGAGTGATCTGATGAAACTCATCAACATCCTGCGGCAACCGCTGCACGAGATTCGCGAGGACAACGAGCTGCTGCGCGGCCGCAAGTCCACGCTCGGCGAACTGTTCGAACTCATTCGCGAGTTCAAGCACGGCGCGTCGCTCGGCTAGCTACCACACAACTAAATATGGCAAACGGTTGCAAACTCCCTGAGCCGAGAGTGCAACCCATGAAACTACCTACTAACTAGCACTCGCTTGACGTGAGTGCTAGTTTTTGTGTACTATAGAGCTATGTACAAACCATCTGATTATTTAGTACCTACGGTGATCGAAAAATCGCATGACGGCGAGCGTGCGTTTGATATTTATTCTCGACTGCTCAACGAGCGTGTCATCTTTCTCGGCGAAGACGTCAACGAACATACCGCCAATCTCGTGGTGGCACAGCTACTCCATCTCGCCTACACCGATCCAGACAAAGATATCATGCTCTATATCAATAGCCCCGGCGGGAGCGTGTACGACGGTATGGCCATCTATGACACGATCCAGTACATCAAGCCGGATGTACAGACGATCGGTATCGGGTTGCAGGCGAGCATGGGAGCGTTTCTTCTCAGTAGCGGTACAAAGGGCAAACGCACGGCACTGCCGAGCAGCCGAATTATGATTCATCAGCCGTCAAGCGGTACTCAGGGCAAGATTAGTGATCAGGAAATCACCCTGCGAGAAGGTATCTTCCTCAAGCAGAAGCTCAACGAAATCCTTGCAAAAAACACTGGCCAAAAACTCTCAAAAATCGAAAAAGACATGGATCGGGATTTTTGGATGAGTGCCGAAGAAGCCAAAAAGTATGGCATTATTGACGAGGTGATCACCAAGGCTTAGTCGCGATAGTCGGCAAGGGTGACAACTTTTGCACTATGTGTTGCACGTGTGCCAAGTTTGGTGACAGTGGCTGTATCATTTGCAGCCTCTTCGTAGCTATCGCTAACGAGTTGATTGAGTCGTTCTGCCATCATAGCGCGCGCTTGGTCGAGGGTAGCTCCTGTATCGGCAACTTGTTGCAGTACTTCGCCAATATGATCATGATTGTTGAGCATATCTATGATGTACGGATGGAGCTTGGCGAAACGACGACACTCGTCTTCTAGCGCGTCGGCGTATTCTGAATCTGTCTCTGGTGGATTATCGAAGGCTTTGTATTTATCGCTCTCGTCGGAATAATCATTGATGTAGTCTTGCTGCTCTGGAGTTAATTCTAGTGAAGAAGGGGTAGCGTTGTTCTGGCCAAAGTTAACGTGGACAACAGAAGATTGTAGTTCTGACATAATTCTATATTAGCATAAAATTTATAAAAAGTCAATAGTTGCCTACACGGCAACACCAAAAAGCATGCCGATGGCGTAGGTGAGTAGCATAGCAAGTGTACCGCCGACAACGACGCGAGTGACAGCACGGCCTTTGTGAGCACTTCCAGCGCGAGCGCTAAAATAGCCTGTCGCTACGAGTGCTATGAGGACAGCTACAAAAGTGGCTTGGAGTTTCAAGCCGTCTGGTGTCGCAACAACCGCGAGAAACGGTACGAGTCCGCCAGCAGTAAAGGCGATAAGTGATGCGATGGCTGCTTGCCACGGGCTATTGATATCATCTTCGTCGATACCAAAGTGCATGCGAAGGTGGGCACCGAGCGCGTTGGATCTGCTGAGGTCGGCAGCCACGAGCTTGGCGGTTTTTGGTGAGACGCCTTGGTTTTTGTAGTATTCGGCAAGCTGGGCTTCTTCTTCGACAGGGTTCTTTTTGAGGAGTTTTTTCTCGCGTCTGATAAATGATTTTTCGGCATCGCTCTGGCTACTCACCGATACATATTCGCCGACGGCCATCGAAAGTGCACCCGCGACAAGTGCCGCAAAACCCGCCGTGGCGATAGCTTGATTGTCGCTCGTCGCCCCTGCGACACCCATGACAACAGCGGAGGTGCTCACGATACCGTCATTGGCACCGAGCACGGCGGCGCGCATTTTGTTGAGAAGTGCATTAGTGGATTCAGTTTGAGTATCTGTAGTCATACATGTAGATTATACGTCAAAAAAAGAAAAAGCGCACCGGATAAAGCTGGTGTGCTTAATCTCGGTGCGCGAGGCACTCGGTTAGTGGTGGCTGTCTCCTGCGACGATTCAGAAGAGTTCCTACTGCGATCATCGCAGCAGGAATCTGAGTTGTGGCAGTTATGGTGAAACTGATCATCATGACTAGCAACAACGAGTCCCAGTCGTATCGCCGACACAGCACTAGCAGTGCAGTTGCCACTAGGGTACTAAGCAGAAAGCTGAATGCACCTCCTACGGGTGTGTCACTAGGACGATTCTTCATTTCGATGAATCGCGCACATCCGACAGCCACAGCGAGTATAAAAATCGCGATGGCGAGAACGGTAAGCATAATGGTGACGAACGTAGCCATGAGTGTGAACCTCTTTCGAGTGCGTGCCG
>JAPUEH010000015.1:9253-59020 GCA_027492635.1 Candidatus Saccharimonadota bacterium
AACTTGTGCATAATAGATACCAAGAAGTAGTGTAACTCGGGTTAGGTATGCCTCTACAGCTTTGGCAGGCTGCTCAGCGCATAACCCGCGGTAGAATCTTCGGCGCCAGATTCAAAATCACTAAATTATAATTTACTGCGAGGAGTAATTGATGGCTAAAACGTCACCAAGTGCGAGTACGCGTGTGTTTTTTACCGCGGACGATACAGCACTACCAATCCCGGATCTCATTGCACACCAGAAACAATCTTGGAACGAGTTTGTTGAAACTGGTTTGGGCGAGATTTTTGCGGAACTAAACCCAATCGAAGACTATACAGGGCAAAAACTTGAGCTTCGATTTAAAGAATACGCGTTTCAGGATCCAAAAAACACCGAACGCTATGCAAAAGAAAACAACATCACCTTTGACGCGCCGCTTCATGCAAATGTTGAGCTCACAAACAAGGTGACAGGCGAAGTCAAAGAGCAAGAAATCTACCTCGGTGACTACCCATGGATGACTGACCGTGGTACGTTTGTTATCAACGGTACAGAGCGTGTGGTCGTGAGCCAGCTCATCCGTAGCTCGGGTGTATTCTTTACGGCTGATACTGTCGCTGGCCACAACAACTACGGCGCCAAGCTGATCCCCGGCCGTGGTGCGTGGCTTGAGTTTGAGACGGCATCAAACGGTGCGATGTATGTCAAAATCGACCGTCGCCGCAAGCTTCCTGTGACAACATTGCTACGCGCACTTGGCCACAGCAAGACAAGCGAGATTAAGAGTTTGTTTGCCGATGTGGATACTGGTGATGTGAAATATATCGATGTGACGCTCGAAAAAGATACAACTCGCGGCAACAACGAAGCACTCATCGAAGTCTATCGCCGTCTGCGCCCAGGCGACCTCGCAACGGTCGAGAACGCTCGTAATATGATTGAGCGTATGTTCTTTGATTTCAAGCGTTTCGACTATAGCCGAGTCGGACGCTACAAGCTCAACCAGCGCCTCGGTATTGACTTGCCAAACACTACCGAAAACCGCGTATTCCAGATGAGCGACTTGATTGCGATCATCAAAGAGATTATCCGTCTCAACAATACGCAGGATCCTGCTGATGATATCGATGCTTTGAGCAATCGCCGCGTCAACCTCGTCGGTGAGCTCGTCGCGCGCCAATTCCGTGTCGGTATGCTTCGTATGCAGCGCAACGCTATGGATCGCATGAGCATGAGCGACATCGAAAACGTGACTCCTGGCCAGCTGATTAACGCGCGTCCAGTCGTGGCTGCCGTGCGCGAATTCTTCGCAAGCTCACAGCTTTCACAGTTGATGGATGAGACAAACCCACTCGCAGAGCTGAGCCACAAGCGACGCCTCAGCTCGATGGGTCCTGGCGGACTGAGCCGCGAACGTGCTGGATTTGACGTGCGTGACGCACACCCAACGCACTACGGCCGCCTCTGCTCTGTAGAGACACCAGAAGGCGCCAACATTGGTCTCGTGCTCAACCTTGCGGCGTATGCTCGTGTCAACGAGTACGGCTTTATTGAGACACCGTACCTCAAGGTAAAAGACGGTAAAGTTACCGATGAAGTGGTCTATCTCGACGCTGCCGAAGAGCGCGGCGAAGTGATCGCCGATGCTGGTGCGGAACTCAACGACGACGGTACGTTTACCGATGAGCGCGTGTCTGCGCGTATCGACATGAAGCCGGGACAGATTGACGCGCAGGAAGTAACGTATATGGACGCTGCTCACAAGCAGATTCTTGGTGCGCCTGCCGGGCTGATTCCGTTTATCGAGAAAAATCGTATCGACCGCTCGCTCACTGGCTCAAACATGCAGAAGCAGGCTGTGCCACTTCTCAATCCAGAGGCGCCTATTGTGGGTACTGGTGTTGAAAGTGTTGTTGCGCGCAACTCTAGTCAGCTTGTTGTCGCAGAAGCGGACGGCGAAGTTGTCCGTGCGGATGGCGACGTGATTGAGGTGAAATACAAAGATGGTGTGAAGGCGTATGAGCCGATTCACTTCCAGAAGAGCAATGATGATCGCTCAATCAACCAAAAAGTTCGTGTAACTCGCGGCGACAAAGTTAAAGCTGGTGATATCCTGATCGAAGGTGCATCTGTAGCCGATGGTGAGATGGCACTTGGTCGCGACCTTCGCGTGGCGTTTATGCCATGGGGCGGCTACAATATGGACGACGCGATTATTTTGAGTAATCGCCTCGTGCAAGACGATGAACTTACGAGCATCAACATCAAAGATTACATGGTAGAAGTGCGTGAAACCAAGCTTGGCGACGAACAGACGACGCGCGATATCCCAAATGTATCTGAATATACTCTTCGTCACCTTGATGAATACGGTATTGTGCAGGTTGGCTCAGAAGTGAAGGCTGGCGACGTGCTCGTGGGTAAGATTACTCCAAAAGGCGAGCAAGAGCTTAGCTCTGAAGAGCGTCTGCTTCGTGCTATCTTTGGTGAAAAAGCCAAAGACGTGCGCGACACCAGCCAACGTATGAATAACGCAGGCGGTGGCAAAGTCGTTGGCGTGAAGCTATTTACTCGCGAAGATGGTCACGAGCTCAAAGCTGGCGTACTCAAGCAGATTCAGATTTTTGTTGCTCAAACACGCAAGATTAGTGTTGGTGACAAGCTGGCAGGACGCCATGGTAACAAAGGTGTTGTAGCTCGAATTCTCCCTGTTGAAGATATGCCGTTTATGGAAGATGGTACACCAGTCGACGTGATTTTGAATCCACTTGGTGTGCCAAGCCGTATGAATATTGGTCAGCTTTTTGAAACACACCTCGGTATGGCAGCACGTGCGCTCGGCTACAAAGTAGCGACACCGCCGTTTAATGGTGTAAGTGATGAAAAGATTTCTGATGAACTTGAAAAAGCTGGTTTTGCCCGTGATGGCAAGGTGCAGCTGTTTGATGGCCGCAACGGCGATGCCTTTGAAGAGCGCACCACTGTTGGTGTGATGCATATGATTAAGCTTCACCACATGGTGAGCGACAAGATCCACGCACGAAGCACTGGTCCGTACACAATGGTGACACAGCAGCCACTTGGCGGTAAAGCGCAAAACGGTGGTCAGCGATTCGGTGAGATGGAGGTGTGGGCACTCGAAGCATATGGTGCGGCAACGACACTTCAGGAAATGCTCACAATCAAGTCCGACGATGTGTATGGACGTGCTAAAGCCTACGAATCAATCATCAAAGACGAGGCGATTGTTGGTCCTAAGCTCCCAGAATCGTTTAACGTGCTTGTCAAAGAGCTGCAGGGCTTGGGTCTGCGCGTTGACTTGATGGATGAAGGCGAGGAAGTTGATGCAGAAAACCTTATCGCGGCAGCAGCACCAGAAGGCGTGGCAGTAGATACACCAACAGCCGAAGTGATTGCGGCGGATCTTGAGGGCGACCTCGAAGACGGCGGCATCTCACTCGAAGAGATTGGCGAAGACGAAGAAGCAACAGAAACAGCTGAAGAAGCTGAATACAAGGAGGAGGCGTAATATGTCACGAGTAGTTCCTGGTACGGGTATTGCAGACTTTGACGCTGTGCGTCTGGTTGTGGCGAGCCCAGAGGATGTCCGCAAGTGGAGTCACGGCGAAGTGACAAAACCAGAAACAATCAACTATCGTACTCAAAAACCTGAGCGTGATGGATTGTTCTGCGAGAGGATTTTTGGTCCAGTTAAAGATATTAATCCGCATGATAGCAAGCTCAAAGGCGTGCGTAGCCGTGAAGCTGCTGTCGATAAAAACGGCGAGCTTGTTACCAAATCAATCGTCCGACGTGAGCGCATGGGACATATTGAGCTTGCGGCGCCGGTTGCACACATTTGGTTTATGCGTGGCACGCCAAGTGCAATGAGCTTGCTGCTCGGCATGACAGTGCGCAATATCGAGCGTGTCGCCTACTTTGCTAATTACGTGATTTTGAACGTTGATGTTGAAAAACGTGATCAGTTCCTCGCGGATCTCGAAGCAGAGACAGAAGCGGGCCGTGCAGCCATCAAGATTCGCTACGAAAAAGAAGCTGAAGCAGACGGCGCAGACGTCAAAGCGCTTGCCGAGGCTCAGTCTCGCGAAGTTGAAGAGCTGAATGAAAACTATACTGTGCGCAAGAGTCAGCTTGACGGTCTCGTCAAGGGTGCGATCATCAATGAGACAGATTATCGTAATTTGCCTGAAGAGTACGAAGAAATCGTTGAAGTGGGTATGGGCGGTACAGCAATCAAGCAACTGCTTGATGAGATTGACCTGCCTGTACTGATTCGCGAACTCACAGAAGAAGTCGAGGGTGCAAAAGGACAGCGTGAGAAGAAGCTTCTCAAGCGCCTCAAGGTGCTCGAAAGTATGCATGCTGCGGGCATCAAGCCAAGTAGCTTGACACTCACTGTACTTCCTGTGATTCCTCCAGACCTTCGTCCGATGGTGCAGTTGACTGGTGGTCGTTTTGCGACCAGTGACCTTAACGATTTGTATCGTCGTGTCATCAACCGTAACAACCGTCTCAAAAAGCTGCTCGATCTCAATGCGCCAGAAGTGATTCGTCGCAACGAAATGCGTATGCTGCAAGAAGCAGTCGATGCGCTTGTCGACAATAGTGCTGCTCGCGGTGGACGTGCGGTGAATGCCACTGGCGGTCGCCGACGCCTTAAGTCGCTCAGCGATATGCTCAAAGGTAAGCAGGGTCGTTTCCGCCAAAACCTTCTTGGTAAGCGCGTTGATTACTCTGGCCGCTCGGTGATTGTCGTGGGTCCAAAACTCAAGATTAATCAATGCGGCTTGCCAAAGCAAATGGCACTAGAACTCTTCAAACCATTTGTGATCAGCTGGTTGCTCCGCAATGAATACGCACATAATATTCGTAGCGCGACTCGTTTGATTGAAGCTGGTGACACCGCGGTATGGGACGCGCTCGACTCTGTGATTGAAGGCAAGTACGTGCTCCTTAACCGTGCGCCATCGCTCCACCGTCTATCTATTCAGGCATTCCAGCCAGTGTTGGTAGAAGGCAAGGCAATTCAACTGCACCCACTCGTGGCCAACGGATTTAACGCCGACTACGATGGCGACCAGATGGCCGTACACTTGCCGCTGTCTGAAGACGCGCAGCGCGAAGCTCGTGAGCTCATGAGCGCAACAAACAACTTGCTGAAGCCTGCCGATGGTAGCCCAGTGCTCAATATCGGCCAGGACGTCGTGCTCGGTAACTACTACCTGACCTACGAAAAACCTGCCGCGCAGACTGAAACTCGAAAAGCGTTTAGCTCTGTATATGAAGCGGAAATGGCGTATGACAATGGTGTTATCCAACTCCAAACGCCTATCCGTGTATTCTCCAAGGGCGAGATTCGCGATACGACACTTGGTCGCGTGTTCTTCAATGAGATTTTGCCGGAGGATTTCCCGTACGACGAGAATATTCAGACGAAGAAACAGCTCAAAAAAGTGCTTGCAAAAGTCTTCCAGCGCTATGGTGCCGAAGAAACAGCCAAGACAGCTGACCGCATGAAAGGCCTCGCCTTCCGCTTCGCGACCGTCGCGGCCGTATCGACTGGTAAGGGTGACTACATCAACTTTGAACAAATCAATGAGTTC
Source organism: Candidatus Saccharimonadota bacterium (assembly GCA_027492635.1). Classification (GTDB taxonomy): domain Bacteria; phylum Patescibacteriota; class Saccharimonadia; order Saccharimonadales; family Saccharimonadaceae; genus Mycosynbacter. Next base: position 14,860 of record JAPUEH010000015.1, read on the forward strand.
GTGGCCGAAGGTGATGCCAAAGCCGCGCTTGTGTCTGATCAATTCGATGAAGGATTGTTGACAGAAGACGAACGCTACAACCTTACCGTAAATACATGGCGCGGTGTTGACAATCAAGTAACAGATTTCCTTCGTGCTCAATTGTCAAATATGGACACGAGTATTTCTGTGATGGTCAACTCTGGTGCTCGTGGTGATATCTCGAACGTCAAGCTTGCGAGCGCGATGATTGGTATTCAGGTGGACGCCACCAACCGCGAGATTGAGCTGCCTATCCGTTCGAACTTCAAAAAAGGTCTTTCGAGCCTCGAAGCCTTTGTGGCAACACGAGGTGCACGCAAGGGTCTCATCGATACAGCGCTCAAGACTGCCGACTCAGGTTATCTGACGCGTCGTCTTGTTGACGTGTCGCAAGACGTCTTTACTGTCGAAGACGAGGCGGGCGACGATGAGGGCTACACGATTCGCCGCTCTGAGACAGAAGACACGATGATTGAATTTGGCAACCGTCTATTTGGCCGCTACACCGCGCAAGCCGTGCCGGGTCATATCGATGCAGACCAGCTCATCACGCGTGAAGTGGCTGATGCAATCGATGCCGATGCAAAGGTTACCGAGGTAAAGATCCAGAGCGTGCTCTCGACACGTAGCCTCAAGGGTATTCCTCGCAAGAGTTACGGTATTGATATGGCAACCGGTAAGCTGGTCGATAATGCACAGCCTGTTGGTGTGATCGCCGCGCAGTCTGTCGGTGAGCCGGGTACACAGCTGACACTCCGAACCTTCCACAACTCCGGCGTGGCTGGTGGTGACATTACTCAGGGTCTGCCTCGTGTTGAAGAGTTGTTCGAAGCTCGCCAGCCAAAAGGCCAGGCATATATTACTGAAGTTGCTGGTACTGTCGATGTATGGGAAGACGGCAAGAAATATGTTGTCCAAGTAACGCCATCAACGGGTAAAGTCGAGAAAATCAAGCTCGATGGACGTAAATTGGCTGTCAAAGAAGGTAGCAACGTCAAAGTCGGTGATGTTATCGCGAGTGCTGATGAGGGCGCTGCGCCAATCGTCGCGCCCTTTGACGGTGTCGTAGAGGCAACTGACGAGATGGTTATCATCGCGGCAAATGCCAGTGCGCCAGTGCGCTACGAAGTGCCAGGAAGCACACAACTTGTTGTGGCAGCTGGCGATATCGTCGAAGCGGGTGACCGCCTGACGATCGGCTCGCTCAACCTACAAGATCTGATGCGCCTCAAGGGCACGGAAGCAACGCAGCGCTACATCATCAACCAAGTGCTTAATATCTACGCCGCACAGGGTCAAGACGTTGCCGACAAGCACCTTGAGATCATTGTGCGCCAGATGTTTAGCCGCGTACAGATCGAAGAGCCGGGCGATAGCGACTTTGTCACGGGTGATATCGTGTCCAAGGCTGCTGTGGTGGATGAAAACGAGAAGCTTGCCGGAGAGGGTAAAGAGCTCGTCGGTTACACTCAGTTGCTGCTTGGTATCACCAAGGTGTCTATCTGGAGTGATAGCTGGCTATCTGCGGCATCGTTCCAAGACACGACTCGCGTGCTCATCAACGCAGCCACAAGCGGCCGCGCCGACCATCTGCATGGCCTCAAGGAAAATGTGATCATTGGTCGCAAGATTCCTGTGGGTACAGGTGTCGAGCAAGCTGAGGCGAGTACTGAGATCGTCGAAGCCGAAGATTTCGATATCTAAGTCGGACAAGATAGTAGCTAGCAAACAACCGCGACATCGCTCTAGGTGTCGCGGTTGTGCTTTTGTTCTGGTATACTGTATGTATCTAGAAGGCTAATTTTTGGGATGATAGGGAAGAAGTTACTGACATTGCTCACGGGGACGACACTAGCGCTGGTAGCGGGCGTGTTGTTGCATGTGGAGACGTTTGCAGCAACGCAGACGGTGAATGTGTTTCCAAATTACGACATATCGCTTGGTAACTGGACAGACAAGTCTGGCGGTGCGGATTTCTGGGGTAGAATACATCGCCAGACGAGTTCGAGAAATGACAGCTCATGGATATGTTCAAAAAACTCCACCGCAAATGCAATATTTGGTGCAGGGGCCACAGAAAACCCTGGAGGTGCGCCAGCAGTAATACCAAACATCCAGCAGGGAGTAGTTTCTATGTCTGCAGAAACTAGTGGCAAGACATCATATAAATTTCTTGATTTCAGCTATCCTAATATTACACTGCAAGTCTTGCTGAATGGCTCGGTTATAGGCACCGCTACAGCGAATTGGCCAAATAATTCAGTGCTTGGTACGGATAGCTGTACGGGTACGTTCGGCGCATGGCAAACAACGACAGTGGGTACGGTTACTGCATCGGTGGGTAGCGAGTGGACGCAAAGTCAAATTGATACATTACAATTTGGCCTTTCACGATCTGGCAATGCTCGCTCGACACGTGTCATGTCGATGTATGCGCAGCTGAGCTACATTACCTACTCAACATTGACACAAAACGGCTACCGCTTTTATCAAAACGCCAGCTCTACAACACCAGGTGCCGCGCTAGGTTCGACAGCCTCTACGCCGCTCGACTTTAATCGTGATATCTATGGCTCTACGTTTCGGCTTCGCGCGGCAGTGCAGTCGACGAGCGAGCGGTGGCTACGGCAATATGGCAGTTACAAGCTTCAATACGCCAACAAGGGCGCGGGTACCTGTGCGTCGCCAACTGGCGGCTATTTGGATGTAGGTAGCAGCGGGGATATTCGTTGGTATACCAATGCCGGTGCGACAAATGGCGCGAGTATTGCCAACGTGACAGGGCAGCCATCTGGCACTATGGTGCCGCAGCGCTATCAGTCGGCAAATCCATTTAGCAAACAGCAGCAAGTACCCGACGGGCAATCTGGTATATGGGATTTTTCTTTGCAATATGCAGGAGCTGATTATGGTGCGTCGTACTGCTTCCGAATCATCAATAGTGATGGTGATACGCAGCCACTTGCAGGCTATACGAACTATCCGGAAATCCGTATCACGGGCGATCTTGCGATGTCTTTTGTGAATGCGTCGGGCGTGCCAATAGGAACGCCATCGATCGCATTTTCTGGTCTTACCGCAGCGCCGTCGTGTCAGACGAGCACTGGTACGCTTGGGGCAACTGCGGCTCGTCTTCGTCTCTCGGACAATCGTGCCGCGGGCAACTGGACAATTGCGATGGCGGCGACTGGCGGCGCAAGCGCAAAATGGACTGCCGGTACAAAACAATACTCGTTTAATGACGCGGCCGGTTCTCCGGCGGGCTGTACAAATGGGCAGCTCAGTGTTGGTTTTGGATCGATTGCTATTGCGCCAAAGAGCGGTTGTACGACCACGGGAGTCGGTGGCGGTACAGGCGTTGCATTTAGTGGTGCGACGTCTGTCGCGATTGGTAGCGGGATTGGTGCAAACCGCTTCTGCTATTGGGATATTACGGGCATCTCATTGTCTCAAAAAGTGCCAGCATCAACCTCTCCAGGCGAATACTCTGTGGGTATGACACTGACTGTCACGGCCGTATAGCTTCGCCCCTTGTCATGCGCGGGTATTTTTGCTATACTGGTCGCTAGAGTTTCCTCTTTTTGATCTAGTAAGCGATAAGAATGTGTACACGTGAGCTGGAAGCAAAAAGGCAATAGACGTGAGGCGGAGATGCTGAATCCAAATCATACATAAATGTATCAAATAAGCCAAAAGGATTTTTATAGATGCCTACTATTAATCAATTGGTGCGTAAACCTCGCAAGATTGCTGGCAAGAAGTCAAAATCACCAGCTCTCGGCAAGATTCACAATGCACTCAAGGTTCGCTACTACGACCAAAACGCGCCACTTAAGCGCGGTGTATGTATTCGTGTGACAACCAAGACACCAAAGAAACCAAACTCAGCGCTTCGTAAAGTTGCTCGTGTTCGCCTGACAAACAACCAAGAAGTATGGGCGTACATCGGTGGCGAAGGCCATAACCTCCAGGAGCACGCTGTTGTGCTCGTGCGTGGTGGTCGTGTGCCAGATCTTCCAGGTGTGCGCTACCATATTGTTCGTGGTGCACTCGACCTTCAGGGTGTCGCAAAACGTCAGCAAGGCCGTTCTAAATACGGTGCTAAAAAGGAGGATAAAAAGTAATGCCTCGTAAAGTTACCAAAAAGCTCCAGCGTGAGCTGAAGCCAGACCGCAAATACCAGAGTGTGCTTGTCCAGCGCCTCATCAATAAATCTATGCTTGACGGCAAAAAGCTGACTGCGGAGCGTGCTGTCTACGCAGCGCTTGAGCAGGCAGCCAAAGAGCTAAAGAGTGAAGATCCACTCGAAGTATTTGAAAAAGCCCTTCGCAACGTATCGCCAAACTTCGAGGTCAAAAGCCGCCGCGTTGGTGGTGCCAACTACCAGATTCCGTTCCCAGTAGCGGGTCACCGTCAGCATCACTATGCCTACAGCTGGCTCGTGCAAAGCGCACGCGCTCGCAAAGGTATGCCCTATAGCAAGCGTCTGGCGCTCGAAATCATCGATGCGCACAACGAAGCTGGTGCAGCTTTCAAAAAGAAAGAAGACACCCACAAGATGGCAGAAGCAAACCGTGCATTCGCACACTTTGCTCGTGGCTAATGATACTCATCATAGCGTAAGTAAAATCCCCGGCTTGCCGGGGATTTTTGTGTAGTATACCAGCCAACTTATAGATGCAGGATCCATATAGCGCCTGCAAGTCCAAAAGCGCCAAGTATCCAGCCACCAATGACATCCGATGGAAAATGCGCGCCAAGATATATACGTGAGACACCTATGGCAAAAACGAATGGCAGAAGTGCTATGCCGGTGGCGAGAATAAAGGAGTTACCGGATGCGAGACAAAGATAGGCTACGAGCCCGTAGCAGGCAATTGAGGCGACTGCATGGCCACTTGGAAAGCTGTAGCTTTTTATGCGCATAGAACGCGCATAAATTGTAGCGGGACGTGGGCGCCTAAGAACAAACTTGAATGCACTACCAAGCAACGTCGCCGTTGCGGCGACAATTCCTGCGATAATCAATTGCCAGCTGCCGGCGTATTCTCCGTAATATGAAATTGCCGCCGCTGCGGCCAGTGCGAATATCGGCTGCCCGACGAGCGTCATTTGCCTAAAGAATTGCTCCCAGCTTGGTGGCAATGACTGAATGCGGCGTGTAATATATTCGTCGACATGTTGTACAGTTGTGCGCATATATCTATATTGTAGCATCAATCACATCCATCAATGATTCCACGACCGAATAGGGTGCTATAATTGATACTATGAAATCACGAACCCGTCGGTTTGACGAGCTGCCACTTGAAGTGCGCGAACAATTTGCTGAAAACACCAAGGAGCGTATTTACTCTACAATTACACTCTTGGCAGTGATTACTGCGCTGTGGCATGGTGTCGCGCATCATAGCCACATGGGTGCACTGGCAACTATTGTCGGCTCGGTAGTCGCACTGTGGCTTGCGACACTTATGTCTGCACGTATGTCATATCGCGCAGTACATGGCAAAAGTGTACCAACGAAGAAATATCGCGAGGCGATTTATGCTGCATCTGGGTTGCTGACACCTGCTGTCGCCCCTGTGTTCTTTGTGCTGCTAAGTGCTGCTGGCGTGATGACGCTCAAGACGGCACTGCTTGTGTCGATGATTGCGCTGCTACTCTCGATGTTTATCTTTTCTGTCATCGGCAGCCGACGTATCTACGATTCACCGCTACGAATCCTGACGATTAGTTTACTTGAACTAAGTATTGGGCTTGGCGTGGTATCACTCAAGTTACTGGCGGGCGAGTAGCTTTTTATTTCAAAGTATTATATAATAATACTTATGGACAAGTTTGACAACTTTTTGCAAGAGGCGACCGTAGAGCAGGCGGAGCAGGCTGTATTTATGAGGGCTATGAATAGGCTGCAGGGTGAAGCCGATGAATTGTTGGATGTTTTTGATGTTGAGACACTGTTTCGATTTGATGACGAAGCACGGACGATGATAGGCGGTGTATATATAGATGAAACGGGTAGCGACACAGAAATGTACGATATCGAGGAGCGTCTAATTCGCGATCAGGAGATGCTGATGCAAATGCTGCAAGCAAAACTAGAGTTTGAAGAACATGAAGACTTGGCACGTGCAGCATGTACAAAAAAGACCATTATAGCTCGCATGCACATTGTCGAAGAGATCGCTACTGACGACCAATGGATGCGATTTGCAGAGGAGTTTATCCCGGGCGAAGGGCTGAACTTTGAGTCGGTAGACGATGCTATGTATATCATGGAAGCACAGGCTGTACGGGATATGCGTGAGCGGCAGTGGCGTGACTTTACGGCAATCATGCTTCGTTATACAGATCAACTTGTGCAACAAGGTGTCATCAGAGAAGATTACGAGTTGCTGTATGAATGGGCGGTTGATTGTATCAAGATACAGCTAGAGACAAATGACAATGAACCAGATCGTGAAGAGAAAATAGAGGCTGTTTCTCGCCACTACGGCTTCAGTAGCGAGATTGCACGTGAGTTTGTGCATGATATCGATGCTCTGTATGCCACTGAGTAGCATTTGTCGCCTAAATCTGCTACAATATACATCAAGAGCTATTTTTTATGGCAAAAAATAACGAGAATAACTAACCAGAAGGAAAAGAAGCGCCATCATGGCAGAGAAAACAGTCCCCCTCCAAAACTATCGCAATATTGGTATTATCGCGCACATCGATGCAGGTAAGACAACTACTACAGAAGGTATCCTGTATCGCACAGGTCTGACACACAAGATTGGTGTTGTTCGTGGCGAAGGTGACGGCGCAACTACCGACTGGATGGCGCAGGAAAAAGAGCGTGGTATCACTATCACATCTGCTGCTGTGACATGTTTCTGGAAAGATCACAAAATCAACATCATCGACACACCAGGTCACATCGACTTCACCGCCGAGGTGGAGCGTTCTATGCGTGTGCTCGACGGCGCGGTGACAATCTTTGATGGCAAGATGGGCGTCGAAGCACAATCCGAGACTGTATGGCGCCAGGCCAATAAGTATGGCGTGCCTCGTATCTGCTTTATCAACAAGATCAACCAGACTGGTGGCGACTTCTACAAGAGCCTCGATACGATTCACAATCGTTTAAGTAAGCATGCATTGCCAGTACATCTACCTATCGGTTTCGAAAAAGAAATCAACGGCGTGGTCGACCTCGTAGACATGAAAGCCTACACCTATACGGATTATGCGGATCATGAGTTGGTACAGGGTGAGATTCCAGCCGACATGTTAGAAAAAGCCAAGCACGCTCGTAGCTTGCTGGTAGAAGCGGCTGTAGAGGCTGACGATGAGCTTTTTGAGCGCTTCCTCGACAAGGGAGAAGATTCAATCACCGAGCCGGAACTCAAGGCTGCGCTGCGCAAGCGCGTGTTGGCCGGCGACTTCTTCTTGGTGAGCGGTGGTGACGGTCGTGGTGTGATTGTAGAGAAATTGCTCGATATCATGGCTGACTACTTGCCAAGCCCCCTCGATATTGATGAAATCTGGGGAGTTGACCCTAAGACTGGCGACAAAATTAGCCGTAAACCAGACAACAAAGAGCCTATGGCGGGTCTCGCGTTCAAGATTGCAACTGACCCATTTGTCGGTAAGCTTATCTTTGTGCGTGTCTACTCTGGCGTACTCAAATCTGGTAGCTATGTACTCAACACGGCGACTGGCGAAAAAGAACGCGTGGGTCGTATCGTGCGTATGCACGCCGACAAGCGTGAAGAAATTGACCAGATTGTGGCTGGCGATATCGCTGCTGTGGTCGGACTGAAAAGCACATTTACAGGTCATACACTGTCCGACATGGCGCATCCTATCGCACTCGAAAGCATTACGTTCCCAGATCCACCAGTGGCAATCGCTGTAGAGCCAAAAACCAAAGCCGATCAAGAGAAAATGGGTATTGCATTGCAGCGTTTGGCAGAAGAAGATCCAACCTTCCGCGTGCATACTGATGACGAGACAGGTCAAACAATCATGTCTGGCATGGGTGAACTTCACCTAGATATCCTCATCGACCGCATGAAGCGTGAATTCAATGTCGAAGCAAACATCGGTGCGCCTCAAGTAGCATTCCGTGAATCAATCAAGAGCACAGCCGAAGCACAAGGTAAGCACGCCAAGCAATCTGGTGGTCGTGGTCAGTATGGTGATGTATGGATTCGATTTGAACCAAACGAAGCTGGCAAGGGCTTTGAATTCTTCGATGAAATCAAGGGTGGTGTCGTGCCTCAGGAATACCGCAAACCTGTCGAGCAGGGTGTCAAAGAGACCCTCGAAGGCGGTGTGATCGCTGGCTATCCAGTTGTCGACGTCAAAGCGACACTCTATGACGGTAGTTATCACGACGTCGACTCTTCTGAACTCGCCTTTAAACTGGCTGGTAGCCTATCGACGCGAGAAGGTATCAAAAAAGCGACCCCAATACTGCTCGAACCTGTCATGAAAGTAGAAGTCACGACTCCAGAAGATTTTATGGGTGACGTGATCGGCGACCTGAATAGCCGTCGTGGTCGCATCGACGCCATGGAAGATCTGCAGGGTGGCGCCAAGCTAATCAAGGCATTTGTGCCACTGATGAGCATGTTTGGCTACACTGGAGACCTACGTTCAATGAGCCAAGGTCGCGCAGCCAGCACCATGGAACTTGCGCAGTATGAAGAAGTACCACCAAACGTGGCACAGGAAATAATAGAGAAGCGCAGCAAGTAACCCTGTTGATCCAGAGCAAACGGCACCATTCGCATAGAGTGGTGTCGTTTTTCATCGGTAAAGTGTACGTCGCACGAGGGGTATTGACTTTATGATGTATCTGTGCTATACCAGATGCATATCAACCATAAAGGAAATATCCACCACTTTTACAACACGACACAAACAATCAAAAAAGGAGAAACGCTATGAGTAGTTCTTTTGCTACACCCGAGCACGGCCATTTTGATATCGCGAAGCCCGCACGGCTAGTAGCCGTAGGCGCTGCACTGTCCTTGCTGGCCATGGAAGCTGCGGCTGAATCGACGTTTGCGTGGCAGGGTCGCGGGTATACGACAAAGCCAGAAGTTATACGGCACGATGGCGACGAGACACATAGTATCTACGTGCTACATGGCTGTCGTCAGGATGGGCGTTTTATGGCGGAGCACTTGGGTGAAAGTTTTGCGGAAATAGGCACAACGAGTACAATCGTATATCCGCAGCGGGGATTTTCTGTCGACGATATTGGCCAGACGCTCCTTGAAGCAAGCCGTGGCGATACGAGACCGAAGTCTGTCGTGGCGATATCCATGGGAGGTATGGCTTTGACAGATTTGCTGCGCGATACGGAGTTTTGCGATGAATTTGGAGAGATTGAACGTGTCGTATTTGATTCTTCGCCGAGCAGCGTGACGGACTTGAGCGCCAGTACCTCGCGTGCGGTGACGGCTGCGAAACTGGTGCCGTACACGCCGTCGATGGGACGGCTTTATAATCATGTGGTGCAACGCAGCGCGCGTAAGCATAGTGAAGTAGCGGCAAGTGATTTGCTGCGCGAACATCTTTATGCGACAGCAGGCACGCCGTTTTCCGCTGTATCGGCACAGACGAAATTTATTCGTACAACGCATTTTGGCCCAGATGAGCTGGGTCATGCACCAGTGGGGGAGCTGTTTTATGTATCTGCCGAGCAAGATGGCGTGGTTGATCCGTATCGCGCTCACGATGGCTATGAGAAGATATACGGACGTCACATTGCACATATAATTGACCAGGCCCGCGCAACGCCAAGCCATGCGGCGACAGTGGAATCGCCACAGCAGGTTATTTCTATTCTTGAAAGTGGTGCTAGGGAAGTAACGCCGCGCTATCTGGCGACCGCATAGCTACGCACTGGGTAGTGGGGCAGTAGCTCATGCTATAATGGAGAGTAATGCGAACTGTAAATACAAAAAAGGTGCAATAAATGGGAGATGTCTTTACACAGCTATCGATTGTGCTCGTCGTGGCGACTATTATGGCGCTTATTATGCGAAAGCTCAAGCAGCCGCTCATCGTCGGACATATTCTGACAGGTATCATTGTTGGTCCGAGCGCGATGCATCTTATCCAAGATAAGCATTCTTTTGAGACGTTTAGCGAGCTTGGTATCGCATTATTGCTTTTTATTATCGGCCTTGAGCTGAGCGTGTCGGTGATTAAGCGGCTAGGCAAACCAGTATTCCTGACGGCGGCTGCGATTCTCGCGACTATTGGTACGATAGGCTTCTTGGTGGGGACAGCGTTTCACTTTACTACTACAGAAGCGGTGCTGCTGGGTCTCGCGTTGTTCTTTAGTAGTACAATTATTATTGCAAAAGTTCTCAGTGACAAAAAGGAGATATCGCGACTTAACGGCCAAATCGCCATTGGTGTGATCTTGCTTGATGATATTGTGGCGACCTTTGCGCTGCTCTATGTGGCAGCATCGAGTACTGGTGAGGCATTGGGTCCTATGCAGATAGGTATACTGCTCCTCAAGGGTGCGCTTGCGGCAGGGGTGATGGCATTTCTTGCCACCAAGGTATTACCTCGGGCGCTCAAATCTATTGCAAAATCACAAGAGCTGCTATTTCTTTTTGCGCTTGCATGGGGATTTGGTGTGGCAACTGCATTCAACTTTGTTGGTTTTTCTATCGAAATAGGGGCACTGTTTGCAGGTGTCGCATTAGCGCATTTGCCGTATGCGCATCAAATCGGTGCGCGGCTTAAGCCACTTCGCGATTTCTTTGTCGTGCTCTTCTTCATTAGTCTTGGCGAGAATCTCAATTTTGACAGTCTCGCATCGGCAATGGTGCCTGCATTGATATTGTCGGCGATTGTACTACTACTTAAGCCTCTGGTCGTCATGACATCACTTGGGTTGCTCGGCTATACGCGACGTACAAGCTTTAAGACTGGTATCAACCTATCCCAGATTAGCGAGTTTTCAATTATTCTTATCATGCTTGCTGTGAGTGCAGGGATGGTAGGCGAGCGTATGGGCTCTGTAGTGACAATTGTCGCGCTTATCACTATCACCGTCTCGACGTATCTGATGCAGTATGACAATATTATTTTCCGCAAAATTGATCATCGTCTGCGCATGTTTGAACGCAAGAGTGCTGTCGATGTCAAGCAAGAAGCGCATGTGTATCCTTTGGTGCTTTTTGGTTACAAAAACGGCGGCGCGCAGTATATCAAAACATTCCGCAGCCTCAAGAAGAAGTTCGTCGTTGTCGACTACGACCCGGAGGTCATCGATGATTTGCAGCGACGTGATATCGATCATATGTATGGCGACATTACGGATCCGGAATTGCTTGCGGAAATTCACATGGATGGTGTAGAGTTGGTCGTTAATACGATTTCCGAACAAAGTATCAACGAGCCGCTCGTGAAGTATATACGCAAGAAAAACAAAGATGCGGTAATCGTATGTTATGCCGACAACTACAACCAAGCTGCCGAACTGTATCGACTTGGCGCGACCTATGTGATGTTACCACACTTTATTGGCTCTGAGCGACTCAATACCTTTATATCTACGCATGGTATTAGCAGAGAGAGCTTCGATAACTATCGTGAAAAGCATATGATGAAGATTGGTCGTGCCGCCTTGCGTAGTAATGAGTAGCATGCCGTCTCAAAAACGACAGCTCCAGATACTTTACGTTTTGGGCAATACACTGTATACTAAATACATACGCCGTGGAGTCTTTTGCTTAAGACTGCTACGCGAAAAATATTAGTAATCAGGAGAAATAATCCCAAATGGCAGATTTCGATCGAAGCAAGCCTCATGTCAACGTTGGTACAATGGGCCACGTCGACCACGGTAAAACAACTCTAACTGCTGCTATCACTCACGTGCTCAGCAAGCGTCTTCCTAGCGACGTCAACAAACCTCGTAACTACGACGAAATTGACAACGCGCCAGAAGAAAAAGCTCGCGGTATCACCATCGCTTCTTCTCACCAAGAGTATGAATCAGAAAACCGCCACTACGCACACGTTGACATGCCGGGACACGCCGACTATGTCAAGAACATGATTACTGGTGCTGCTCAGGTTGACGGTGCAATCCTTGTGGTTGCTGCAACAGACGGTCCATTGCCACAAACTCGCGAGCACGTACTGCTTGCCAAGCAAGTTGGTGTGCCAAAGATCGTGGTATTCCTCAACAAGATGGATATCGCTGACCCAGAACTCGTAGAACTCGTAGAAATGGACATCCAAGAACTCCTCGAGAAAAACGGTTTTGACGCTGACGCGCCAATCATCAAGGGTTCTGCTGTCAAGGCTCTCGAAGGCGACGCTGCATACGAAGATGCTATCATGGAGCTTGTAAAGGCTCTTGACGAGTACGTTCCAGAGCCACCACGCGACAACGATAAGCCATTCCTTATGCCTATCGAAGACGTATTCTCGATCAAGGGTCGTGGTACTGTTGCAACTGGTCGTATCGAGCAGGGTGTTATCAAGCTCAACGATGAAGTTGAGATTGTAGGTATCAAAGATACACAGAAATCTGTCGTAACTGGTATCGAAGCGTTTAAGAAAAGCCTCGACCAAGGTCAGGCTGGTGACAACGCTGGTCTCTTGCTCCGTGGTATCGAGCGCGAGCAAATTGAGCGCGGCCAGGTGCTTGCAAAACCAGGTTCAATCACTCCACACACAGAGTTTGAAGCTGAAGTCTACATCCTGAAGAAGGAAGAGGGCGGACGCCACACACCATTCTCTAAGGGCTACAAGCCACAGTTCTACTTCCGTACGACTGACGTAACTGGTGAAGTTGAACTTCCAGCTGACAAAGAAATGGTTATGCCTGGTGACACGCTCACATTCAAGGTAAAACTTCTTGCACCTATCGCTATGGAGCAGGGTCTTAACTTCGCTATCCGCGAAGGTGGTAAGACTGTTGGTGCTGGCGTGGTAACTAGCATCACTAAATAGTATCGCTAGCTAGTAGAAAAACCTCCGAGTAAAATCGGAGGTTTTTTGATGGGATAAATTCTAGAGAAGTAGATATCAAGGAGAAAAATGTTCGCCCCGATACCTACTTGCCCAAAAGGGCGGGTAACGGGTAGCCTACGCAGCCCGAACTTCGTGTGCGGACACGCGAATCACGACGAGGCGCTCCATGGGTTTGCCTTTGACGCCACGCTCCTCGGTGATGCTGTGTACCTCGTGGGTAGCCAGCTCATCGAACTCGTCGACAGTGTAGCGCGGATCGCCGCGGAACATTGAACGCATCGTGCGTTCGACATGCTCGGCAATGAAGCTCATGTTGAACCTGAAGGTGTCGTGGTAGCCGTGATCGCCGAAGTGAACATGAAGTTCGAAGTCGACGCCATCACGCAGCGCGCGGCGGATGTCGGTCGCAACATTGTGGCTCCAGAGGTGTGCCATGACGCCACGAATCTCGACGCCCTTACGGGTACGAGGATTCTTGTGGTGGCGCACCTTCTCGTGCACGACGTGCAGACGAGGCTTCGGCTGGGGCTGCTCGCTCTGGAACACGGCGAGTGCTCGGCGGGTGACATCAGCCGCTGCTCCGTAAATCGGCGGAACGACGGTGCTGATGATGTTGACCAGAATCATTTTTCTCCTTGAATTGTGAGGTGTCGTGTAGACGACGCTTCAACCTGCTGTTGACAGGCACATATTTTATAATATCACTTATGCTAACTAAAGTCAATACTCTTGCATAAATTCACCGTCTCTTGTATGATATAGGAGTATAGCAATCATCCAGAGAACTCCGCCAGACGACGACTCAATTCCGATTCGAGCGAGAGGTTACTGGACATAAACCAAGGAGTTTTAATCATGGCCAAAGAAGAAGGCTTGAAAATCCGCATTCGCCTCAAGGCGTATGATCACAAAGTGATCGACCAATCAGCAAAACAAATCATCGACACGGCTGTGCGTACAGGTGCTGATGTAGCGGGTCCAATCCCACTTCCTACACGCCGTAGTACATTCACAGTGGTGAAGAGTCCACATGTATACAAAAAAGGTGGTGAAGCATTTGAAATGCGCGTACACAAACGTCTTATCGACATCACTAATGCGTCGCCAAAGACAATCGATAGTCTGCAAAATCTCAGCTTGCCAGCTGGTGTTGATGCAGAAATCCGCATGTAGCAAAGTGAGCTGCAATCAAACACACCCTTCGCATGAGGGGTGTGTTTGATATGATATACTATAAGCAATATGGCAAAACAAAAAACAAACAAGTCGCGCACCTACGCAAGAAATCGTCCTGTCGTAAGTCGCAAAGGTCTCGAAAACGTGTTTGAGCCGGACGGAGTCTATCTTTTTAAACTGATTCTTGTCACGCTCGCAGGGCTGATGTGGCTTCGGCTTGCGAGCCCTGCGATGCTTGGTCCTGTGCCTGTCGGCGCATTTCCTGCTGGCGCACTTGTGGCACTGCTACTAATCTGGCGATTTGAGTCGACGCAGTTTAACCGCAAGATTCTCTATGCTGTTCTTGTGGTCGTAACGATTATTGGATTCTTTCTCAACGCAGGAATAGTGTTATGAGGCGTATTACAGTGCATCAACATAATAAGCGAATCCTTATTGTAGTAGCTAGTATACTTGCGGTGATTGGTGTACTTGGAATTGGTCTTTTTGCACTGCTATCGTACAAGTCTCAAGAAACTTCAAGCAAAGACAAGGCACCTACAGCAAAGCAGGCGCAGCCTACTGACACATCGCACAGAGTGCAGATTTCAGCTATGGGCGACATGATTGCGCATGACACAATTACGAGTAATGCAAAAACAACCGATGGCTATGACTATACTAAATATTTCCAAAAAATCAGGCCGCTCTATAGCGCGTCGGATGTGGTGTTCTGCAACCAAGAGAGCTTGAGTTCGGGAGAATCATTTGGTATTAGCGGTTACCCTGCGTTTAACGCGCCGGTAAAATATGCTGCGGATTTACAAACTGCGGGTTGTAATGTTATCAATCTTGCCAACAATCATATGGGTGATAAGGGTGAGGCGGCGGTATCGGCTACGGTAGCCGAGTGGGAAAAGCTGAAGCCACTTGCGGCTGCGGGGGCAAACCGTACTGCCAATGAGCAGCAAGCCGTGCGTTATTTCGAGAAAAACGGTATTAAGTTCGCATTCCTAGCGTTTATGGATTTTAGTAACAACAAGGCTATTTCGGCGGAGGCGGTGAATAATTATCATGACACTGCGCTGCTTGAGAAACTCACCAGAGAAGCGCGCGCCAATGCTGATGTCGTGTTGGTCTCTATGCACTGGGGTACTGAGGACGAGAGTGCGGTGAATGATGATCAGCGCGCTCAGGTGGCGAGACTTGCAGAATATGGCGCGGATATAGTGATTGGCACGGGGCCGCATGTACTGCAGGCATATGAACAAGTTGCGCGTCCAGATGGTGGCACTATGGCGGTATGGTATTCAATCGGTAACATGTTGTCTTCTCAGCTCAAGCTTGAAGAGCTCACAGGTGGTGTTGCCCAGATGTCGGTCCGCAAAGATGGCAGTAAACTCATTGTAGAAAAGCCTGTCTTTCATCCTACGTTTATGTCGTACGAATGGACGGCGAGCGAGCAGACTGCCGGCGCGACAGATGCTCGCAAAAACCCAATGATCTATCCGCTGGAACATGCGGGTGACGCGCTCAAAAATATGCGCATGAATGCCACGCCAGAAAGTATTCGGCAGCAAGTCCAGCAAACGCTCGGTGACAGTGTCCTTGTGAAGTAACTATCGCCCTGCGTGTAATAGTAGCGGCCACGCATCTTCGAGCAGCATGTTTTCTTGGTAGAGCGCGCCAGCCAGGTCTTTACCGACATAGCGGTAATGCCACGGCTCAAACTGATACCCTGTGGTTGCCTCGCCTTCGCGCGTGTAGCGCAGGATGAAGCCATACTCGTGGGCATGAGAAGCGAGCCATTTGCCTTCTGGTGTGTCGGCAAAGCACTGCTCGAGATAGCAGGTCGTGTCGCCAGCGGCAAAATCGAGCGCCAAACCTGTTTGGTGCTCGCTCTGGCCTGGCAGTGCGCTATATTTATTGGCAGCTTCTACACCGTCTCGGGCGGCGTAGTTATCAAAAAAGAATTTTTGTAGTGCAGGTGAGCGATAGCCGCTGCCAAGAGTGAGGATAGTACCGTCGCGTGCTGCAGCTGCAACCATGGCCTGGAGCTCGGGTACAAGAACGGTACGGAGTGACTGCTCGTCTTCTCGAAGATTGGGGCGAACCGTAATGGGCGCCTTGGTAAGTTCACGTGGTTCGTAGTCTGGATTTGTGAGAGGGTTTGTTTTGTTGACAAGCCGCCAGAGACTATCGTCGTCGGTATACTTCCCTGTGAGTGCGGGTACCTGTATGGTGCCGATTTGTACAGTGGTCTTTGCTGGTTGTTTCTTGGCTTCGGATTTGTTTTGAGTGTGTTGAGTTTGGGCTGTCTGGTGTGGTGTGCTGTAGTGTTTATAGAGAGCAATACCAACTGCAACCCCAGTAACTATACATACTATGGCAATATATAGCACTGTTTTTGATTTTTTTGGCTGGATGTGTCTCATAATTCCCCTCGCTTTCGCAGTTCTTGTTCGGCGCGCTGCAGCTCTGGCCATGCCTCATCCAGCGTGAGCCCGCTGGTATAGAGCGCGCTTGCGAGCGATTTGCCAACGTAGCGGTAATGCCACGGCTCGTATTCATAGCCTGTGATGGTTTCTTTGTGCTCTGGGTAGCGCAAGATGAAGCCATATTCGTGCGCATGCGTGGCTAGCCAGGTGGCGTCATTTGTTTGCAAGGCGCAATTTGCTGACGTCCGACATGCAGCTGTATCGCTACTAAAGTCGACAGCAAGCCCAAGCTGATGTTCACTCGCGCCAGCAGGTGCAGTGCGAGTGCCTGTATCATACAGAGAGGACGACGATTCTGTAATCAGCTGTTCTTGATGTGAGTATGAACGGTAGGCACTATTGATGATGAGCGGTACATTGGCTTGCTTTGCTGCGGTGTCTAGCCGATGAATCGCACGCGCCACTACTGCTCGCACATGCGTCTCTTCTCCTGTGAGCTGCGGCTGGGTCGGGAGTGGTACGGCGACGAGATCGTGCGGCGTGTAGTTTTTGGGGTGGATTGGGTGAGATTTATTAGTCATATACCACACGTTCGAGGCAGCGCTTGATGCGAACACTGGTGCGTGGAGCCGCGTATCGCCAAGTGTAATGTAGACTGGTGGCTGGTTGAGCTTTTGTTCTAGAGTGGCGAGCTTCTGAGTCTCGTGCGTGTGCCAGTTGTAAAACCATACGCCGTAGATCGCGATACCAAGTGCAAATAGGCTATACAAACCAATGCGCCAGCCTCGTCTCGCCGCCGCCGATTCTTTTTGTTTGCTCGCCCTCACCACCATGATGTTGCCAGTATAGCACGAGAAATGAGAAGTGGTATAATGGGGGAATATGGAACGGAGGGTTAAAAAGCACACGCATTGGCAGCTGCGATGGAGTAAGCGGCGCATTGCGGCCGTGGGGATTGGTGGATTACTAGCGCTTCTTCTGCTCATACAGGTGTTGTATCCGAGTGGACACATGCTGCCGTGGCAAAAGGTTGACGGAAGGCATGCAAGTTGGCAGCAAAAATCAGAGCTCGCCAAAAAACTTGATGATGAATATAGCCGACGTACACTTGCGTTGTATTTTGGGGACGCAAAAAAGCCACAGTATTCACCTAAGCTTGCTGAATTTGGGCTAAAAGTAGAAAATTCAAACCGTCTCGACCAAACAGTATATCCGTGGTATTTGCGAATTGTACCAACGTCCATCTTATGGGCGCATAGGGTAGTGGCAGTGCCAGAGCCGCGCTATGAGCGCATCGATGCCAAGTTGACAGAATATCTTACCAAGCAGCTGGGCGGGAGTTGCCAGGTAGCGCCCGTCAATGCTACGGCGGAGATCAAAAAGGACAAAGTTATTGCTGTGGACGAAGAAAAAGGTGGCACCTGCAAAGAGGCGGATGTCAAAAAAGCGCTTCAGCATGTGACCCCGCGCTTAGACAAAGATACAACTGCTCGCGTCGCGATGAGCCCTATACCAGCAAAGCTTACAAAAAAAGACGTGCAGCCTGTTGTCGATACTCTCAACATGCAGCTTGCCCAACAAATTACCGTCACCTATGACGGTAAGTCTGAGCAACTCGATGTTCGTGAGGTAAAAAAGTGGCTGACATTTAGTACCGAGGGTGATGTATTTGATATTCGGCTTGATGCTGGCAAAGCGGATAAGTACTTACAGGATACGTTTGCAAAGCCGCTGGAGCGAGCAGCGGGCGTGAGTAAGGTAGGCACGCATGATTTTGTCGAGACATCGCGTGTCAATGGACAGACCGGGCGTAAATTTGACGCAGGCAAAACACTCGATAACCTCAAGAACTACCTTCTCGCAAAAGCCGACACTATTCCAGCTGGTGAACTGGCTGTGCAGCCGACGGTGCAGTACACGCGTAGTTATAGTAACACCGATGCGGGCCTCTCTGCGCTCATGAAAAACTATGCCGAAAGCCACCCGGGCACCTACGGTGTTTCGCTTATCGAGCTAGATGGCAAGCGTCGACGGGCGAGCTTCAACGATTCGCAGAAGTTTACGACGGCGAGTACCCATAAGCTGTATGTGGCGTTTAGTACATTGAAACGTATTGAATCGGGCGAATATAAATGGGGTGATCAGACTGCGGGCGGGCGCGACTTGGCCAAATGTTTCGATGATATGATCGTGAAGTCTGATAATGCCTGCGCCGAAGCGCTCGTGGCACGCATAGGCTACGCGCCTATCACCAAAGATGCACAGACGATAGTGAGCCCCAACACGACGTTTCTCGACCGCGAAAGTTACAAGACGACAGCAGGGGATTTGAGCACATTTATGGCCTCGCTTGCTACCGGGCAGATTCCGCTCGGTGCTGATAGCCAGGCGCGATTTGTCGATGCACTGAAGCGCAATGTGTATCGCCAAGGTATCCCCGCTGGGGCAAATGGCCAGGTGGCAGACAAAGTTGGTTTTCTCGACGGTTTTCTCCACGATGCGGCAATCGTCTATAGCCCAAGCGGCACCTACGCGCTGAGTATCATGACCGACAAAAGCTCGTGGGCGAATATTGCGGAGCTGACGCGGGAGATTGAAAAACTTCGTACTCAGTGAAGCTTTACTTTATAGAGATGAGAATAACGCCCACGCGGCGAGAAAGGCGTAGTTTTTAATTTCTCCTTTTTTAATCATCTGCTTGATATCGTTGATTTCTATCCATTCGCTCTCGATAATCTCGGACGTGTCCGGAGTGAGATTATGCTTACTGAAGTTTTCTGCGACGACGACATGCAGTCTGGCTGAAGTTCTACGGTTATCGGCATAAAATGCGCCAATTTCTGCAACCTGTCTTGCGCGTAAACCCGACTCTTCGGCTAGTTCACGGTTGGCTGCCGCAGCTGGCGATTCATTTGTTTCAATTTTACCTCCAGGAAATTGCCAGAGGACTTCATCGACAGGATAGGAGTATTCTTTTTGGAGAAGAATTTTTTCGTTGTCTCGACAGATGATAACAACGCCACCAGAGCCGTCGTAGGGTTGAACGAGATAGCGTATTGTTTTGCCATTTGGCAATTCGACTTCATCTTCACGTAGTTGCATACGGGGGTGGTCAAGTAGGCCGTGGCTAGACTTTGTTGTCCATCTCTTGAGATTGGTATTCATGGTTGTTCTTATTGTAGCACCTCAATAGAGGGTAATCGGAAGGTAGTGTTGCCCGAGGTGGGGTGTTAATGGCTCAGAGCGAGCTATGAACCAAAGCCGCCAGTACATAGTTGGCGCAAAATCCTATCAAACCCTTGACGTCTACCCCTAATCTGTGCTATAGTCAAAAGGTTACTTTTATGTACAAAAAATATCAAGCGACCTTGGTGAGTTGATAGGTCCCGGAGCTGGAGGCAACAAAAGCAGCAGGGAAACCAGTGGCCACCAAGGATTTTAAGTGGGAGAATGAGGGCTATGAAAGCACTTCTCGGTACCAAAATTGGTATGACCCAAATCATCGGCGAAGATGGTCGTGTGACTCCAATCACACTCATCCAAGCTGGCCCTGTGACTGTGACTCAGGTAAAAACCGTTGAAACAGACGGTTACAACGCAGTGCAGGTAGCATATGGTGAGGGTAAGAACCTGAGCAAGGCCGTGGCTGGACATGTGAAGTCCGCCAAAGTGACTCCGAAACATATTCGGGAAATCCGCGTCGCAGAACTACCTGAAGGTCTCAAGGTAGGCGACGTAATCGATGTAAACACGTTTGAACTGGGAGAGTTGGTTCAGGCGACGGGCACATCAAAAGGTAAAGGTTTTGCCGGTACGGTAAAACGACACAACTTTAATACAAGCGCAAGCTCTCATGGTGGCAACGGTGACGTACGTCGCGTCGGCTCGATCGGCTCGATGTATCCACAAAAAGTCTTCAAGGGCAAACGAATGCCTGGCCGCATGGGACACGATCAAGTGACCGTGAAGAACTTGGCAGTCGCGTACATCGACGCCGAGACAAATCTCATCGGGCTACGTGGCGCTGTACCAGGACCTCGCAAGGGCCTGATAGTAATCGGAGGCAAGGCATAATGGCTGACACTACGACAACCAAGAAGACGACCCTACCAAAGGAAGTTTTCGCAGTAGAAGTGCCAAACCACGAACTACTGAAGCTGGCGTATGATTCATACCTGGCAAACAACCGTCTCGCAAGCGCAACTACGAAAACTCGCGGCGAAGTAAGCGGCGGCGGCAAAAAACCATGGAAGCAAAAAGGTACTGGCCGTGCACGTTTTGGTAGCACACGCAACCCAATCTGGCGCACAGGTGGTATCGTATTTGGTCCACGCGGCAACGAAAACTACACCAAGAAGCTCTCTAAGACTTCTAAGCGTGTAGCAGTGAAGCAGGCGCTGACGCTTGCAAACGAAGCCAAGAAAATCACCGTCGACGATATTAAAACAACTGGCAAAACTGCTGAAGTTGCAAAATATCTGACAGATAAAAAACTCGACCGCAAGGTACTTGTTGTTGCAGAGAAAACTCCAGAGTTGATTCGCGCAACTGGCAATATCCAAGCTGTTCGACTTGTAAGTCCAAGCTTCATCAGTGTCTACGACGTGCTCAACGCCGATCACATTGTGATTAGTGCCAAAGCGCTCGACACTATCAAAGCATGGCTGGTAGGAGGAGAGGCATAATGACACTCATTAGCGTTATCCCACGTGCGACTGAAAAGGCGTACACACAGATTACAGAAAAAAATACCTACATCTTCGACGTGCCTCTTACGGCCAACAAGCAGCAGATTGCTGAAGCTGTTGAAGCACAGTTTGAAGTCAAGGTTGCGGGTGTCAAAGTTGTTGTCCAACAAGGTAAAGCCGTTCGTTTTTCACGAGGCAAAAACCGCTATCCTGGTACAACGAAACGTAAAGACACCAAAAAAGCCTATGTAAAGCTTGCCGAGGGCAGCTCTATCCAGGTGTTTGAGCAACCAGCAGAAAGTGAGGAGAAGAAATAATGCCGATTAAAGCATACAACCCAACTACTCCTGCACGTCGTGGTATGACAAGCCAAGATTTGAGCGAAATCACGACTAAGAAACCACTCAAAAGCTTGATTAAGACAAAAAAGCAAAATGCAGGCCGCAACAACCAAGGTCGCATTACTGTGCGTCACCGTGGTGGTGGTGTCAAGCGACACTATCGTTTGCTCAATCACAAATTGGCGGATGGTCTGGAGCTTACGATCGAAGAGATCGAATATGATCCAAACCGATCTGCGCGTATTGCGCGTGTCAAAGATCAGCATGGTTTGTATCACTACATCTTGGCTGACACACAGATGCAAAAAGGCAAGAAAATCGCCAGCGGCGAAGAAGCACCTATCGAAGCTTCAAACCGTATGCCACTTGCTCGTATCCCTGTCGGTACACAAATCTACGCTATCGAGCTCCAAAAGGGCAAGGGCGCACAGATGGTACGCAGCGCTGGTACAAAAGCACAGCTTATGGCTAAAGAAGGCGATTACGCGCAGATCAAATTGCCATCTGGCGAAGTTCGCCGCGTACGTCTAGAATGCGAAGCGACTATCGGTGTGGTTGGCAACGTTCAGCACCAAAACGTCAAAATCGGTAGCGCAGGTCGCAAACGTCGCAAGGGTATTCGCCCAACTGTTCGTGGTGTCGTGATGAACGCCGCAGACCACCCACACGGTGGTGGTGACGGTGGACGTCATGGTAGTGGTAAACCACCACGCACACCATGGGGTCAGCTCACGCTCGGCTATCGTACACGACGTCGCAAAGATACTGGCAAGCTTATTGTTAAAAGTCGCCATGATGCGAAGAGGAAGAGGTAAGATATGAGTCGATCACTCAAGAAAGGTCCATTCGTCGACTTCAAGCTCGCGAAAAAAGTGGCGGCGCTTAGTTCAGACGATCGTACTGTTATCAAAACTTGGGCACGTGCAAGTACAATCACACCAGATATGGTGGGTCGTACGATTGCCGTACACAACGGTCGTGTCCACGTACCTGTGTTTGTCACGGAAAATATGGTTGGCCACAAGCTCGGTGAGTTTAGCCCAACTCGTAAGTTCCGCAAACACGGCGGAAAGGATAAAAAATAATGGCTGAAGCAACGACAGTTCGTGCATACATCAAAGGCATCGACCTGACGCCACGAAAAGTGAGTGTTGTGGCAAGCCTCGTACGCGGCCGCAGCGTTGCCGATGCGTTGGTGATCTTGGATCACACGCCTCGCCGTGCTGCCAAGCCTGTACGCAAAGCGATTGCATCGGCTGCTGCCAATGCAACGAACAATCACGGCTTGGACGCCAAGACGCTTGAGATTACTACTCTCAGCGTGACAGCTGGTCCTCGCCTCAAGCGCTTTAAGCCGCACATGCGTGGCATGGCGCTACCTTTCCAGAAGAAAACGAGCCATATTTTGGTAGAAGTTACTGGTGCTGAGAAGCCAAAGAAAAAGCCAGCTGCCAAAAAAGCTGAGGCTGTAACACCAGCTAAGAAAGAAGAGGAGAAGTAGAAATGGGACAGAAAGTAAACCCAATTAGCTTCCGCCTGCAAGTTCACAAAAACTGGGATTCTCGCTGGTTTGCCAACAAGCGTGATTTTAGCAAGTGGCTCGCAGAAGATGTAAAAATTCGCGATACAATCGAAAAGAAATTTGCATCTCGCCCGACTATCGATCGCATCGAGATTGAACGCTCTGCCAATCAAGTGACTGTCACGATTCACACCGCAAAAGCAGGTGTGGTGATTGGTCGCGGCGGTGCAGGCGTGCAAGAGCTCAAATCGCAGCTCGAAAAAATCGCAAGCTTGCCTGTGCGTATCAACATCGAAGAAGTGAAGCGCCCAGAGCTTTCAGCGAAACTTGTTGCAGAAAACATCGCTCGCCAGCTTGAGCGCCGTATCAACTTCCGCCGCGCAGTCAAAATGTCTGCACAAAACACGATGAATGCTGGCGCTAAAGGTATTCGTATCGAGGTCGCAGGGCGACTCAACAACGCCGAAATGGCTCGCCGCGAAAAGGTAATCGAAGGCTCTGTGCCACTCCACACGCTCCGTGCGGAT
Organism: Candidatus Saccharimonadota bacterium; assembly: GCA_027492635.1. Classification (GTDB taxonomy): domain Bacteria; phylum Patescibacteriota; class Saccharimonadia; order Saccharimonadales; family Saccharimonadaceae; genus Mycosynbacter. The sequence goes on from JAPUEH010000015.1 coordinate 38,560, forward strand.
ATCGATTTCCACTCAGCGCGTGCGATGTGCGCAGGTGTTGGTATCATCGGTGTAAAGGTATGGATTTACAAAGGTGAAAGGAGTGACGTCTAATGCTACTCCCTAAGAAAACCAAATACCGCAAGACGTTTAAAGGCAAAAACGATGGTGTCGCAACTCGCGGTAACTACATCGCTTTTGGTGATTATGCATTGCAGTCACAATCAAACAACGATGTGACGAGCCGCCAGATTGAGTCAGCTCGTCAGGCGATGACCCGCTACATCAAGCGTGGTGGTAAAATCTGGATTCGTATCTTCCCACACACACCTGTTACCCGCAAGCCAGTCGGCCTCAAGATGGGTATGGGCAAGGGTAACCCTGAGTTTTTCGCAGCCAAGGTAAAAGCTGGTACTGTGATGTTTGAAATGAAGGGTGTTGAGGAAGAAGTGGCACGAGAAGCAATGCGTCTCGCGGCTCACAAGCTACCAGTAAAAACTAAATTTATCAAGCGAGAGGAGGCGTAACCATGGCAAAAGCAGCTACAAAAGCGACTAAAGCTAAAGACGCAGCCGAAGTGAAATCTCTTGAGGATTTGCAAAAAGATCTGGCTGCAAAGCAGCTTGAAATCGTAGAAGCTCGCCGCGGACTTGCGGCTGGTGAATTGCAAAACCCACGAGTAATCACAAAAACTCGCAAAGAAATTGCGCGCCTGCACACTGCAATCCGAGCAGCTGAGCTGGCCGAGAAGGGAGATAAGTAATATGGCCAAGACATTGACTGGTATCGTGACTTCGGACAGCCGCGACAAGACTATTACCGTCACTGTAACTAGTCGTGAAACGCACCCACTCTATGGCAAGCAGTATACTGTGAGTCGTAAATACACTGCACACGACGAAAACAACGAAGCCAAAAATGGCGACAAGGTTCGTATCATCGAGACTCGTCCTATTTCTAAGACAAAATCTTTCAAGCTTGACCTCATCGAAGAGAAATCTCGTGGTTCTGTAGAGCTCAAAGAAGATATCGAGGAGGTGAGTGCGTAATGTTGCAACAAGAATCACGCATCAAGATCACCGATAACAGCGGTGCCAAAGAGGCATTGATTATCCGTGTGCTTGGTGGTACACGTCGTCGTTTTGCGGGTGTTGGCGATATTGTTGTCGTTACAATCAAGGATGCCAATCCTGGCGGTAACATCAAGAAGAAAACGGTGCAAAAAGCCGTGATCGTGCGCACACGCAACCAAATCAAACGAAAAGACGGTTCGACCATCGCATTTGACGACAACGCAGCTGTGATTATCGGTGAAGATAAGAATCCAAAGGCGACACGTATTTTTGGACCTGTACCACGCGAACTGCGCGATATGGGTTACGCGAAAATCATTAGCTTGGCTCCGGAGGTACTCTAGTATGGCACGTATTCGCAAAGACGATATCGTCAAACTCGTAAGTGGTACGCACAAAGGTAAGACCGGTAAGGTCGTGGCCGTGCTGCCTAAAAAAGACGCAGTCCTCATCGAAGGCGTGGGTGTTGGTAGCCGCAAGGTCAAGCCAAGCCAGCTCAACCCTCGTGGCGGCGTCAAAGATATTCATGTACCAACTCCGCTCTCAAAGGTTGCGCTCGTCGTTGACGAAAAAGCTGCTACGAGTAGCCGTGTTGGCTACAGGAAAAATGATGACGGCAAGACAGTCCGTGTCGCTCGTCAACTAAAAAATAAGGAGATTAAATAATGGCTACAGCTACCAAAAGTACTGCCTACACTCCTCGTCTGAAAGCTTTGTATGACACTCAGGTGCGCAAAGAACTCCAGACCGAACTCGGACTCGAGAATGTACACCAAGTACCAAAGCTCGAGAAAATTGTCGTGAGCGTAGGACTTGGCAAGAACAAAGATGACAAACGTCATTACGAAGTGGTAAAAAACACTTTGACAAAAATCACTGGTCAAGCGCCTATTGACCGCATGGCAAAGAAATCTATCGCTGGTTTCAAGATTCGTGCAGGCATGAACCGCATTGGTATCAGTGTGACGCTTCGCGGCGCCAACATGTATGAATTCCTCGACCGTTTTGTCAACGTGGCGATGCCTCGTATCCGTGACTTCCACGGTGTCGGCGCAAAAGCATTTGACAAGGGCGGTAACTACAACGTCGGTATCAATGATCAGTCGATCTTCCCAGAACTCACGTTTGAAGAGACGCAAGTAATCCACGGCCTGCAAGTGACATTTGTTATCGACAATGAAGACAAGGCTCATAGCCGTGCACTGCTCGAAAAATTCGGCGTACCGTTTGAAAAAGAAGGAGGACGACGCTAATGGCTAAGAAATCAGCAATCGCACGCGATGAAAAGCGCAAGAAGATGATTCTCAAAAACGCTGCAAAGCGTGCTGAACTCAAAGAGATGGGCGATCAGGATGGTTTGCAGAAACTTCCTCGCAATTCGAGCCCAACTCGCTGGAAAAACCGTGATGTATTGAGCGGTCGTCCGCATGCCTACATGCGCCGATTTGGTCTCAATCGTATTAACTTCCGTCAACTGGCATCAGAAGGCAAGATTCCAGGCGTACGAAAGAGTAGTTGGTAAAAGGAAGGAGCTAAAGATATGTCAATGCAAACTACAGATCCAATCGCCGACCTTTTGACTCGTATTCGTAACGCAAAAATGGTTGGTAAAACAGAAGTTCGCGTCCCAGCGAGCAAGATGAAAGAAGTGATTGCCAAGCAACTCGTCAAAAGCGGCTACCTTACAGCCGTCAAGCGCGAAGCTGGCAAGCCACGCGACACGCTGGTCGTGACCATCAACAAAGATGGCGAAAACAGCACCATCAACGAGATCACTCGTCTCAGTAAGCCTGGCCGACGTGTCTACGTCAAAGCCGACGAAATCCCCCGTGTCAAAAGCGGTCGTGGTATCGTGCTTGTCTCTACGTCGAAGGGTGTGGTGACTGGTCAAGAAGCTGTCAAGCAGCGACTTGGTGGAGAGCTGTTGCTTAAGGTGTACTAGCACTAAAAACTAGGCATCAAAAACAACTCCGTACTTACGGGGTTGTTTTTTAGACTGGTAGTTACTCTGTTGTCTTGGTATCTTGTGATATGATGAAGCTATGTCTAAAATGAGCTATGAAAAACATGAGGAGCCAGAGCGTCAAGGTATGATAGTGAAAAGTGAGCGAGCGTTGTTCGTGACATTCGCTGCAATGTCTGGTATTCTCTCTTTTTGTGCAGGAAGTGATGACGATAGCAGGGGTATTTACGATAGTTATTTTCCATGGTTCATTTGCCGAGTGTAATCCAACACTGCAAGAGTTACTCAGGGAATATGCATAGGCGCGATTAATGCAGTATATAGTATCTTGCCATTTGAGCTTGCTCTTGGCTATATTCTTGTGGCTAGTGCAATAGGTGCTATTGGCGAAGCTTTTGTAGGATATGCTGCAGCAAGACTCAATAGGACTTCGAATGATTTCTCTGGTTAATAGACTAATCTTTAAGCGCAATACAGTTAAAATGTGCATGAATAATGCGTACCTGAAAATTGAAGTGAATTAAGATCTACTTATAGACATTTGTTGAGTGAACGCGTGCAACAATGCAGCGTTCTGGTTTAGTTTCGGGACGACAAGGCGATGCATATACTGGCTTGTATGCATAGTCACGAGCCTCTGATGTTTCAAATGATACGATAAAGCCCCTGTTATTTACACTGTCCGTCTGTATCAATATTGCGCTAGTTTCGGAGGATACCTGGATGTAGTATTTAGTAGTTGCATTGAGATTCTTTGCCGTCTCTTCAATGATTTTAGTTTTGTCTCCCTCTGCGGCATAGACATATTCATTATTGCACGACGTTACTTGGATGAACTTACAGAAGGGACTGGGATGTTCAACGTTGATGAGCTGTAGTGGCGATAGCCTCATGGCTCCAGCCTGGACAGCTGTTCGAACTATGAAAGGAGTAAGGAGAATAAACAATATCATAGTTAAGGTGATAGTTACGAGGAGTGTAACTCCAGCGATAAGAACTTTTCGACTGGCCATAGCAAGAGTATAGCACATATTGTCTAGAGGTGTTCTTGGTATAGCACATTGTTATCGCACTCGATGACTATTTCTTGTATTTATTTACTTCACGTGGTACAATTACCTAGATATAAATTTGCGAGTGAAATCGGGAGATTTTGCGCTCATTATGCGGCGTGGATTCTGAAATAAATTCAGAATGACCGGTGTGTAATGTCAGCCGTAAAAACAAACATTTCGCTTGCCAGTAACGAAAGGTAAGTATGAGTCGAATCGGAAAACTACCAATTCAGGTTCCAAGTGGCGTGACAATCACGGTCGATTCAGATGTTATCAAGGTGACAGGCGCCAAAGGCGAGCTCACCGTACCGCATCTGAGTGACGTGACAGTCAGCCTCGAAGACGGCGTAGCAACAGTTACCCGCAACAACGAAGAGCGTATTGCTCGTGCGCAGCATGGTCTGCAGCGATCACTGCTCAACAACGCCGTAGAAGGCGTGACAAAAGGCTTTGAGAAAAAACTCGAAGTCAACGGCGTAGGCTTCCGCGTGGCAATGAGCGGCCCGGATCTAGAGATGGCGCTTGGCTTTAGCCACCCAGTGAAGTACAAAGCTCCAGCTGGTATCACCATCACTACAGACAAAATGAACATCACCGTATCTGGTATCGACAAGCAACAAGTTGGTCAGGCTGCGGCAGAAATTCGTGCACTTAAGAAGCCTGAGCCGTACAAGGGCAAGGGTATTAAATATGCCGATGAGCAGATTCTGCGCAAGGCAGGAAAGGCTGGTAAGTAATTATGGCAGATCTCGCTAAAAAGCAGCTCAACAAAAGTCTTCGCAAAGGCCGTGTTCGCGCTAAAGTATCTGGTACTGCCGAGCGTCCACGCCTCACTGTTACGATCAGCAACACGCATGTGAGCGCGCAGCTGATCGACGACGCCAAAGGTCACACTGTGGCGGCTGCAACAACTGTCGGCGCAAAAGCAACTGGTAGCAAGTCTGAACTCGCTGCAAAAGTTGGTGCGGATATCGCCAAGAAGGCAAAGAAACTAAAGATTACAAGTGTAGTATTCGACCGCAATGGTCGCCGTTATGCTGGCCGCCTGAGCGCGCTTGCCGACGCTGCACGCAAAGAAGGATTGGAGTTCTAGTATGGCTGAAGCACAAGCAGCAGCAACTACTACCCCTCGCCAAGACAACCGCGGTCGCGGTGGTCAGCGTGGTGGTCGTCGCGATGACCGACGAAATGCCCCAGAGGCACCAAAAGAATTTGAAGAAGTGGTGATTAACATCGACCGTGTGGCTCGTGTGGTCAAGGGCGGTCGACGCTTCCGCTTCAAAGCTCTCGTTGTTGTGGGCAACCGCAAGGACAAAGTTGGTGTCGGCGTGAGCAAAGGCCAAGACGTCCAGACGGCGATTGCCAAAGCAACTGATGTTGCCAAGAAAAACCTCATCACTGTGCCACTTCAGGGCGATACAATCCCGCATGATGCAGAGGTAAAGGTGAGCGGCGCACAAGTGCTCATTAAACCAGCTGCGCCTGGTACCGGTGTAATCGCTGGCGGTGTTGTTCGCCAAATCATCGGCGTGACAGGTATCCGCAACATGCTTTCAAAAAGCCTTGGCTCTACCAACAAAGTCAACATCGCGTATGCGACTATCGACGCACTCAAGACGCTCGTACCACGCGACCAGTGGCTAAACGCGCCTAAAAAAGCAGCTCCTAAAAAGGCTGCCAAAGAGGAGACTAAATAAATGACAAAGTACAACGAACTCCAAGTTTCTGCCAATAAAGACAAGAAGCGAGTTGGCCGAGGTATCTCAGCTGGCGGTGGTAAGACTGCTGGTCGTGGTACAAAGGGTCAAAAATCCCGTACTGGTAAAAAGCTCCGCGCAATGTTCCAGGGTGGTAGTGGACCGCTTGCACAGCGTGCACCAAAAAACCGTGGATTTAAAAGCCACAAAGCACCTGCACAGGTTGTCTATCTCGACCACCTCAATGCGTTTAAGGGCAAAACTGCCGACAACACAACATTGTTTGAACAGGGTTACATTGCGACACCTTTTCATACTGTCAAGGTTATCGCTCGTGGCGAGCTGACAGAAAAAGTGACGCTCAAGGTGCAAGCTGCATCAAAGAGCGTACAAGAAGCGGTTACAAAAGCTGGTGGTACATTCGAAAAAGTACCAACACCACTCAAGCAGTCTGCCAAAGAGGCGGAAAAAGCTGAGAAATAGCTAGTAGCGCTATAGAGAAAAAGCCCCCTCTTTAGGGGCTTTTTTGATTTTGAGCGAGTAACGTGTCAACTCTACTCGTGATTTCATCATAAATTGCCTGCAAGTATTCCTGCTTTTTGGTTCTATCTATGCGTGTCCCTTCGCCAATATCAGTGATTTCCCATACTTCATACTTAGTAGGCAGGTTGGGCAGTAGCTGTGCCGCCTCATCGACGACACGTTGATTCATAAATATGATGTAGTCATTCTTCAAGATGCGCTCTGGGGTCAGCTGCTCTGGCTGCGATTTTGCATAATGTGCGATATTATTCGACCTGAGCAAGCCCAATGTTTCATAGAAGTATTGCCGTTCTTGAGGATCATTCCAGCCTACCGATGTTCCACTTGATTTGGCGGTGACTGTTGAGTTTGAAAGGGATTTTGTATATGTTTCTGCGATCAAGCTTCGCAAAAGGTTTCCCCTGCAGATAAAGTGAATTTGCATGTCTAGATAGTGTATGAAATAGGCAGATCCGTGTCAAGTAATGTTGGTGCTCTTACGAATCTGTAGTACAATAGTAGGCGAATAAGTCCGAGAGACAATGAGACCGAACAAAGAGGGTAAAACATCTATGAACTGGAAAACAATTTTCAAATCACTAAAAAATAAAGATATGCAGCAACGATTGCTTATCGTACTTGCGCTGGTTGCGGTTTATCGTATGCTGTCGCATATCCCTGTGCCGCTTGCAGAGCCGAGTAAGCTCAAAGACGTGATCACGAGCTTTTTGTCTGCCAGCGACTTTGGCGGCTTCCTGAATCTGCTGTCTGGCGGCGCATTGAGCCAGCTTTCTATTGTACTTGTGGGGTTGAGTCCGTTTATCACCGCAAGTATCATCACACAGCTGCTTACGAAAGCTATTCCAAAGCTTGAAGAGTTGCACAAAGATGGTGAGTCTGGTCGTCGTAAGATTAACCAGTGGACACGTATGTTGACACTGCCTCTTGCGATTGTTCAATCCATTGCTTTCATCTATATGCTTCGCCAGTCGGTACTCGCCGGCAATACTACGACTTTGGGAGCGGCATCAATTACTGATTGGGTTGTTGCTGTTACCGCGATGACTGCCGGGTCAATGTTGCTGATGTGGATAGGTGAGCTGATTACCGAGCGTGGTATTGGCAATGGTATTAGTATGTTGATTTTTGCTGGTATTATCAGTCAAATGCCACAAACTCTTTCGACTCTTTGGACATCGCTCTTTGATACATCGTCTGGTTCGTTGAGCGTATTTGGCTGGTTTAGCCTCCCTGTCAACCCTATGATCTTCTATGTGGTATTGGCGCTTGCTTCTGCTTCGATTATTATGCTCTATTTGCTCGTAAAGATTAATGAGGCGCAGCGTGTCATTACTATCAACTATGCGAAGCGCGTGCAGGGTAATAGCAGTTACGGTGGTATCAAGAGTGTGTTGCCAGTCAAGATGATTGCGGCTGGTGTGATCCCCGTTATATTTGCCGTCGCGTTTTTGAGTCTACCTGCATTTGTTGGTCAGATTCTAAAGTCGACTGGCAATGAGGCCTATACACAAACTGCGGACAATCTTATCAAATGGTTCCAGGCTCCGAATCCAGGCGAGTTTACAGGGCAGTCAGCTGAGGCATTTATCTACCCAGTGCTCTACTTCTTGTTGGTTATTTTGTTTACTTATTTCTATACGGGTATCGTGTTTAATAGTAATGAAATCGCCGAGAATCTTCAGAAACAAGGTGCATTTATAGAAGGCGTTCGACCTGGCGAGCAGACAGAAAAATACCTCAATAAAGTCGTTAATCGGCTCATATTGTTTGGGTCGCTTGCGCTGGGGCTTGTGGCTGTGACGCCGTTCGCGGTAGAGTATTTGCTCTATAACTTCACAGGCATTAGTAATGCAAACCTTGCGATTGGCGGTACGGGACTTCTGATTATCGTGACAGTTGCACTTGAAAGCTTGCGGCAGATCAATAGTCGTGCGCTTATGGTGACATACGACGACTACAAATAAATAGTAAGCGGAGGGCGATGGGTGGCAACTGGATTACACATTGAACAGCAAAAAGATTTCCGACCAGGAAGGTGGGTTGCTAGTCTTGTGGTATTGGCGCTGCTCGCTGCTGTCGGATGGTTCGGCTATCGATACTATACAACTGGCGAACAGCCACCTATTCCCGTTGCATTTGCGACAGCAAATCCTGAAGTTGACGAAGCACAAGTGACCGTCGACCAAAAAGAAGATCATAAGGTAGAGCCTGCTGAGCCGCGCTATATTTCGATTCGCTCGCTAGGTATAGATAAAGCGCGTGTATTGGGTATCGGTGTCAAACCAAATGGAGAGCTCGATACTCCCCGCAACATTCATGACGTAGGCTGGTACAAAAAAAGCGCAACACCAGGTAGTGGTAGCAGCGCGCTGTTGCTTGACGGCCACAATGGAGGTCCTACAAAGGGCGGTGTGTTTGAAAAGCTCCCCGACATTAAGGCGGGCGACGAGATTATTGTGGAACGCGGTGACGGTCAGAAGTTTACCTACGAAGTTAAGGAAAACGAAACTTTGCCACTTGATGAGCTGAACGATGGTGGCATGAAGCGTATGAGCGAGTCGGCCAGCGATACGGCCGAAGGCTTAAATTTGATATCATGCACTGGTAATTGGGTGCCAGCTCAGAACACGTACGATAAACGGGTGACAATCCGAGCGGTTGCAGTAGAGTAAAAAGACGCCTACTCAGCGAGGTTTTCCCGGCTGGCTAGAGCCGCCTCAATACGATGACAGACTGCTAAAGTAGTGGCGTCTAGTAATCGTGGCGTGACCTTGAGCCCGGCTTCCCGGAGTTGCTATACCTGCGGCAGTTTTTGGGACATACCTCCATTGCGGTCGGCTATAGTTTGCCGCCATCGCGTCTATGCTAATAGTCTCGAATAGTATTGCTTGTTCGATTGCATTTGTTATAGTGTCGCCATGTTCCATACCAAACAGCTCGGCCTCCATTTCTCTGTCGGGGATTGGCTGTGGTACGGTATGCTCGATATATCCACGGTTTGGCATGAGCAGGTGACCATGGTTTGTGCGCAGCAGGTGGGCAACCCACTGCGACCCTTGGCGGGGGTTAAGGACTTCGGTTTGTGTGAAGTCTGTTGTGGACTGATTTTTGTGAGTAGACGTATATCCATGAGTGACACTGACAATATCTCGGTCGTCTTGGAAATTGTAACAACTACCTTGGTCTATGACGGAAGTATTGTGACGTAGCACATACTTCGTCGCGTCGTCGTTTGTTGTACCGAATAGCTCAAGTGTATGATCAAAGTACGGCCACTTTGCATAGAATATAGGGGAGGATGTATCTGGAGAAGCTGGAGGTAGCTCTTCTCCAAATGTCACTAGGATATCGCGAGCATAGGCGCAAATAGTACGAGGTCCCGACTCCAGCGTGCGACCCAAGAACTCTTCTCTGGGGATTTGTTCGCTCATGCCACTGGTTATATCATGGCTAATCCATTGTGTCTAGCTGCCGATCGGAGTGGCTTGACCTATCGAGAGGATTTGCTACAATTAAACATAAGATCAACGCGTGTATCGGTAGCTCACACTGGGTTGCTAAAAAGCGCTTTACTCTTCAATATTTTTGATGTATAATGAGAAACTGTAATTTATGGCGAGTCAAAAGGAAGTAATTAAGATGACGGGAAAGGTAGTGGAAGCACTGCCTGGTACTAAATTCAAGGTAGAACTTGAGAATGGCCATACAATTATCGCCCATATCAGCGGTAAAATGCGTAAGCATTATATTCGCTTGGTTCCGGGCGATAGAGTTGAAGTAGAGATGACCCCGTATGATCTCACACAGGGTCGTATCAGCTTTCGACTTCGGGATGAGCCTGCGCGCGCTGCGTAGGATCACCTATACGCAATAAATTTTAAGGAAGGGAGTTTTTGTAGACGCTCATGAAAGTTCGTGCGAGTGTGAAAAAAATCAGCCCAGATGACCAGCTAGTGCGCCGTAAAGGTCGCCTCCGCGTCATCAACAAGAAAAAACCTAAGAATAAGCAAAGGCAGGGTTAAGCATGGCTCGAATTGCTGGGGTAACTATCCCATCAGAGAAGCAGGTTCAGATCGCTCTTACCTACATATATGGTATCGGTCCGAAATTTGCTGGAGACATCCTTGCGGCGGCCAAGATAGAGCCGACCACTCGGGTGAAAGATCTCACCGAGGCTGAAGAACAGCGTATTCGTGAAATAATCGATGGTGATTATACGACCGAAGGCGACCTACAGCGCTTGGTAACAAACAATATTAAACGCCTCAAAGACGTCAACGCGTATCGCGGTTTGCGTCACAAGGCAGGATTGCCGGTACGTGGACAACGCACCCGAACGAATGCACGAACTCGCAAGGGTCGCGCGCAGTCTGTGGGCGGCACACAACCTAAAGCAGCAAGCAAGACCTAAAGGAAAGGAACAAGAGTAATATGGCAGAAGCTAAAACATCCGCTCGGAAAAAGCAACGCCGATCAGTTCCTGCTGGTCAGCTGCATATCCAAGCAACATTTAACAACACGATCGTCACGTTTACCGACAAAAAAGGTAACGTCCTTGCAGCGGCAAGTGCTGGTGCGTGTGGATTCCGTGGTAGCAAAAAAGGTACCGCTTACGCCGCGCAAGTTGCAGCTGAAAAAGCTGCCGAAGCTGTTAAAAGTCTTCATGGACTTGGTAGCGTCGATGTATTTGTCAAAGGCGTCGGCCTTGGCCGTGATGCGGCGATTCGTGCAATGAGCAATCTCGATATTGCTGTCGATAGTATCAAAGACGTGACTGGCGTACCTCATGGTGGCGTTCGTCCTAAAAAAGCGAGGAGGGCTTAGTATATGGCACGAGATACATCTCCTATTGTTAAGCAGTCTCGCCGTGAAGGCTACGCACTGCATCCAAAAGCACACAAGATTATGGCTCGCAAGAGCGGTATTCCAGGTGAGCACGCACATGGTCGCCAGGGCAAGCCAAGCTTGTACCTCACGCAACTTCGTGAAAAGCAAAAGGTTCGCCGTACTTACGGTTTGCTTGAAAAGCAATTTTCACGCCTCATGAAGGAAGCCGACCGCGCAAGTGGACAAGGTGTACTTCCTGGTGAGTTGCTCCTCCAGTTGCTTGAGCGACGTATTGATAACGCTGTCTATCGTGCAGGATTTGCGACAAGCCGCCGTGCTGCTCGTCAGCTGGTTGGCCACGGTCATTTCCTACTCAACGGTCGTCGTGTTGATATTCCATCTATCCGACTGAAGGCTGGTGACGTTATCGAAGTACGACCAAAAAGCCAGAAGAGCGGTTATTTCACACAAATCAACGATGTGATAAACAACTCTGTCCAGGGTCCACTTAGCTGGATGAAATCGGACGCAAAGAAGCTCACTATCACTGTAACGGGTAATCCAAAACGTGAAGAAGCGGAAGTAGATATTAACGAACAGCTCATCGTCGAGTACTACTCACGATAAGGGTAAGGAGCCTAAACTATGACAAAAGTTATTCACAACCCTGCGCTCGCGAAGATTGATGAACATTCAGCAACAAGCGCGTCGTTTGTTATTGAGCCGCTTCATGCTGGCTATGGCAACACCCTTGGCAACAGTTTGCGCCGCGTATTGCTTTCGAGCATCGCTGGTGGTGCGATTGTATCGTTCAAGATCGAAGGCGCGACGCACGAATTTACGACAGTAAAGGGTATCAAGGAAGATGTTGTTGATATTAGCCTCAACCTCAAAAACGTACGCGTAAAAGTTCACACTGATGAGCCTGTTGAGCTTCGTCTTGAGAAGAAGGGTGCCGGTGTTGTTACTGCTGGCGATATCAAAACAACTGCCGATGTCGAGGTCATCAACCCGGAGCAGGTTGTATGTACTATTGATGATCCAAAAGCAAGTGTATCTATCGACCTTGTTGTTGATTCTGGTCGCGGCTATCGCACAATCGAAGAAGCGAGCGATACTCGTCTCCATAGCGATCACATCGCACTCGACGCGGTATTTAGCCCAGTGCTGCGTGTACGCTACAAGGTTGACGGCACACGTGTCGGTCAAGAGACAAATCTCGACAAATTGACACTCACTGTTGAGACTGATGGCTCACTGAGTCCGCGTGAAGCGTTTGAAGAAGCTGCAGCGATTCTCGTGAATCAATACACTGCACTTGCTGGCAGCACTACTGTTGAGGCGGCGCCTGCGCTTGGAGCGGCAACTGGCGACGAAGCCAACGAACTCAATACGCCAATCGAAGAGTTGAACTTGACTGCTCGTACAGCCAACGCGCTCGTTAACAACGAGATTCGTACTGTGCAAGACTTGGTGACACTCACTGAACAAGATTTGCGCGAGCTCAAAGGCTTTGGCTCAAAAGCACTTGATGAAGTAAAAGATAAACTAGCGGAGTTAGAACTGTAATATGCACCGACATGGATACAAAGGGCGTAAGTTCGGTCGTGAGCGCGACCAACGCCGCGCACTCATGAAGGGTCTGGCGACGAGCCTTGTCGAGTACGGCAAGATCGAGACGACGTTGCCAAAAGCCAAAGAATTGGTGCGTTATATAGAAAAGCTCATCACAAAAGCTAAAAAGGGTGATTTGGCGAGCCGCCGTGCAGTGATTGCCAAGCTATCTACCCAGGCAGCTGCCTACAAACTGGTAGACGAGATTGCACCACAGCTTACTGGTCGCACGAGTGGACACGTACGCGTACAACGTACTCGTGTTCGTGTAGGTGACGGCGCACAGCTGGCGACAATCGAATTTGTCGACGAGCTCAAAGCCGTAGCAAAGGAGTCTAAGTAATGGTAAACGCAAAAACTTACTCTCAGAAACCGTCTGAAGTGAATCGCGAATGGCATCTGATTGATGCGACTGAGCTACCGCTTGGCCGTCTCAGCACTGTTATCGCTACGCTTTTGACAGGTAAAAGCAAGCCGACCTACACACCGCACATCGACGGCGGCGACTACGTTGTCGTCATCAACGCCAAAGATGTGCCGGTGACAGGTGATAAAGAGCTGCAAAAGATTTACTACCGACACTCAGGATTCCCTGGCGGTATCAAAGACGCTCGTCTCGAAGAAGTTCGTGAGAAGTTCCCAGAGCGAATCATTGAAAATGCAGTCAAAGGTATGTTGCCAAAAAATAAACTTCAGGCTGGCCGCATGGCTCGACTGAAGGTATTTGCGGGCAGCGAACACGCTCACACTGCACAAACCCCAAAGAAAGTTGAGGTAAAGTAATATGGCAGATGCATCTTACTTCTACGGACTCGGCCGTCGCAAAGCCGCGACAGCACGTGCTCGCCTCTACAAAGGCAAGGGCAACGTGACGATCAACGACAAGCCTGCTGCGGAGTACCTCTCCGACAACAAGACGCTTCTCGCTGAAATCACCGACCCACTTGCCCTCGTAGGCAAGCAAAAAGAGTTTGATATCACTGTCCGCGTAAGCGGTGGTGGTCTCGCTGGGCAAGTTGACGCGATCAAGCTAGCAATTGCAAAAGCAATCACTGTTGGTCATAGCGATCTACGCTCAACACTCAAAAAAGCCGAGTTCCTCAAACGCGACCCACGAGAAAAAGAGCGCAAGAAATATGGTCTTCGTTCTGCTCGCAAGCGCGAACAGTTCTCGAAGCGTTAGTCCTACGGGTAATAAGCGCACAAATCAAGCACTCCTCGGGGTGCTTGATTGCTTTTTATGAATAGCTGTGCTATAATAGAATTATGGTCACACGAACATCTCACGCCAACTATTGGTTTACCGGCAGCACCTCTTGCGGTTTGTTCCGTGTTTTGAAATAATCATTACGCATTTAAAGATACTGAAGAAGCCGCCAAAAAGGCGGTTTTTTAATGTAAAAGGAGACGATATGATAGAACAACCAAAGAGTAAAACACTCCCAGAAATAGAACTTGCGCAGGAGCGAGTCGCGGCATTGTACGAAAAGCTTGATCAGCGCAAAGACGAAACCAGGCCACTGCGGCATCTCATAGATGAGTGTGTCGAGCGTGCACAGAGTATGTAGGCGAGATAAACTGACTAACAAATGGTATAATTGGTATAATATGACAAAATCTGTAATCCTCACTGGTATTCGCTCTAACGAAGAGCCGACACTTGGCAATTATCTTGGCGCGTTTGTGCCTATTGTCGAAATGCAGCAAAAGTTTGCAGGCGAGTATCAAATCAATATGTTTGTGCCAGACTTGCATAGTTTCACGACACCCGTCGATCATGACGAGCTCTATGCAAAGACGCTGACAAATCTCAAATATTTCGTAGCGGCTGGGCTGAATCTAGATGATACTCACACATATATCTATCGCCAAAGCTATATCCCGGCGCACAGTGAGCTGACGTGGATTCTCGATTGCTTCACTTATGTAGGTGAGATGCAGCGCATGACACAGTTTAAAGATAAGTCGAGCGAACATGCAGCAAGTGTCACAATGGGGCTCATGAACTATCCGGTATTGATGGCTGCAGATATTTTGCTCTATGGGGCCGAGTGGGTGCCTGTCGGCGAAGACCAATTTCAACATCTCGAAATTACTCGTGATATCGCAACGCGCTTTAACAACAAGTTTGGCGATACATTTGTTGTGCCGCACGAGACGGCCAAGCAGACGGCATTTATCCAGCGTGACAAAGGTTTGCGGATTCGTAGCCTCACGGATCCGAGTAAAAAGATGAGCAAAAGCTCGCTAGACGAAAAGTCCAAGATTTTGCTCAGTGATGACCCTGCCGTCGCGCGCAAAAAGATTATGAGCGCCACAACTGATAGTATCGGCCGAGTGGATTTTGATTGGGAAAACCAACCTGGTATTACCAGTTTATTGCAAATAACAGCTCTTCTCAGCGAACGCACACAGGACGAGGTGAATGCTGAGTGGGTCGGATACGAACGCTACGGCGAGTTCAAAGCGGCTGTTGCGGATGAGGTCGAAAAGTTCCTTGTGTCGTTTCACGAAAAGCTCGCAGCGATATCTGACGATGAACTGATTGCCAAGCTTGAATCGAGCGAACGAGTTATGAATGAGCAAGCAAACACAACTCTCTTGAGAGTACAACAAGCCGTGGGCTTGAGGCCAAAGCGCTAGTATGAAATTTGATTCCTCCGACCTAGTGGCGATCTTGCGGCTGTTTCACGAAGTAGCTGACGATGTGATGCCGCGCCATATCGAGCGCATCGCCAAGAGTAAACCGCATGACAAAAACGTTATCATACGTTTTGCGTGCGGCAAAAAGAATTATGCAGTGCTCATAGATAGTGCGGCTGAAGATGACGAAGATTATATCTACGAGATGGCCGAAGAATCTGGCGTGCAGCATGCGTACCAGCTCGTGCCACTGCCAGACCAGCATGCACTCACAACGTATGCGCTGCCGTATCGCGGTAAAGAAGTGTATTTGCTGCGTGATGTGCCGCAGACGGCGCGGCTCGATATGGTGCTTGTGGAGCGGTTTGGCGGAGAGTCTCGTAGCACGTATCAGAAGCGAATCGCGCGGGGCGAGATACTCGTGAACGGCGAAGTGCAGACATCGGCGAAATACGCTGTCAAGGATACGGATGAGATTGCACTACACACACCCGACAATGTCATCGACACACCCGACATCGACATCATCTATGAAGACGACAACGTACTTGTCATCAACAAGCCGCTCGGCCTCCTGACGCACGCCAAAGGTGCGCTTGTCGAAGAATATACAGCCGCTGATTTCATCAAAGACAAAACAAGTTATAAATCCGAGACGAACAGACCGGGGATTATTCACCGTCTTGATCGCGATACGAGCGGCGTGCTACTCATGGTCAAAAATGATGAGACCGCTAGTATGATTAGCAAGCAATTTACCAATCGTACGGTCAAAAAAGAATACGCTGCTGTGGTTTCTGGGGTGCCCGAACCTGCAAAGGCTAAGTTGGATTTGCCTATAGAGCGCAATCCGTCGAGCCCAAGCACGTTTCGTGTCGGCGCCGGTGGTAAATCTGCTCAGACGGTCTATGAAGTTGTAGACAGAAGTGATAGTCACGCATTGGTCGCGCTCAAGCCGCGCACGGGCCGTACGCATCAGCTGCGTGTCCATATGGCCTATCTCGGCACACCAATCCTGGGCGACAAGGTCTATGGCAAAGAAACAGCCGAGCGTATGTACCTGCACGCACACAAGCTAGAGGTGACATTACCTGGTGGCGAACGCAGGGTATTTGAAGCGCCCATCCCGCTCGGCTTTGCCGGAGCATTGTAATGACGATGCCATTGCCGCATGCGGCAATCATAACCGCTGAAGTAGGTGTCGATCTCTCTGAGTATATCGACACGGTCGCACGCGCCACTGACGAAGTGATTCGTATCAACGACCACCTCAACACATCAAAAACAAGCACGGGTATATATATCGAAGATGTTCGCGACCTGCAAGTCACCGTACGAGCAGCAAAGTCGGGTATACGGACGCTGGTTGCGCTACAAGATGCTAGCAAGATGACCACGCAGGCGCAAAACGCGCTTCTCAAGTTGCTTGAAGAACCGCGAGACGGCCTTTATATCCTCCTGCTGACTCACGCTCCTATGCAGTTGCTTGAAACGATTCGCTCGCGCTGCCAGACTCTTCACTATACGCCAGCTCCTCACGTCCTTCGGCTTCCCGAGGAGAAAGCTGCGCGGATACGCTTTATGGCGGCTGGCAGTGAATATGAAGCGAAGCGTCTTGTCGACGACGCACGATATTTCGAGCAGCGCAGCAAGCTTTTTGAGGCGGCCAAAGAGTTCGCTGGAGCATCTCGTTACGATCGTCTTTCTGTTGTACGCAATTTTGGTGGCAAGCGAGATGACGCGGTAGCGTTTGTCGACGCATGTATTCAGCTCTATACTGCACTGCTCAAAAATAATTTCAGTGAGCGCCTTCATACTGAGTTGTCGCATATGCTTGCGGTCGATGAGGCGATTCGCATGAACGCCAATGTCAAATTGCAGCTGCTGAAGCTTGCGCTGGGATAGCTGAAAGCAGGCAAATATCTAGAGCAAGGACGAGTCGGTGATTCACATTCGCTTCACTTCGTAGTACAATAGTACGTGATGTTTGGACTACTTATACTTGTCGCTATCGGCCTAATGGTGATTTTTCACCGCCAGACTATCCACGAAGTGTCGAGCGAGGCAAAACTCAAGTTTGCCGACAAGCTAGATAAGCTCTGGAGTATTGCGCAGGAATCACTACGCGATAAAAAATATCTACGCGCAGAAAAGGCGCTTTTGACTATTTTGCGTGTCGATGAACGCAACGCGACAGCCTACAATCGTCTCGGCATTCTTTATGCCAAGCAGCAAGCATATTCTGATGCGATTGAGTGCTTTGAGATTGCTCAGAGTCTGGAGCCTAGCGCGTCGAGCCTTCATAATGTTGGACTGATATATTTTGAGACTGAGAAATACGACAAAGCCGCGCTGGCATTTGAGCAGGCTATAGGTATGGAGGAAGATGTGCCATCGCGTCATATCGCCTACGCAAAGGTGCAAGAAAAACTTGGCCACAAAAAAAAGGTCATCATCTCGCTCGAACGTGCTGTTGAACTGGATGAGCGCAAGAATCCGCAGTCACTCCGCATTTTGGCAGACGCGTATGAACGCAACGATGATATGGTGAACGCTGAATCTGTGCGTACAGAGGTGCAAAAACTCCTCGCTCCTAAGAAAAAGCCCGTCGCTGGTATCAAGAAGACGGTGAAGCAGCCACGAAAAGTAGTGATGTAGTGCGCGAGAGGCAACTGCAAAAGGCTCTGAATAATCAACGCAACTGCAATCACCAAGATAATAGCAGCGAAAAGACGTATGCGTGGCGTGGTCTTGCGAAAATCTTTCAGAAAAAAGAATAGCGCAATAAACCATATCTTGAGAACTCCAAGCTTTCTTTTATTTCATTCGCTTTGCCGAACCTCTTTTGCTTTGCAAAAGTACGGTTCGAGGCATACGACAGAAACAAATAAAACAGCGACCAAATGGTCGCGATTTTATTTGGTGCTGGAAGTAGGACTCGAACCTACGAAGCCGAAAGGCGGGAGATTTACAGTCTCCTGTGATTGCCACTACACGATTCCAGCATGATTTCCATACACGAAACGACAACTTTTTATCATCTCGTCTTGGAGCCGCTTCAGGGACTCGAACCCAGGACCTGCTGTTTACAAAACAGCTGCTCTAACCAACTGAGCTAAAGCGGCATAAGCTGTAAGGTGCTTCACACAGGAATTTGCGTAACAAAGACTATTTTATCGAAAATATACTAATTTGACAAGAGTAAATCAATAAATATTGACTAAAAGTATAAAAAATGCTAAAATGATATAAAAGGAGTATAGATTTATCTATGTTTACAACAATTATAGAGAGCCTAGCTGATTGGAATACCGCCACGGATGCGCGTCAGAAGCTTCAGCATACTTATCTCGTGGCGGCACTTGTGTGCGTACTCGGTGCAGGACTTACTGGTCTTGTAAACTATGAGCTTGGGCAAAAGATACTTTTGGCAGCGTTTTTGTGTGTTGCCGTGTTTTTGGTCAATGCCATTGCATGGGCGCTCCTGCAATCTTTTGTGCTACTACGATTGTCTGATCGTAAGCCTGCCGCATCGAAGCAAGCTCGCAAAAAGTAGTTGCGTGTAGTACATTCCTCGCCCAGCGGCTATGGTATACTCATAACATATGAAGCAAGCGGAGATTGTAGGTGAGGGTATGAGCAGGGAAAATAAGATTTTAATTGGCGCCGCCATTTTAGTTGCGGTTATCGCCGTATTTTCTAGCGTAAAGGTAATTGGCACTGGGCAAGTGGGCGTCGTGACACAATACGGCAAAGTGACAGGGCGTGAGCTGGACGAGGGACTGTCTCTCATTGCACCTTTTGGCATCAATAAAGTAACAGTGTATGACGTGAAGCTCCAGAAGCAAACGGTAGATAGTAGGGCGGCCAGCAGTGACTTGCAGGATGTGTCGAGCCAGCTGGTGCTTAATTATAACCTCCGCCGGGATAATATTAGCCGTCTTCATCAGACTATAGGTAGTTCCTACGAAGACAAAGTAATTACCCCTGCGATTAATGAGGTTTTTAAATCTGCTGCAGCCAAGTACACGGCATCTGAGCTTATCTCGCAACGCGGTGACCTAAAAGCTTACACGCAAAAGATCATTAGTGAGCGACTTAAGAAATATGGCATTACTGTCGATGAGTTGAGTCTCACAAATTTTGAGTTTAGCCAGAATTTCTCCAAGGCAATCGAGGATAAGCAGGTAGCCCAGCAAAACGCTGAGCGTGCCAAGTTTAATCTCGAAGCCGCCAAGACGGACGCAGAAGCTCAGAAGGCGCAAAGCGAGACACTATCTGCTGAGTATCTGCAAAAGCAAGCAATAGAAAAGTGGGATGGTAAAATGCCAGAGTATTTGGGCGGCGGTGCAGTGTTTAATATCCCGCTGCAGCGGTAACGATGGCAAAAACGGTAATTTGCTCGCATGGGTTTGCAATGCGAGCGGATTCTGCGGGAATGTTTACCGATATTGAGCGCGCGTTCTCGTCGTATCACTTCCGCATGTTTGATTATTATGATATCCAGCCAAGCGGCGATCAGTATGTGACGCCGCTTGATGAGCAGGCGAAGCGTTTGCAGCACGAGATAGACAGTGTCGCCGATGGAGATGTCGTATTGCTGTGCCACTCGCAGGGAAGTACGATTGCCGGGCTTGTTGATGTGGCGAGAGTGAGCAAGATCATCCTTCTGGCGCCCCCTGTTGATATTACGGCTGATTCTGTGCTCGCAAGACTTGCGCAGCGCCAGGGTAGTAAGCTGCGTCGTGACGCAATGTCTGTGGTTCCACGTAGTGATGGTACGCATATGTATATTCCCTCTGAGTATTTTGACAGCCTGGAGCGTGACGACCGGATGGAGTTGTACCAGAAGCTTGCGCGCCAGTGTCCTCTTGTGATTGTGCGTGCACTTGATGATGAGACACTCGGTATGACACGCGTCGATGAGATAAAAGACGCCAGGCTCTATGATATTGCGGCTGATCATAACTTTCGTGGTGATGCTCGGAAGTTGCTTATTGCTACGCTGGCAAAAGAGCTATAGGGAACTTTCTATGGAATGATTTTTGCGTTCGCTAGAACCTATTT
>JAPUEH010000016.1:0-10954 GCA_027492635.1 Candidatus Saccharimonadota bacterium
GCACCCAAAAGCACTACAACGAGTATGATAATTACTACCACATGTGCCGATCCATTTTGCCCTACTCTACGCATCGTTTGATCCTTTTTTAAATAGTTCTTGTGCTTATTTTACTCTTTTTCTTATCCCTGTCCAGAACGTTTTGCACTCACATGGCCATCGTCGGCATCATGAATAAAATCGGCGTACTTTGCATCGAGACGCTCGATAATCGAATCCACGAGACGTGCTGGATCGGTGTCATAAATAATATCTTTTGCACCTGGCGCCTCGATGTTTTCGAGCAATGTTTTGGTATAGTCCGCCAAGCCGCCGCTACCAAGCAATACCCCGCACACCTTACGGCTTTCAAGTGCAGTGGAGAGTTCATGTAAGCTACCCATACGTCCTCCTACGGTAATAATGGCGTCGCTGCTACGCACGAGATGTACGTCCCGTCCCACATATTCCATGCCGGTAAAGTTGATGTAGTCAAATTCTTTCGTCGGCAAACGATACGCCGCCACATGTTCACGAAACGAGCTCGCAGGAGAAAAGCCAATCGAGATACCACGCTTGCCCTCGACACTTACCGCGCCCATGGCAGCATAATGCGGCAATCCAACGGTTGCGCCTGTCGTGAGCGTCTTGCCACGCTCAGAAATAGCTTTGCCCAACTCAAACGCCAAGTGATGCGAGGCTTGCACTGTCTCGCCGCTAGCTGCACCCGACACACAAATTTGATATCTCATTTTTCGTTCTCCTTTTTCTAAATATACTGTGTAATTTTCTTGAGTAGTTCGGGGTGAGCCGCCCATGCGGTATAGCGCTGCACTATTTCCCCTGCCAAACTTTTTTCTAAATGTACGAGACTACGCTCGCCAAATTTTCGCGAATCAGCTTCATCACTTGCTATATCATCACGATTCAGAGACACAACATCGCCATTCATCACCAGGCCGACAAACTGTGAGCTATCATCTAGTAAATCTTCATGGACCCTGAGCGCATGATAAAGCTCCTCGGCAGTCACATCACCTTCGAGTTCCATTTCACGAATCACGCTATGAGCCTTATGCAATACATCGCCCACCAGTTTCGCGTCAATTGCCCGGTTGCCTGTAGCTTTTTCTAAATCGTTAAATGCAATCTCAAGTAGCTTGTCATTTGGCCGACCCAATAATGTCATCAGTGCGCGCGACATAGCTAAAACGGCTTCTCCTCGATTGGCATGTCATGGAGCTGCACGTTCTGGTGCAAAATACCATCCTTGGCGCCAAACTTTGTCACAACGGACGTAGAGTTTGCACTACCAAATACAATCGCTTCGCTGAGGCTCTTGCCCGCCGCCCACTGACTCAAAAAACCACTTGCGAACGCATCACCCGCGCCAGTGCGGTCCACTACGGGTACATCTTCATACATGCCCGCCGTCACAATAGTCTTGCCATCACTCGCCACCACGCCGCGCGGACCATCACTGACAATAGCGACTGGCACATAATGTAGCGCATGCCGCACGAGCTCTTCGCTTGTCTCACCGCTCACAAGCATCTGCATCTCTTCTTTATTAACACACAATACATCGACGCTTGCTAGCAACGCCTTCAGCTTCTTTGGTTCGGCAAGCTCTGGTCCGGCAGGATTGAGCATCACCTTTGTACCCGACTCTTCTGCTTTGTCCACAATCACTCGTAACAAATCAATGCCGCCAAGCGCAAGTGACGTTGGGTAAATCCAATCCGCATCCGCAATCGCATCAAGATTCAGGTCGCGCGCACTCGCATCTGTCGACACGCCGCGGTTGTTGAGGATAGTGCGCTCGCCATCTGTTGCAATCAAGATATTGGAGTAGCCCGCTCGGTATTTCTCACCCCGTACTACATGCGATGTATCGACGCCCTCTTCGTCGAGATCATGCAGTACTGTCTCCGACGCAGGGTCGTAGCCAAGTGTCCACATGTAGCTGCTATGCAAACCCTGGCGCGCAAACGTCACTGCGACATTACTAGCATTGCCGCCAGTCGCAAACACAATATCTTCGACCTCCATCTTCACGCCAAGTGGCAAATGCGTATATGCAACTTTACCCTCCATATGCGGACTAAACTCTTCGCTTTTAAGAAACACGTCTTGCGTGGCTTTGCCAATGGCTAGTATTTTCGGTACGCTCATAGTTTTCTTTCTATTTTTGTTTAGGGTGCTTATTTACCTGATAGTATATCATAAGCACGATAGGCGCACCAGATACAGCACCTTGCAACTATTCCGTCTGGTTCTGCTCTGGCTGTGTTATTTTTTCCAACATCGGCACAACCAACCAGATAGCTACAATAGCAACAGCAAGCGATCCAATCACAATCGCGAAGTACAGCGGCGTAAGCGTTGGCTCCGCGCTGTCGGACATAGCCGAGATGAATACCCAGCCAATCCACACACCAAGGCCGCAGGCGACAAGTGATACGCTAACAAGTGGAATAAGCGATTCTATCATGACAGTACGCTTCATTTGTCCGACCGTCATACCGCCAAGGCGCAGTGTGACGAATGAACGCCTGCGCTCCAGCAGGCCGCCAATCGTCGAAACGATCAGGCTGGCGATTGCTACAAACAATGTGACACCCATGCCCACATAGGCAAGATTTGCCAGCTCGGGAATAATAGGATTAACAATTGGAATTTGTGCATATGTGCCACTGACGACCCATGCGGCAGTGCTATCGCCAATGCTACTGGCAACAAATGTGCGGAGCTTGTCGAGATCATTATTTGAGTCAAGTTTTACAAGGTAACTCGTGCTGGTTGTGGTTGGGGTGGATTTTAACACCTCTACACCCTTGACTGTCGGGCTGTCGAAATTGAGTAGTACTTCGTCGCTTGGTTTGCTACCGTCTGGACACGCAAGGCGTGTATACAGGGTAAGATTTTGACAATCAATAAGATTGCCCTTGTCGTTTGCTCCACTGGCTACTACTGACGATATATATGGCTGCTGGCGTAGTTTGGCGTCAAACGCAGTAGGAAGTACATCGCCTGATACGATTGCCGTCGCGTCACGCAGCCCAGAATAGCCATTATTGGCAACTGCGTCCGTATTGAGTTTGGCAATACCGCTGACGCCGGTAAGGTAAAAACTACCAGCAAATAGCGCAAGCACCACGCCGCTCACACTGCGGAAAATCCGGCTTGATTGCATGGCGATACGCTTTGTGGCAAGGAGTGTGATAGCGCTTTTTGTATGACGCGCGGCAAGCCTTGAGATATTGCTCGTAAGCCACGGGCCAGCGAGTAATAGACCAAACATGACGCTCATAATGCCAACCATGAGTATTAGTAGTGGCGCAGCATTGTCACTCGCATTGTCGCGAAGCCAGTCTGTGCCGCTCGGTAGTGATAGCCAAATAAATGTCACCAGTCCGGGCGCAAGTAGTATAAGCCGCCATGCACGTGGACGCTTACTTACTTTGCCCGAACGCGCGACACCAAGCGGCGAAACCTGCACATGACGCATACCCCACCAGTTAGCAATCAAGCAAAATAGCAACGTGACGATCACGGCTAGTACATAATGCGATGATTGCACGGTGAGGTCGCTTTGCCAAAATCGCACGCCGCCAAATTCAAACTGGCTCATAAGCGGTAATACTGCTATGTAGGCTAATGACCCGACAACGATACCCACCACCACTGCGCTCAACGATTCAACGGCGATAATGCGCGATACCTGCTTACGAGTTGCCCCAATCAGCCGCAGAGCAGCATAGCGTTTTTCGCGCTGTGCCGAGCCAAGTTGCGTGGCGATAGAGATAAACATGACAATCGGAAATAACAGTATACTCGCGCCAAAGATAAGTATGACACCGACCGAACCGCTATAGCGCGATACGGCTTCCGTGCTACTCGAAAACTTGTAGATACTAGCAACGCGGCCGCTATTTGCTTCCTGTTCACTCATACCCCTGATAACC
Organism: Candidatus Saccharimonadota bacterium; assembly: GCA_027492635.1. Lineage (GTDB taxonomy): Bacteria > Patescibacteriota > Saccharimonadia > Saccharimonadales > Saccharimonadaceae > Mycosynbacter. Next base: position 3,948 of record JAPUEH010000016.1, read on the forward strand.
TCTAGTGCGTCAGGGGAGGTTGAGAGCGCTTCCGGTATAATACCGATCTGCTTACTGCCAAATCGACTGCCGATATTGTCCTCTGGGTGATCTTGCATGACTTTAGCGAGGCCCCTTGATACATAGTATTCACCGTCTTTTGGTGTCGGCAAGCCTGAAAGCTGCGGCGAGGTAACACCGCCAGCGCGGAGCGATACAGTTGTAATACTCTCGTTTTGCCACTTATTAAAATTACCGTCAGTTGCTATTTTTGCCTTGAGGGGTGCGACACCATCAATCGGTTTTTGGTTTTCATCAGCCGTAAACAAATCATAGCGCCACGAGGCATGCTGCGTCTGCGCTTGCAGCGCATTGACACCAGCCATAAATACCAAGATCATTAGCATACCAAGCGCCACGGCTGCCGCCGTTAAGCTAAGGCGCGATTCCAGTTACTTTTACCGGAGCGTGTGAGAAATAGCCAAGCTAATCGCATACTATTTTGCTCCTATAATTTGGCCGTCGCGTACCACAATCTCGCGGTCGGCATAAGCAGCAATACTTGGCTCGTGTGTGACCATAATGACGGTTGTGCCGTTATCTTTCGCGGTCTTGATAAATAGTTCCATGACATGTTCAGAATTGAGGCTATCGAGCGAGCCGGTTGGTTCGTCGGCAAATAAGATTTTTGGCTGCACTACCATAGCGCGAGCAATCGCCACGCGCTGCATTTGACCGCCGGATATTTCACCTGGCGTATTTTCATGCTTATCCGTAAGACCGACGGCTTCAAGCCATTTTTTCGCTTCGGCATACGCCTTGTTGCGGTTGACACCGTTAAGCAACAATGGCAGCGCAACATTGTCTATCACTGTCAATTCTGGCACAAGCTGGCTGAATTGAAACACAAAACCAAACGTCGTGCGCCGTAAAATACTGCGTTTATTATCGCTGAACTTTCCGATGTTGCGGCCGTCAAAGAGGATTTCGCCGCTATCGACAGGAATAATCGCCGCAAGGCTATGGAGTAGCGTCGATTTACCCGAACCGCTCGGCCCCATGATTGCCAGCACTTCGCCTTGCTTGACGTCGAGTGATACGCCATGCAGTACCGATGTCTGGCCTTATGATTTTTTGATATTCTTTGCGCTAATAATAGTAGTTACAGGCATAATTCCTCCTTTAATTTAGTAAGTCGTGAGCTGGTGAGATCAATCCAGCGTAGGTCAGCTTCGATATGAAAAATTGCGTGGTCGATAAGTAGCTTGGTAGTGAGCGGCGCACTACGGCGCTGGCGGGTCAGTTGGCGCATACGTTCAATGTGTGCGTGGCGCTGATTGTCGAGATACGGAGCAGCATCACCGTCTTCCATAATGGCAAGCACGGCCTTCATGTAGAGTGTGGCCTGTAGTTGTAATGACGGCGCCTCTGGTGTCTCTAGCCATACGCGCAAACTCTGCTTACCATGAGAAGTAATTGAATATTTTACTCGCTCCGGACCACCACTCGCTTCATCGTTCGTGACCTCTTCAATCTTTTTGTCGCGCTTAAGGCGTGCTAGTGTTGAGTAAACTTGGCCTGGCAAAATTGGCTTTTCATTGCCAAAGAGTCTGTCATAGGCTTTTTTTAACTCATAGCCATAATTCGGTGATTCATTGAGGATTCCAAGTAATGCATATTGTGCGTTCATACACTAACTATACACTGAGTGTATAGTTAGTGTAAATAGATACAGGGTATTTCATGGCAAAATACCCTGCTGACAGAAAAAGTGCTAAACGAATGACTCCTACAAAACCGCTTTGCTAGCACTCCCAAACGCCTGAATCTTCTCTTCAACAACTGCCTGCACTTCCTGGTATACCTCTGGCATCAACTTTACCACGGCGTATTCATCAGGGTTATCCGCTAGGACTTTCTCTAACGTCTTACGAAAGACGTAGCGCATGTCGCTGTTGATATTGATTTTACTGACACCTATACGTGCTGCGTCTTCAAAGAAATGAAGTGGCGTACCACTACCGCCATGCAGGCTAATTCCGCAATCAATCGCACTGCGAATCCGCTCCAGAAGCTCCAAATCTAATTCTTTTGGTACAGGATATTTGCCGTGCAGATTGCCGATCGCCGCCGCAAAAGTGTCGATACCCGTGGCTTCGACGAATTTGCCGGCACCTTCTGGCGTGCTAAACGTCTTTTTGATTTCTTCGTAGTCGATTTCTTCGGTGTGCACGTTACTACTGCCACCAAAATAATGCGGTTCACTCTCAACAAGCGCACCCGTAAACTTGGCGTATTCGACAACTTCACGGGTTTTGGTGATAATCTCTTCTTCGCTCGCATCATGATTTGCCTGCGAGATGTCGATATGGATAAATTCGTAGCCAGCATCAATCGCGCGTTTGCATGATTCGACCGTCGGGCTGTGGTCGAGATTGAGATACGCCTCTATGCCATATTCTTTTTTATAATTATCGACCAAATCGCGTACATTCTCGAGCCCTAGCGCCTTTACTTCGCCTTCACTCACTTCTATCAGTACTGGCGAATTGAGCTTCTGGGCCGCACGCGCAACAGCGATAAGTGTCTCTTGGTTGTCGATATTAAACGCGCCGACGGCAAAGTGTTGCTGCCGCGTACGCTGATACAAATGCCGCGCCCTGGTAGTATTGTCTCGAATCTCGCTAACTGTCAGTCCCATGCCTAAAATCCTTTATGGTATTGCGGTGTCGTGTTGATAAACTCTTGGATGACTGGCGCCATTTTTTCGCCCGTCAGTCCAAAATGATCAAGCAGCTCATTTGGCGCGCCGCTTTCGCCAAAACGATCATACATACCAATGCGCCTAAGTGGCGTTGGTAGCTTCTCTCCGAGGAGCTCAGCCACAGCACCACCAAATCCAGCCGCAACTTGAGCTTCTTCTGCCGTCACCGCGCGGCCTGTTTTGCGTACACTGGAGAGAATTGTGTCTTCGTCGAGCGGCTTGATAGTCGGCACGTGGACGACTTCCGCAAATACACCGAACTCCGCCAACTGTTTTGCAGCTTTTAGCAATTGATACGTCATTGTACCAGTGCCAAGCAGCGTTACATCCTGACCTTCGCGCAACACATACGCCTTGCCAAGCTCAAAAGGCGATTCATTGGTACTAAAAATCGGTGTTTTTTCGCGAGCAAGGCGCAGATAGCTCGGCTTGCCATTGGCAGCGATCGCCTGCGTCGCCTTTTCTGCTTCGACGCTATCGCCCGGCACCACTACAACCATATGTGGCAGCACGCGCATCAGTGCAATATCTTCCAGCATTTGGTGCGTCGCGCCATCTGGCCCAACACTGACGCCAGCGTGACTACCAACAATTTTGACAGGCTGCTCGTTAAGCGTTGCTGTAGTGCGGATTTGCTCCCAATTTCGCCCTGGGCTAAACGCCGCATAGCTAGAGGTAAACGGAATTTTACCCGCGCGTGCCAAGCCGCTCGCAACCGTCACGAGGTTTTGCTCCGCCACGCCAATCTCTATAAATCGCTCGGGAAATTCCTCTCGAAAAAGATGCATCTGCGTACTCTCGGTAAGATCAGCGCACAATGCGACAACATTATCATGCTGCTCGCCAGCTTTTTTAAGCCCACGACCAAAGCCTGCGCGTGTTGGCTCCTGCGCTACATCATCAGAAAATATATCATCTCGCAATTGGTAATGTGTCATATTATTCTCCCGCCTCAATTTTGCCATCTAGCGTGCGTAACTTAGCAAGCGCCTCTTTTGCTTGTTCATGATTTGGCGGTGCACCGTGCCATTTGTAGTCATACTCCATAAAGTCCACGCCTTTGCCCGGAATAGTATGCGCAATAATCACACTTGGCTTGTTGGTAATCGCCCGAGCCATGCTCGCCGCGTCAATCACGCTTTCGATATTGTGTCCGTCGACTTCTTGCACATGCCAGCCAAAACTCTCCCATTTGCCGCGCAAATCTTCGAGCGGCATCACGTCTTCGGTGCTGCCATCAATCTGAATGTTGTTGCGGTCGATAAATCCAATCAGTTGGCTGAGCTTGTATTTACCCGCAAACATAGCCGCTTCCCAGATATTGCCTTCATTGAGCTCACCATCACCCATCACTGTATACACAAAACGATGCGGCTGCTTGTCGAGATATTGCAGTGCATATGCCACGCCCGATGCTTGACTGAGGCCGCTCCCGAGCGGACCGCTAGTATTCTCTAGCCCTGGTAGCTTGGTGCGTTCTGGGTGACCTTGCAAACGACTACCGAGTTTGCGCAGTGTCAGCAGTTCGTCTTTGTCAAAAAACCCAGCCTCGGCCATGGCCGCATACTGCACCGGCACTGTGTGGCCGTTGCTCAGGAAAAAATAATCCCGGCCCTCCCATTCGGGGTTTTTGGGATCGTAGTTCATAATGTCAAAATACAGCGCCGCAAAGATATCTGCGAGACCCAGAGGACCCGCACTATGCCCGCTACCCGCCGCTTCGAGCATTTTGATGATGTCTTTTCGAATCGTATTGGCTTTTTCGTCCAGCTGTGCCCACGTCAGTTGTTGCTTCACTATAGCACTCCTTGTTTGTTGATTTCTTCGACAAGCTGCTTATATGTTGTCTCGGCATCCATAGCCTTCTGGATTGCACCACCGACGTTGAGTACATTGACACCACCTTGCGTGAGCGTATACGCATTGTCAACATTGACACCACCATCCCAACCAATCTCTGCTTCTGGGTTGATTTGCTTAATGAGACGTACCTTTTCGAGCTGCATGAGGTTTGCCGTGCCACCATATTTACCCAAATCACCGGTAAACACCATCACGTGATCGGCCTGTTGTATAATCGCCTCAACAGATGCAGGCACTGTAGGTCGCAGCAGTGCCACACCAGCCTTGATGCCATATTGTTTAAGTGTCGCAAGCACAGACGGCAACTGCTCGGGCATAGCCTCGGCATGAAAAATCACCATATTAGGTTTGAGCTGGACAAGCGTCTGGAGGTGTTCGGCAGGCCGTGCCACCATCGCGTGCACATCGACTTCCCAGCCTTCTGGCCACCAGATCTCGTTAAATCCAATGGTAAATGTTGGCGCAAACTCGCCATCGCTCACATCAATGTGTACACGCTGCGCAAACGGCTGCACTTTGTCTATTGCCTGCTTATATTGATCTGCGTTTTCGGCCAAAATCGCCGGAGCAATCAAACTCATCTCTATACCTCGTCTATCTGAGTATTACGTCGTTTATATCTTGGTGCCGAAGCAAACGGCGTCGCAAGCCACGTGTCCAGAATCGCTTTCCATTCGGCCTCGTCTTTTTCGAGGATGCGAGACGGCAAACACAGTACATTGCTATCATTGTCGTTGCGCGTCATCTTTGCTTCATAGTCATCCCAAATGACGCTGGCACGAATCCCACGAAAACGATTCGCCGCTATCGCCATACCCTGGCCGCCACCACATAACAAGATAGCTCGCGGATCGCTCTTCTCATCCTCGCCAAGCACCTTGAGTGCCGCCATCTGCGCAAACTGCGGAAAGTCATCTTCTGGGTCGAGCTCTTTACCCCCTACATCCTCAATATCATAGCCTCGCTTGGCAAGATAGGCGAATACTTGCTCCTTGAGATGATAGCCATTATGATCAGAACCAAGAAAAATCTTCATACGTTATAAGTATAAGCTTTTTTAGACAAAAACAAAAGTGATACTTAGTCATGACAACAACATATTGTCATGATGCTAATATTCTGTTATAATAAATAGGTTAGCACTTCGACAAGAGAAAGGTTGCCCAATGGCAACAGACGTCAACACGACACCTGTACTGACGACCAACAAGGAGGGGAAAGAATTCCTCAGCATTCGCGCTGCGGAACTCAAACAGAACGGAACAGTATCCCCTGCCGTTCGGGCAGTGTTTCAAGCGATCATCAGGGACGTACAGCCCAAATACATCACGGCGTACGGGCCACGCGATACGGTCGGCATTCTGGATGTGATGCACGATCATCCGATTCCGCTTGAATACACCTACAATCGCAGAAGCCTGCATAGGAGTCTGCGCAGTCGCCCCATCGAAACAGGTCGCAGCGCGCCGCCTTCGGGTAATGTGAAGTTCGATGACGTGTTCGACGCTGCATGGCAGCTCCTTGTCGAGGCGATCGACGAGTACGGCAGTACCGCCACCAACCCCGCCCGATAGGCGACGCTCCCCGAAAGAGGTTGAGCCCCGCCCAACACGAGCGGGGTTCTACCTTTTCATATCTCTGGGTATCGCGTATTCTTGCCATTCTTTGCTACACTAGACACATATGACTTCTTCCAAAATCGGGGTCGTTCTGGCGCAGGTTGGCACGCCAAAAGCACCCACCAAACAAGCCCTCAAGCCATATCTGCGCAATTTTCTCGGTGACGAGCGCATTATAGACAGCCCACGCTGGTGGTGGAAGCCCCTCCTGCATAGCATCATTTTACAGCGCCGACCCGCCGCCGTTGCCAAGCATTTCAAAGAAATCTGGACCGACAAAGGCTCACCGCTCCTCATCACTTCCCAAAAACAAGTCCGCGGTGTCCAAAAACGTCTCGGCACACGCTTCGTCGTCAAACTCGGCTTCGCCTATGCCGAACCCAGCATGAACACCGCCATGCGCGAGCTGCACGAAGCAGGCATCACCCGCATCATCGTCCTGCCGATGTTTCCACAGTACAGCACCACGACGACCGCCAGTGTCTACGACGAGATTATGTTTTATGCGCTCGGCCGTGAAAAACGCCGCGGCAAGCCTGTCAAAAAATACTCGCCCGCCTTGCGTTTTGTCGACCCGTTTTACAACGACCCAAAGTACATTGACGTGCTCACTAGCAATATCAAACAGCAGATGAAGAAGTTGCCGCACCAGCCAGACAAAATCCTCCTGAGCTACCACGGCATCCCGCTCAGCTACGTCACCGAAGGCGATCCGTACCCCGAACACTGCGAAGAAACGACACGACTCATCGCACGGAAGCTCAAATGGAAAGAGGGTGAGT
>JAPUEH010000016.1:10964-57802 GCA_027492635.1 Candidatus Saccharimonadota bacterium
AACAAACCTATCAATCCCGCTTTGGCCGCGCCGAGTGGTTGCAGCCCTACACGCAGGTTGAGCTGCCCGAACTTCATAGTCAAGGGGTGCAGCGACCGCTCATCATCGCGCCAGCTTTTACCACCGACTGCCTCGAGACTATCCACGAGCTCGGCATCGAGGGCGCAGAGCTGTATGCAGAGGGTGGTGGCGAAGAGAAAAACCTCATGACGCTCAAATGCCTCAACGACGACCCGGCGTTTCTCGACTATTTGGCCCAAAAAGTGAGCGCACATGCCGGCGGCTGGTAAAAAATTTCTTTACGCGGTGCTCGGACTCGTCTGTACTGGTCTTGGCATTATCGGTGTATGGGTGCCCGGGCTACCGACAACGGTCTTTATCCTCATTGCACTTTGGGCGTTTTCAAACTCAAGCACGCGACTCTACCGCTGGCTCACACGCATCCCTCTTCTCAAAACAGCCGTGCGCGAAGCCCATCGTTTTCAGCGCGAAGGCACGCTTTCGACACGAGTAAAACTCATCTCGCAAGGCAGCGCCTGGCTGTCTTTCGCTATTGTCACCTTATTGACACACAGTTGGATGCTTGGCATCATCCTCGCGCTTGTCGCCACATCGTGCAGCGTGTTTATGTATATCACCCCTACTACCCAACCCAGTTATCAAAAAGCTCAAAAATAGCGGATCCTAAAATACCCCGACGCCTTCGGGGTATTTTAGTATGACTACATATTATTTAATCGACTTGCCGACGTCAGCCACCAGTTCCACCAGCCGATTGCTGTAGCCCCATTCGTTGTCATACCATACCGCAATCTTGATAAGATTGCCACCAACAACCTTGGTTAGCAGGAGATCGACTGTGCCCGAGTGACTGTTGCCAATATAGTCGCGCGAGACGAGCGGCTCTTCGCTCACCGCCAGGATTCCCTGATAATACGGCTCTTTGGCAGCATTACGAAACGCATCATTGATTTCTTCTACCGTCACATCCCGAGAAAGTAGTGCAGTCACATCGCTAATCGACACAACGGGCGTTGGGACGCGAATCGAAAGCCCATCGAACTTACCCTCAAGCTGTGGCAATGTCTTCGTGACGGCAATCGCCGCGCCAGTGGTGGTTGGCACCATATTCTCAGCGGCGTTGCGACCTTCGCGCAAATCTTTTTTCGGCGCGTCTTGTACCACCTGGCTGGCTGTGTAGCTATGTACTGTCGTGAGGAGTGATTTCTCGACGCCAAATGACGCATCAAGTACCGCCATCACCGCCGCGAGGCTGTTGGTCGTACAGCTTGCATTGCTGATCACTTCTGTCGAGCCTGCGATCTTGTCGTCGTTGGCACCAAGGACAATAGTATCGACGCCATCGCTCTTTGTTGGGCCGCTGATGACAACACGTTTGGCACCAGCCTGCACATGTTTACTTGCGCCCTCTTTGTCGGTAAAGAATCCTGTCGATTCTATCACAAGTTCTACGCCAAGCGCCCCCCACGGCAGCGCCGCAGGATCACGCTCTGCAAGTACCTTGATGTGCTTACCATCCACGATAATACCCGCTTCGTCGCTCGATACCTCATGGTGATATGTGCCATAGTTACTGTCATGCTTAAGCAGATACGCCAACGTCGCTGTATCTGTCAAATCGTTAATAGCAACAATTTCTAAATCCGATCGCTCAAATGCAATTTTAAATGCATTGCGACCAATTCGCCCAAACCCATTGATGGCGATTTTTGTCTGACTCATATCTGTTATGCCCCCTCATTTGTCATAAGCATTAGTTCTTTGCTACCAATTATAGTCCCGCACCCCCTATAACGCAACTACAAAACACTCCAAGGTTGGCTATTTCCCTCACGAGAAAACAGGAGTATAATCGCAAGCTGGAGAAGAAAAAAGGAAGTAATTAGAATCATAATGAGTAACCAAGAAATCCCTATGCACAACCCAGAAACAGAAGATACCCCAGCAACCGTCACACGTATCGCACCAGACGGCCTCGGCTTTGGCGAGGGCGGCATCAGTGTCAAATCACAGATAGAGCAAGGTATCCTCACATCCGAAACGCCCGGACACATCCACGAGATACTCACCAATGACCCGGAGGCATTTAAACACGTCGAAGTAGATGACGATGGCTGTGGCGACGGTCGCCCATGGACAAAGATCATCCAAAAATACACAGACGAAAATGGTGAGAAAAAAATTCGTCTGTTTGGTAACTCCAAACTACGTGCGAAAGTATTTGGTGGCGGCATGGTGACAGCTGCAAGTATGTGGCGTACAATTCACGGCACCCCAGACGAGACACAGACTGTCGGGCAAGATCGCCACCTAATGGCCGATGCGCTTGCAGAACGTGGTTTTAGTCATGGTGCGCATAGTGATGATCATGCCGAAGGAGCAAACTGCGGCTGCGGCGCTATTGATAAATACCCCGTCATCACCGCCAATGCCGTCAAGTATCGTCAAGCAATTACCGATACACTCAAAGTAGTGTACGGCGAGGAATTCGCTGACAACGAAGCCGAGATAGAACAAGCATTTGGCGTCTATGACGCACTCGCTACTCGGGGGGGGTACTTTGCTGACGCCAGCGGCAAAGAATCAATGGACCAAATCCTTGAGTCGGGTGCAGTCGTCAAGGAGCTCGCGGGCCATCATATCGAAGAAACGATCGTAATAAACGATGTCGAAGGTACCACACTCGATCAGCAATACTTCACCGAAAATGTCAAAAACGCCCATACTACAGACAAGCCGCGCATTGTTCAGGCTTTTTGCGTCGATACATGGCGCGGGCAGCAGATTGCGGAAATTGTCGCAGAAATAACCAAAGAGGAAAATCCAACCGTCGACACTGAACATGTTCGTAAGCTCGCCTACGCCGACTTTCTTATTCGAACACTCGCTGTTGCAAGCACGCTCACAGCGGGTGATTTGCCAGTCTATCGACGGCAGGTAGCATAAGCACTTCCTAAAACCGAGACACATAACCAATATCATAAGCGGGCTATTCTTGCTATACTTTAGCTAGTATGAAAAAACGCGACATCCTCGACTTTGTCCAAAACCTCTACACCGAGGAGCAGGTGTTCGAGCTGGAACACGCTATCGACTACGCGACCGCCAAACACAAGGGCCAAAAGCGCAAAAGCGGCGAATCCTATATCATCCACCCGCTCGCCGTTGCGTTCAACCTCATCGAGTGGGGCATGGATATCGACACCGTGCTCGCCGGAGTGCTGCATGATACGGTCGAAGATACCGACGCTTCGCTCGAAGAAATTGAGAACCTGTTTGGGCGCGACGTTGCCTTCCTCGTCGACGGTGTCACAAAAGTCAGCCAAGCTCGCGCCGGCATGCGAGACCTCGATAGCTACTTGCCGCAAACCAAAGATAATCTCTCCAAGCTCCTCATAGCCGTTGGTCAAGATGTACGCGTCATCATTATCAAACTCGCCGATCGCCTTCACAACATGTCAACATTGCAACATATGCCAATCGACAAACAACAAAAAATCTCACGCGAAACACTCGAAGTCTTCGCGCCAATGGCAGACCGCCTCGGTATGGGCCGCGTGCGGATGCAAATGGAAGAAATGGCATTTAGCTATCTTGACCCTACCGAGTTTAAACGCTTACAGGCGCTCATGCGCAAACGTCTTGGGCGAAGCACGCGTAAACTCGGCATCGTACGCACAGAAGTCGAGCGTGAACTTGCCAAACATGGTTTTGACTTTGAGATTAACGGCCGTGTCAAAAGCATCTATAGCCTTCACAAAAAACTCGTCAAAGTTGGCGGAAACATTGATGATATTTACGATTTGATGGCGCTGCGAGTCATTGTCGCAACCAAAGAAGATTGCTACCGCGCGCTCGGAATCCTCCATGCTATGTACCAACCAATGATCGCCCGTATCAAAGATTACATCGCTGTACCAAAGCCAAACGGCTACCAGAGTCTTCATACTACCGTCATCACGCCAAACAAACAAATTGTCGAGTTTCAAATCCGCACCCACGAAATGCACGACTACGCCGAGAGCGGACTCGCCGCCAGCTTTCACTATCATGAGCAAAAAAGTACCAAAAACTACACCAAGAAAAAACGCGGCAACGGCGGTTTACCCGCAGAGTTACAGTGGATCACTCAGCTCCAAGACGTCGCCACACGCCTGCGTGACGGTGAAGAAATCAGCGAGGATCAGCTTACGATTGACCTATTTGGCAATCGCATTTTTGTCTATTCGCCAAAAGGTGATATCTACAACTTACCCGAAGGTGCATTTCCGCTTGATTTTGCCTACCTTGTCCATAGCGATATTGGCAAACACGCCAATGGCTTTCGGGTAAACGGCAATATCCATGCGTTTGACAAACCGCTCAGCAACGGCGATGTCGTCGAAGTGATCACTCGCAAGCTTGCCCAGCCCAAAAAAGCCTGGCTCGACCTCGTCAAGACATCGCATGCCAAAAGCAAGCTCCGTATGCAGCTCAAACAACTTGGTATCGTCGAAGGTATTTCACACGCTGCAGCGATTATCCGAGATAAAGCCTCGCGCAAGAAGTAGCTACTAAAATCACCTACAAGTAGAAATCCAAGGCAGTCCGCACCAGCACCTGAAACGGCGGCTCAAATCCTCGTAACGTCTCCTTGTCGACCCAGTCAAAGCTTTCATGCTCGCTGCTCAGTCGTATCATTGGACGCGACGTCTCAAGTTTGAGCATGTAAAGGACCCGCGTCATCATACCTTCTCCAGGCTCATATTCAGCGTCAAACCCGATGTGAATCGCATCTTCGGTATTTAGTACGAGCCCCGTCTCTTCAAGCACTTCACGATCAAGCGCCTCCAAATCCGACTCACCTACGTCCGCCTTGCCGCCAGGCAAATCAAGTGCGCCCGGCTGATTCTCAAGATTGAACGATCGGCGCATGACCAAAAATTCACCATCGCCACTATGAATCAGCACTTTAATTGAGCGGACGTCTTGCATTGCTAGCGATTATTCCAGCGCTCGATAGATTCGTGAATAATTGCCTTTGCTTCAGCGATATCGCCCCAGCTTTCTACGTTGGTCGTGCCTGGCTTTTTGAGATCTTTGTAGTGATTAAAATGGAATTCAATTTGCTTGAGGAGTCGTTCTGGCAGATCAGCTAACGTCTGCACAGCATTGCCCGTGTTGCGGTCGTCCGCTGGTACAACAACCACCTTGTCATCCACTTCGCCGTCATCGACAAATCGCATCACGCCAATCACGCGTGCTTCGAGAAAAATACCTGTCGGCAATGGCTCATCCGTGACAATCAGCGCGTCAAGTTCATCGCCGTCCTCATCAAGCGTCTGTGGGATGAAGCCGTAATTTGTTGGTTTTGCAAATACAGCAGGCTCCACACGATCAAGCTGCATCACTGCAAGTTCGCGGTTCCATTCAATTTTGTGGCTACTACCTTGCGGGATCTCTACTACAACATTAACAATACCACCGTCTACGTCGCCAGGTGTGAGAACTTGATTAAAATCTGCCATTTTCTACTCCTTAGTGTGTCAATTATCTCTACCTACAAGTATATCATCTACCCATAGTGGTATACTAATAGTAACTATGCTTGTATGGGGACACCGTGGCGCCAAAGGTACACACACCGCCAACACAATCGAGGCAATGCACGACGCTCTGCGTCAAGGTGCAGACGGCTTGGAGTTTGACGTGCGGCTCACGCGTGACAAGATCCCTGTCGTGATTCACGACAATACGCTTTTACTCACGAGGGGCATCAACCGCAGCGTCAGCAACCTAACACTGAGCGAGCTCCAAAAGATTAGTAAAGAAACACCCGTGCCCACATTACAGGAAGTGCTTGACGTCTTTTGGCACAAAACATATCTCAATATTGAGCTTAAATCTGTCGGCAGCGGTGAATCGGTTGCTATACTGCTCGGCAATCACTATATTAAATCGTCAAAAGATTGGCAAAACTGCCTCATCTCATCTTTCAAAATTAAGGAGCTACGCCGTGCACGCCAAGCCGCGCCGCATGCAAGACTCGCATTATTACACAACCGTACACCTTTTACATTCATCCTCTACCAACGTTCACTCAAGTTTGCTGGACTCGGATTTCATAGGCTCTACGCTAGCGCACTAGCCCTTGCTATAGCACGCAGGCTGGGCATCTTTACCTATGCCTATACTGTCAATAAGCCGGGTGGCGCTCGGCTACTTGTCGACAAAAAAATCGACGCAGTAGTCACTGACTATCCGCGTCGAATTCTCGATACCCTCAAGTAGCTTGGAGGAGCTCGGCTTATTTTCTCGCAAGCTCTTCCAGATATTCCCGAATTGAAAGTGCTGCTGTTGCACCTTCACCTACAGCACTCGCAATCTGCATTGTCGCACCACTCCGCACATCACCACTCGCAAATACACCAGGCATAGTCGTTCGTAGCTTACTGTCGGTTTTTACGAGGCCTACTTCGTCGAGCTCAACACCGCTACCTTCTAAAAACGCAGTATTTGGTTTGAGCCCGATAAACACAAATACGCCGTCGGTCTCATAGCTAACCTTTTCGCTATTTTGCATTGCATCGACACGCACTACCTTATTGTCTTCGGTGACAATTTCATCTGGCGCGACACCAAGATGCACCGTAATCTTACCTTCATCAACAAACTTTTGCAGTTCGTGCTGCAATACTTCGCTGGCTTTGATCGTGCTCCGCACCAGCAAGTCTATATGAGTAGTAAATCGTGTTAAAAAGATAGCCTCTTGAACAGCAGAGTTGCCACCGCCAACCACGACAAGACGCTTCTCACGATAGAACGCGCCGTCACATGTCGCACAGTAGTGTACGCCGCGACCATAATATTCTGCCTCGCCAGGTATTCCTAGCTTTTTGTAATCACTTCCTGTCGCAACAAGTACGGATTTGGCGCGAACTGGCTCACCGTCAACGATCAATTCTATCTCATTACCATCTCGACGAATCGCCGAGATATCGCCAAAGTCAATAGTAGCGCCAAACCGCTCAGCCTGAGCTTGTAGCTGGCTGGCAAGTTGCATACCAGAAATACCTTCGGCAAATCCAGGATAGTTATCGACAAGATCGGTAATCGCCGCAAGACCACCGATCGTCGCTTTTTCGTATAGTGTCGTGTTGATATCTTCGCGGGTTGTATATACTGCTGCTGCAAGTGCGCTCGGACCAGCGCCAACCATCACAACGTCTTTTATAGTACTCATCACGCTATTCTGTCTTCTCTGCATCCGCAGCAGGTGGAATTGCCATCACAACAAATTTGAGAGGCGCACCTTCTTTAATATCCGCACTTGGCGCGAGCCCCTTGGCCAAATCACCAGGAATCGAGATAACACGCACACCGCCAATCTTCATCCCTTTGACACCCTGTACCCAACCTTCAATAAGTCCTGGGCCGCCTTCGATCGGCAGCTTAAGTCGATCGCCTTCTATCGAGCCATCAAATACCTTACCCTCAGAGTTCCATCCGATATAGTACGCCCTATATCGCGCATCATCACTTATCTCTTGACCATCACCTGCCTTAAGATCCTCTGTTTCAAGACTCTTCACCTTAGTGGCATCAAACGCCTCAGGCAGAGTGCCGTATTGCTTAAACTCATCATAGTATTGAGCCGAAAGCTTTTCTGCTTCTTCTTTTTGCTGCTTTTCCATCTCAGCCATTTGCTTCTGGTACTCTTTTTGAAGTTTCTCGTTCTGCTCTTGAGTCTTCTTCTGATCGGCCATACTATTATTGTTTGCCAAGATCATCACAAAAAATGAACCTACCGTACCCACCGCCATCACTACGGCAATAACAATAATACCGATTCGTTGCTTTTTCGATGTTGCCATTGTCTCCCTCTCTTTTTACTGCTACTAATTATACCATAGACATTACGCCTGCATATCGAACTTTGCGAGCTTGTCTTTAGCTTTTTCACTTGTCGCCATCTGCAAATCCAGCAGCTGCGCATAAATACCGCCAGATCTTGCGAGCTCGCCAGGAGTCCCAACTTCATCAACTTTACCCTTTTTGAGTGTCACAATAGTATCGACATGTGCGATAGTGCTGAGGCGGTGCGCAATGATAAGCACTGTGCGCCCTTTCATCAGCTTATCTAGCGCGTCTTGCACGACTGCCTCGCTACGACTATCCAGGCTGCTGGTTGCTTCGTCCAAAATCAAAATTGGCGCGTCTTTGAGTAGTGCGCGCGCAATCGCAATGCGCTGCTTTTGGCCGCCGCTCAACTTAATACCTCGCTCGCCTATCTCAGTCTCCAGGCCGTCGGGCAGCTCACGCACAAATTCCCATGCATTGGCAGCTCGTGCTGCTTTTTCTATCTCTCCGTCAGTCGCTCCAGGGCGAGCGTAGGCAATATTTTCTCGCACCGTACCACTAAACAACGCCGCATCCTGAAACACGGTGGCAATCGCATCACGCAAACTAACTCGTGTCACATCTCGCGTATCGACACCGTTTATCACTACCTCGCCCTTGGTCGGGCTATAAAGACGCATGAGGAGATTAGCCAGTGTACTCTTGCCTCCGCCGCTTTCACCCACGAGCGCAAGCTTAGCACCCGGCTCAATTGCAAATGATATAGTATGGAGCACTTGCTTTTTATCGTCATACGCAAAGCTCACATCGCGAAATTCAACCTTAGCCCGTGCTGCATCAAGTGTCGTTTTGTTGTGCTCATCTTGCACTTCTGGCTTCTCGTCCATTGCCTCTGCGTAGTCGCGACTATTAGCCGCCGCGCGCTGATAACGATCAATAAAGAAACTCATCGATTGAAGCGGACCGCTAATTTGCTGCACCAGTGCAATCAAAAGCACCATATCACCAATCGACAACATACCTTTTGCTGTCTGATAAAAAAGTGTGCCAAATACCAAGGCATAAATCACACCGAGCGCCACACCACGCACAGCATTCATACTATGCCAATAAATCGACTGCTTGCGAGTGATACCCACCATACTCGTAAATCGTTTGTCAAAATCCTTCAGCTCACGCGTTTCGGTATTGAAACTTTTGACAAGTCGCACCTGTGATACCACTTCGGCAAACCGCCCGCTCGCGATGTCATACTGCTTGTTTTTCTGTTTTTCATATTTTTGCCATTTCACGCTCGTTTTTGCCGTTACATATACAAATATAGGTATAAGCAGTAACATAAATACCGCAATCGGCCAGCTATAATACAGCATAATACCGAGTGAAATCAGCACTACAAGTAGCATACTCAGCAAGTTATTGGCAAAAAATTGAATAAACTGCGTCACATCAGTAATAGCTCGATTAAGTCGATTGATAATCTTGCCCGTCAGCTCCGAATCAAAATAGTGCTGCGGCAACGACAAAATATGCCTGTAGTACCGCGATGAAAGTTGTTTGCGCATACGCATCGCCAACATATCCCCGAGTACTCCCGCAGTATCACTTAGCGCAGTGCCGACCAGTGATACGAAGAGCAGTAGCACGACCAGTCCGACTACATACCCGATGTTTACTCCCGCGTCCGTACCGCTCCCTGCCACAATTGCATCGGTGGCAAGTTTCATGACAAACGGAGGAGCAAGATTAAGCAGTGCAGTCAAAACAGACGCCGCCGCAATCACTGTCAGTAACGTACCGAGGCCTTTTGTATAGGCAAAGAGTCGTACCAAATCACGCATAGACTACACTACCTGCGCACCGGTTGCGTTCACTACGCTCGTCGTAAGCTTTTCTAACAACGTGGCCACCCCATCCGACTCTAATGTTTTTGTATACGGTGTCATTGTGATGCGCAATGTGATAGTTTTACTATCCGCGCCATCTGCTTGGTAGATATCGAGCGGCTCCGCCGTAATTCGTTGTTCGTTGTTCGTGAACACTTCTAGACTCAGCGCATCATACACGTCCGCATAATTCACATCAGTGTCAATACGAAAGCTTACATCACGCTGCACCGACGGATAGCGCGAAAGAGGCACATATTGCGACCCCGTAGTTCGCACAAATGGTGATATAAACAGCTCAAAACCACTGGTTTGCTTTGGCAGTTTAAATGCCTTCGCTACGCTCGCACGCAGCTCGCCAATCACACCCGCCAGCTTGCCGTCAATCATTATGACAGCAGTGCGAACTGGATCAAACGGCGTGAGCAGTTGCGTAAATGGCTTGAAATCTGGCGCGTTGTATTTATCGAGCCTCGTATAACTCAGTTTTGCGCCAGGTAGCACCGAACCGACAAGATACTCCACCGCACGCTTTGCCGCGTAATATGCCGCGTCGCGCTGCTCTTGTTTGTTGGCATATATACCTGCAATTCGCCCAAACTCCGCTGGCAATCCGTCATCGTCAAACACCTCATTGTGATGTGCCTTGCCAATCTCATACAGCAGAAATTCATCATGGCCCGCCCGAATATTCATGTGTACATACCCGAGCAAACTCGGCAGTACGCTCAGGCGATAATATTGCAAATCCGGACTCAGCGCATTAGAAAGCCCGAACGCCTGTGCTACATCCTGGCCAGCCTTTTTGATGACATTTTCGTGCACAAAGCTATAGGTCAACACTTCATTACCACCCGCCCGTGCGAGTGTTTCGCGCACACGTTGCTTGGCGGCAATTTCTGCGTTGTGCGTAGCCGGCGCGCTGCTACGCTGCGGCAATTCTCGTGGCAATTTGTCGAAGCCATAGAGCCTGCCGACTTCTTCTACGATGTCTTCAGGAAGTTCGATGTCGGTGCGCCAAAAAGGTGGCTGAACAAGAAGCACTGGATATGACTTAGTACCCTCAAAATGTTCAGGTAAGTTCCCCTCTTCATCCGACACAGAAAACTCAACATTTTTCAGAAGAGTCTCTACCTCTGCGAGCGTAAGCTCCGTACCCAAGCGACTATTAACGAAATGTGGCGTTGTATCAAGTGTCGCAATTAACGAATCCTGCATAAATATCGTGTCTTGCTCAACATTACGCAAAGTAGTCGTAAGTTCGCCACTTTTAAGATCACACACCGCGCTAGCTTCCACAGCATGCGATAGATCCTTCACACTCATCGTCAACAACTTCAAAATACGATCATTTTGCAGCGGTGACTGACCTTTATTAAATCGTGTCAACGCGTCGGTAAATACACCGTGTCGCATCGCAGACTTCCGCACCGCATACATATCAAAACTCGCCACTTCTAACACAATGTTTTTCGTCTCACTTGATACTTCGCTCGTTGCACCGCCCATAATACCCGCAAGTCCTACGACACCTTCGCCATCAACAATCACAATATCATCGCTCGTAAATTCATACGTTTTACCGTTGAGCAATTCAGCTTTTTCGCCATCACGCGCCATGCGCACACCGAGTTTATTGCCGCGCAATTTATCATAATCATATGCATGTGTCGGCTGTGCCGTCAGTAGCATTACATAGTTTGTCGCGTCCACGATGTTATTGATAGGCTTACCACCCATTGCGACAAGCGAGCACTGAAGCCAAAGCGGACTCGGTTTCACGTCTACATTTTTTAGCGCGACGGCCATAAAGCGCGGTGCTTTGTCTGCAGCGTCATTGAAAACTTCGAACTCCAAGCCTTCGCCCGCACCAAATTCTGGCGCAGCTGTATACCACTCAGGACTTGTAAATTTGTGTCCCAAAATACCAGCGATCTCACGCGCCACGCCCAGTTGTCCAAATAGATCTGGGCGATGCGTAAACATCTTGTTTTCAATATCAATAATTGTGTCATCCAGCCCAAATGTTGCCGCAAAACTCGCACCTGCTTCGAGTGATTTTCCTGCAGAGACATCAGCTTCGGTGAGCTCCACAATACCTTCGTGATCGCTGCCGATATCCAACTCATCCGCCGCCGCCAACATTCCATGACTCATCACACCGCGCAGCTTGCGCGCACCCAGTACAAACGGCTCGGCGTCGCTATATGTCGCCGGCACGACAGATTCTGGCGGCAACCACACCGCCCACATATCTGCATGCACATTTGGCGCACCGCACACAACCTGCACCAACTCGTCGCCACCAGCATCAACTTTACACACGCTCAAACGATCAGCATCGGGGTGCTTTTCGCACTCCACAACACGTACAATCTTCGCATCCTTGTATTTATCCGCCAGATCAATAACTTCTTCGACGCCACCCAGCTGCGCATTAATCCGTGCCACCAATTCATCTACTGGTGGTAGTTCAAAATCGACATATTGTTTAACTTGATTGAGACTTACTTTCATAATTATCCTGCAGTAAAATACACCCTCTGCTCATCAGACTTAGTCGCGTCAATCTCGCCTAGTTTCGCACGGTAGTAGCCCCACTCGCTCGCCTTACGCCCATCTTCATCACCAAACTTATCAGCAAACACGTCACGTGCCACCATCTCATCATCGTCGCTCAGCAATTCGGCACGCGTAGCAATATACACGCAGCGTCGCTGTGCCAAATCACTTACACTCTGCCCTGCGTCAAACACTGTTACAAACAGCTTGTCGTTCACTGCCAAATTGCGCGAATGCTCCGCATCCGCGGCGCTGAGCCAATACACATACTGCGTATCATGCGCAAAATGCACTGGTGTTCCGCGCGGCACACTATCAGTACTCGCCGTTGCAAGCGTCATATAGGTGTTACTTTTCAAAACTTCTTGGGCAATTTCTGTAAATGTCATATTCTTTCTCCTTAAAATTGTTTCAAAAAGTCTAATTTTGCACTCTCAAAATGCCGCACGTCTTCAATGCCATATTTCATCATTACCAGTCGGTCGATGCCACAGCCAAACGCAAATCCAGTGTATTCATTTGGATCGATGTCGGCCGCACGCAGCACGTTCGGATGTATCATGCCGCAGCCCAGCAGTTCGATCCAACCCTCGCCGCTACAGACTTTACAGCTTGCATCTTTGCCTTCACAAAAAGGACACGAAAGCGCAAACTCAAACGACGGCTCAGTAAACGGAAAATAAAATGGATTAACACGCACTTCGAGCTTTTTGCCATAATACTCTTCCAGGAATTTTTGCAGCGTCGCAATCAACATGCCCGCATGCACACCCTTGGCCACATACACGCCCTCTACCTGATAAAACGTGTGTTCATGACGCGCATCCAAATCTTCGTTGCGAAACACACGGTCTGGCACAATAGCCGCGATTGGCTCGCCTGTCTCTAGACGGTCGCGGTATTTACGCAAGATACGGTTTTGCATCGTACTCGTATGCGCAGGGGCAATCAATGATTCGCCATCGCCATCTTTTTGTATCGTCATAAACGTATCGTAATCATCACGCGCAGGGTGGCCAGCAGGAAAATTCAATGTCTCAAACATATGATACTGATCATCAATCTCGCGCGACTCTTCGGCGACAAATCCCATGCGCCCAAAAATCTCAATCAGTGCGGCAATTTCTTGGCGTAGTGGGTGCACACTACCACCGTCTGTCGGCAAAAGCGCAGGTAGCGTGCCATTTATACCAAACGGCGCCGTTACATCCAGCGGCTCACTGACGGCGTCCTCGTCGGCAGATTCTTTGTCGCGCACGGCCTGTTCAAGCAGTTGCTTAAGTGCATTAATCTGCTGCCCAAACTCCTTGCGTTCACTCGGATCAAGCGCTGGTATACGCGCATACAATGCCTTTATCTCAGGACTTTTCAATACTTCACGCGGCTCACTAGAATCAGCAACGCGTCTCAAAAGTATCGCTTCTAGTTCTTGAATCTCATTCATACTGTCACCAGTATAACAACACTAGCTAGACTGTACAATCAGATACACAACCACACCGACAACGAGTAATCCAATCACGAGCCACACGCCAAGTAGCGGCGAAGAAGTATGAGTATCCTCTACAATCCCCGCATCTTCTGCGCCATCATATTTTGGCCCCTCAATATCCGATTTCGCATTTTCAGCGGCCTTTGAACGCAAATCGGCAGCTATCTTCTCTTGCAGTTTCGTGCGCTGTTCGTCGCGACGTACATATAATCCCATACCAGCAGTGTAACACGATAAGCGTTTTGCCACTAGTCCGCAGATGGTGTATACTATAGCCATATTTCACTATAAGGAGGGAATACATGGCAACTAAAAAAGCCGCTTCCGCGAAAAAGTCAGCAACGACTCCAGCGAAGCAAACCAAAACTAAAGTAACGACTGTCAAAGCGGTTGCTGCCGATGCTACACCTAAAGCACCGTCTCGCAAGGCCGCACCCGGTCTATTTCAGGGACGCTCAGTATTGCTTGGAGCATTTATCGCTGAGTTTATCGGCACATTTGTTCTTGCTGCAGTCGCAGTACTCAGCCAAGGCCAGCCACTGTCAGTAGGATTTGCGCTTGTTGCAATCGTTCTGACAATCGGTGCGCTTTCCGGCTCACACGTCAACCCGCTCATCACTGTCGGTGCATGGGCAACACGCAAAATCAGCGGAAAACGCGCACTTGGCTATATCGTAGCTCAAGTCCTTGGTGCCCTGCTTGCATTTGTTGTCGCATCTGCCTACACCAGCGCAGCGCCGCAGCCAGATCAGCAGTCTGCAATGTTCGGTCAACAAGCCGTCAGCATCTTTAAGGCATCACCAATCCCAGATGGCAAAGAATTCTATGTATTCTTCGCTGAAATGCTTGGTGCGGTCATCTTCGGTCTTGCGGTATCAAGTGCAATTCGCGAAAAACGTAATCGTGCCGCACAAGCATTTACCGTTGGCTTTGGACTGCTTACAGCGCTCATGATTTCTGGCGTACTGGCAAGCTACATCGGTGGCAGCGCAGTGCTTAACCCAGCAATCGCATTTACTGTCAGTGCTGTTTCACTCACGAGTCAGCTTGAGCTTTGGGCAGTACTTAGCTACATCGTCTCGCCAATCATCGGCGGTACTATTGGATTCTTCCTCTATGACGTACTCCGTGGCGAAAGCGATGGTGGTGACGACAAGCTGGTTAAAGACGAGCTCTAGTCATACTATAAATCAAAAACTGCGCCTATTTCACTAGGCGCAGTTTTTATATGCACCTACTACTCATCTCGCTGAGGCTTGTCTACAAGCAACGGCTCCACCCCGGGACTTGTTTCTGCGATCTTTACAATATCCTTGTCAATTTTTTTCAACTCTTTGTGTGCATTATTAAAATGATTAACCGTTGTACCCAAACTACCACCAAGCTTTTGCATGAGTTGCTCATACACCGAAATATGTCGACTCAATTGCCCTACGCGAGCCTGGATATCCTTTGCTTGTTTTTCAATCTGCAAACTCCGAAGACCCTGTAGTACTGTCTGGAGATACGCCATAAAACTTGTAGGACTCACAATAATTACCCTGCGATCACGAAACGCATACTCTACCAAATCACGCGCGCTCGCACCTGTTCCCACATCGCCAATCAATAAATCATAGTACAACGACTCACTTGGAATAAACATAAACGCAAAGTCCATCGTCTGCTCGGCGGGTCGAATATATTTACTCGTTTCGTCGATTCTCAATTTCAAATCATTCCGCACTTTTACAAGCAGCAACTCACGCTCTTGTTTACTTTTACTCGCTACCATACGGTTATAATTTTCCAAACTAAACTTACTATCAACAGATAATAGCATCTCCCCCTCAAGGCGCACGACCGCATCCACAATCTCGCCATCTTTGAATTTGTGCTGCATCTCAAATTGCCCTGGAGGTAATACATTTTCGAGCACACTTTGCAAATAATACTCACCAAACACACCACGTTGCTTTGGATTCGAGAGCACATTTTGTAGTGTTTTTAGTTCGTCGGCAACATCGACCACCCGCCTATTCGTCTCATCAAGTTTTGCGAGCCGCGTACTTACATCACTTACAAGTCTACTACTTTCACTCAGCTGACGTTGCATTGATTGCTGCATACGCAACGCGCTATTGTCGAGCTTATTACCTACATGCTGCTGTAGATTGCCGAGAGAGCGGTTCAGCTCTACGATATCGGCTTTTAACATTCCCGCTGCATCACGCTGCTCTAGTTTTTGAATTTTCTGCAGTAACACAAAGATTGTCAACGCAAATCCGCCCATCATCACTACCGCCAATATAACCATAATCACTATATCCATGCATTCAGTATAGCACTAGGGGGCATGCGGGGGATAAACGCACTTCCAGAGCGATAGTCCAAGATAACCCTAGATAGCAGCTAGACTGCCATAGGTATGGCGCGAGTTGCAATCGCAACAAGTGCAAACAAAATAAGCACCACAACAGCGTGTCGTACACGAGCAATCCATACATAAAGTACATACGCCAACATATAAAGCACCGCACTCCATCCTGCCTGCTCAGGCAGGGACAGTGGCGCAAGCCATGCAGCAACGCCCCACAAGCTAATAGCACCGCCTAAAACAATAAGCAAAGGACGAAACACACCCGCCCGTACAAGCGAAATAACACCGATGATCGCGACAATAACCGCAGCAATATTGCCCGCATACGCCGCAATATTCACACACTGCGCAGCAGACTCATCGCCACAAAACATTGCCCGCAACACAAAACGCTCTAGTAGCAATGCCAAGCCCCATGCAACAACTCCCAGCACAGCACCAATAATGGCAATCTTGGCCATACCACGCCCATCTTGGTCAATAATCGCAGGTTTTGCTTCAGCTACATAGTCAACCACGTTTTTACTCCACTTCGTTTCCTAATACTGTATATATCAATCATTATACACTATACA
Source organism: Candidatus Saccharimonadota bacterium (assembly GCA_027492635.1). Classification (GTDB taxonomy): domain Bacteria; phylum Patescibacteriota; class Saccharimonadia; order Saccharimonadales; family Saccharimonadaceae; genus Mycosynbacter. The sequence goes on from JAPUEH010000016.1 coordinate 27,699, forward strand.
CTACTTTTTTGCAAGTTTTGGTACCTTTTCAAGGTACCACATGGCACCAATAGCCGCTGCTACAAACCCGCCAACCACATCAAGTGGTGTGTGCACAAGTGCCAGTACACGACCTAAGCATACTCCCAAGGCTAAGCAGACAACCACAATAACAAGCCAGCGTCTCGTACGAGCAGCATACCACACAGCAAACACAATCACCCATACAAATAACGAATGGTCCGACGGAAATCCCGGATTATTCAAGTACGAAGCACCCGGATCAACGCCCATAGCCTCAAAGGGACGCTCCGTCGTTGGTTGGTACACAAGTGACAGTAGCTTTGCCACCAGATATGATGTCAACCCCGCCACAAGCATGCGTGAATATAGAGCAAACTTTTGCCGGTTTGGGATACATGCCAGCAACGCAATGATAGCAATGACCACAAGAGGAAAAACTAGCCCATCCGCGAGCAGTTTGATGATAGTGTCCATATGTCTAGTTTACACCCTATTCTTCTTCGCCGCTATCATCACCCGAAAAGCGTATCTCATGAGCGTCAAACTCCTTCTTGAGGCGACGACGAAACTCTCCCGCTACAGCCCATTGCTCAGCAGGCTCTACACGACCAAGTGATTTGATACGCATACCCGAAGAGGTAAAGCCGTCTATCCTCAGGAACTGAATTGGCTCAAAAATACTACGCGACCATGTATCCGAGCGAGCCATTTTTTGCCCTATCTCATTGATAACCTTCTCGACAAGATCAATATCAGTATCATACGCCACCTCTACATCAATATTCACGTTGGCATACTTATAACTTAAGTTTGTGACAGACTGAGCGAGCCCATTACTCACCACATGCAAGTTACCGTCCAAATCACGCAAACGGGTAATACGGATAGTGACATCCTCTACTGTACCACTCAGTTGTATACCAGCCACCTGTAGCTTAATGACGTCGCCGACCCGGTACTGATTCTCACCCAGCACAAAAAGACCTGCGACAAAATCCCGGATAACACCTTGCGCCCCAAAGCCAATAATCACACCAACAAGGCCTGCGCTCGTCAAAAGTGTGCTCAGCTGAAATCCAACTTGTGTCAGCATCACTAGTACTGCGATAATCCAGATAATCACGCCCGCTGTCGTACTGAGAATTCCTCTCAATGTCTTCTCCTGCTTGCGTGCATCAATTTTGCCAGAATAGCGATTCCGCCGTATCACATTACGCGCAAACACGCCGATCAGATACCGCAACGTGAGCTGTATCATAAGCGTCGTGACAATCGTTAAAAGCACCTGCACTAACGTGTTTTTTGTCAGTATTTCATGCAGCGTTTCCCAGTCAATTTCGAGTAGTCGTTCCATAGCCCCCTAAAAAAGTATGCTGGTTATTTCTCATCCCAGCATACCATACATCACTACACTTATGTTTTTTATTACGCACCGACATTTCGAGTGTCAAAATCAACATACGCCACATACGTCTGCCATGCAGCAACATCATCAGCGGAAAGTTTCATAGCCTGATCCACCCATGTTTTCACAAGGCTTTGATTAAATGTCACCACCTGTCCTTCGTTGAGCTCTGGCCATCCAGCCGTCTCCGCGGCCTTTGTCTCAATTGCTACAATACGAGCATTGCCAATATTCTTTTTATTCTGGATACCATAGGTCTGAACCGCTTTGCGCACCATCTGCACATAGGTATCACCAGCTTGTGCAGTATACGAATATACCTTTTCTTTTGATGTATTAGTTGTTTTTTCCGCTGCGTATGTCTCATTTGCTGCGCCCGTCACAGTAAATACACATGCCGCCATCACACCGAGTATTATTGCCCCACCGAATTTTTGGATAAACTTCACGTTTATTTCCCTCCTTAAAAACTGTATATGGTTATTATACACGGTTTTTTGCTGCATGCATAGAATATGGCAGAAACGAAGATAAAACGACTCCAGATGGATTCGTTTTTTGTGGCTGCAGCGGTGGAATATCGCTTCGCTCCTCCGCTCGTTTATAAAACAAAATAGCTCACGCCACTTTGTTTTATTGCACTCGCTACGCCGAACCTCTCGTTTTTTGCTCTGCAAAAAGTTCGGGGATTCGGATACCGCGGTCGCGGACAAGATAAAACGAGACCAAAAGGTCTCGTTTTATCTTGGCTGGGATGGAGGGATTCGAACCCCCGAATGCTGGAACCAGAACCCAGTGCCTTACCACTTGGCGACATCCCAATAAATCATGTAGGTGCAATTATGATATCGACAAATAACGACAGGTTCTGATTCCAGCAGCTGGAACTCATTCTGACGTTCTCGCGTCCACAGACGCTCAGACAGCCAGTGCCTTACCACTTGGCGACATCCAATAAATTATTGAACCGCTATTAATATAGCAGTTTAGCGACGTTTTTTCAATGGCCATACAGGCAGGCCAATCACCCATACGGATGCAAGCGCAAGTAGAAGGCCGCTATGCGCAAGCAAAATCGGCAATAAGCCCATACTCCGCCCCATATTTACTTCTACCCACCATGCGCCGAGTAGCCAGCCAGCAATTGCAACAAAGCTACATACAAAGCTCGCGATACGCATAAGCGGGCTTACCGCCATGCGTAGCAGATAGGGTAGCGCAAACACACCCGTTGTAGCCGTTAGTAGCGCAGCGACAACTCCGGCTCTCCCGCCCCCAATACCATAACGCACAACAATCTCTATCAGCGCATCAAGTTTAAAAAGCAATCCTAACGTTGCCGCAACAAGCAACACCACGTACACAAGCACGATCCAGTACAGCGAAGGTCGTTGCAGTTTTTGTGCATGCATTGCCACAATCTTGTTCATACATTTATTGTACTACGAAACACGGCGTTGTTAAATTTGCTTTTTTGCTTGTGCTTTTTTTGCGAGGCCTGTAGAGTAATGAATAGTGAAAGTTACAAAAACAAACATTTTGAAAAAACAAAAATAGTGCTTGTAGCATTTCGCTCTACGATATACCCACCACAACACTCTTTCCCCGCCTACCCAGCGGGGACCTTGTTTTTTGACCCAAAAAAATCCGCAGTTTTACTGCGTAAAGAACAATCGCCTTTACGTGCACTCTGAAGCCTCCCGAGAAGTAGGGGCGCGAGTCTTTTGTTACTTTTCTACGATTAGAAAAGTAAGGATAAAAATAACTACATGATTATCTGGATTCTCCGATCAAGTCGGAGAATGACAAAACACAACCTACTCTGCCTTCCGTGAATTCTCTGTCCGCCACTTGGCAATAGCCCCGTGATTGCCACTTAACAATATCTCTGGCACCTTCATCCCCCGAAATTCCTCTGGCCGCGTATACTGCGGAAACTCCAGTGTCTCACCATCAGCAAAACTCTCGATCTCGGTACTCGCGTCTCCACCAAGCACACCAGGAATCAGTCGCACAATGCTATCGATAACCGTCATAGCTGGCAGCTCGCCACCTGTTAGTACATAATCTCCTACGCGAATCTGTTCGTCCACTAGAGATACAATACGCTCATCATATCCCTCGTATCGCCCACAAATAAAAATATACCCCTGTTCGCTATCATCAGCGTAAGATTGTGCTGTCGCCTGCACCCACCGCTGGCCGCGCGCGGTCATGAGTAGCACCTTTGCGCCAGGGTCGTTCTCTTTGGCTTTCTCGACCGCCGCAAACAGTGGCTCGGGCTTAAGCAGCATACCATCACCGCCACCATATGGCGTATCGTCGACAGTCCGACGCGGGCCAATCCCAAACTCACGCAAGTCAATCGTACTTAGCTGCACGATATCGTCTTTTTGCGCCTTCCACATCATGGAATTCTCAAACACACCCGTAAACATTTCGGGGAAAAGAGTGATAGCTTGAATCTTTCTCATCTGCTCATATTATACAGGAAGGGCTCGCCCCTCCGCTTGTTTTGGAAGTAAATTCCAAAAACTTCGCCCCTCCCCCTAAAGCTCGCCAGCTCGTATGGCTACATGCTATTGACTTTTTTTATATATCCTGTATAATCTGCATTATCCTTGCTCAAGTACTCTAGGGCAAGGCGCCCTTGCTTGAGTGGCGAAAGGAGCCATCGTAGCAATGAACTTCATTGGTAGTCTCATGGTGATAGGAGTGGTCATGGTGCTGATAGGAGCAGCGCTGCTCGCCGCCTCCCGTAGGCGCAAGCGCGGACAGCGGATCCCTCCTACAGAGACCACACCCGTGAAAGCAGTGACTAAAGTAGCTTGCCCCGAAAGCGGCAAGCTGCCCACGTACTCGCATTTCGGTTTATCGTCTAAATACATATACCGCTATGTAGGGTCTGACGACACTTCCCTCTGGGTCTTCTGCGGATGCGGATTCAGCAAACCGCTGTTCATCTCAGTGAATCCACTCAAATGTGCGTCGGGAGGGTATGATCTCGAACTCCCCCGACACCCCTAGTCCCCGCCGAAGAAAGCTCGCTGTTGAGCGACGATATGTCACTCCAGCTCGTAGCTCTTCAGGGGGCTTTCTTCTTTTCTGTAATATATTTGAAACCACAAAACCACCCATATTTCAGGGTGGTTTCGCAGACATATAAGGCTCTCAACTCTTATAAAAGTTGCTCGCATAGAGCTCATTTCTCGCAGTTCATGTCTTTCTGAACTGATATTTAGTATAGCACGCGACTTCTCCCAAACACAAGCGTTTTTTCTCCCAAAATACCCCTTGTGGAAGCACTGTGGACAACTAGCTAGATGTCTAAATCGTCGAGCTCTTCCAGCTCAGCACGAGACTTACGCGCGTAGTCCGAGCCGCCATCTTCAGCATCATTCGTCTGCGCTTCTTCGCGTGTCACGTCATCAGACGAGACCGTGTAGCCCTCACCATCATTATTGACAATCTTGAGATTGTAGCGCGCATCGTTTTTTGTACCAAGCGCCCGCAGCAGCGTACGGAGACTCTGCGCCGTCACACCACGCTTGCCTATCACGCGCCCGAGATCTTCTGGATTCACTGTGAGTGTGAGTAGCACGCCCTTTTCGTCGATCGTGCGTTCTACCACTATGTCGTCTGGATTCCCCACCAGAGATTTTACGATATATTCTACAAATTGCTGGTCTATTGTCGACATATTGCCCTCCACCGTTTTCGGTCTCTTCTCACTAATATCGTACCCTCAGTATACCACGACAAGCACAAGCTTCGTTCTATTGACTTTAGTATTATTATGTGTCATCATGATTCATGTCTTCGGAGTGTCCGAAGATTAGACGTCCCGAGAGGATATATGTCAGTGGGAAAAAACAAGAACGCCCGCAGGAAAATGTCCAGCATGAAAGCAAGGCGTCAAGCGCGGCGGGAGCGACGGCACGAAAATCACACCACAGAGAACGACACCAACCCCGTCAGTGCATTGATTCACCGACAGTCATACATCTCCGCCAAGCTTCGCTAAAAACAGGGGTAGTCAAAATCGTGCATCTATAGCACGTCCATCCCCCGTGGATGAGAGCTATATCCTAAAAGGATATAACAATACCCCGCAGCAATGCGGGGTTCACCCTTGTTACGTTATATAAAAAACACCCCGTCAACGTCAGGGTGTTTTAGTATAAAGTAAGCCTATTTACTCTGCAGACTCTTCTGCCGAAGCCTCTTCAGCCACTTCTTCTTTTGGCTGATTTTTGCGCAATTTTTCTGGATTGCGGATAGACTTTTGCTTGCTTGCGTCAGCTTCTTTTACCCACTTTGGAAGCTTGACACCTGCGTCTTTGAGAAGTTTGACAACTCGTGGTGTTGGCTGCGCACCATTATCGAGGTATTTTTGCGCTGCTTCTACCTGAATATTAGCATCTTTTGTGTGTGGGTTGTAGCTACCAACGTAGGCTACCACGCGACCGCTTGATGGGTGGCGCTGTGATTCTTGCACAGCCACGCGGTATACTGGATACGCTTTGCGGCCGATACGTTGCAAACGAATTGCGAGCATGTAATTAAAACTTCCTTATCTCTCGTTAGATTTTTCTAGTAATTCTTGAACAAGTATACAGCAAATACCCCTGTCGTGTCAATCACGCCCTGAAGTTTTTTTGCGAGTTATACGCTTCTAGTGCTGCGCGAGCCGCCGACTGCTGGGCACTTTGCTTGCTTGGCCCCGTGCCTTTGCCCATAAGCTTGTCACCCACAAAGACGCCCAGAGTAAACACTTTGTCATGATCCGGACCAACTTCTTCGAGTACACGATAGCTTGGCGTGTGACCATCGACGCGCTGGCTTACTTCCTGCAGATGCGACTTCGGGTCGCGCCAGCTGCCGCTTTCCAATATACCGTCGATCTTGCTCACGATGTGCTTCTGTATAAATGCATCGGCATCCTCGTAGCCACGCTCCAAATAGATCGCACCAATCACCGCTTCAAACGCATTGGCAAGGATTTGCTGACGAGCACGCACACTCCCCTGTTTCTCGCCCTTGCTCATGCGCACAAGCGGCTCATAACCAAGTGCGTCGCCTGCCGCACCAATACTCTCGGTACGCACGAGCGCTGCCCGCCAACTTGTCAAAATCCCTTCTGGCTCAGCATAATGGTTGTAGAGAAAATCTGTCACCGAAAGCTCAAGCACCGCATCACCCAAAAATTCCAATCGTTCGTTGTGCTCACTCACGCTTTTTTTATGCTCGTTGACATAGCTACGGTGCGTCAGGGCCGTGATGAGCAAATCAATATTCTCAAATTCAAACCCGAGCTTTTCGAGTGCAAAATCTTGGTAGGGTTGTTTTTGCATGCCTGTCATAGGTTTTCCTGTCGAATTTTTTTCATAGCCAGCAGCATTAATTTTCCTATGTCCTCGTATTCAATCTCCTCAAGCGCATCATGAAACTTGAACCATCTAATGCCATTCATCCATTCTTCTTTTTGAATAGCATTTGTATCGCCCTTGGCGCGCACGAGATAAATCTGCGTCGTCATGAGGACAAGTTTGTCGATTCGGCGGTAGCGAAAATGAATCTTGCCGAGCCAGCCAAGCATCTCGACATCGTGCAGACCCGCTTCCTCGCCGATTTCTCTCCGGGCAGTCTGTTGCGCCGTCTCACCCTCTTCGATATGTCCTTTAGGAATCGTCCAGCGATCTTTTGCGTCCTGGATCAAGAGAATCTCGACACCGCCTTTTTCATCGCGGCGAAACACTATTCCGCCAGCCGTTGGCTCTCGAACAATTTCTTGAATAGATGGACGTTTGCGGTTGAAATATTTTTTGAATTTATCAAACTTCGGAGGCGTTGCCATTTGCCGGGTCCTCCACAAGCGTTCTGTAGGCAGTACCGAGTACACCATTGATGAACTTGCTTGAGTTATCAGAACCAAACGACTTGGCGAGTTCGACAGCTTCGTTGATGGCCACGCGAGCAGGGACATCGTTTTGGCGATACAACAACTCGTAGAGACCGAGACGCAGCACATTGCGGTCGATACGCGCCACCTGGGCAAGCGGCCAATCCGGGGCAAGCGGCTGCAACGTCGCATCCAGCTCTACTTGACGTTCAATCGTGCCGTGCACCAGCTTCGACACAAAGTCAGTGTCGCCAATGTCATCTTTGTAGCGCTCTAGATTGCGCGTAATTACTTCGTCTACATCAACAGGAGTTTCGTCCGTATGACGAAATTCGTACTCATAGACGCTCTGTAGCGCTACTATCCTGCCGAGATGTCGGTTTGAAGCCATGTCGTTTAATGTTCTTTCTTACTATCCGTTTATTTCATTATAGCATTAGCGAGGTATGAGACGCAAAAAATATTGATGCCACTTCCCTAGCTCATGCCGCCAAAGAGCAAAACAGGCGAAATATCGCCTGAGATGCTTATTTCTTGCCTGTTTCGCGTTTGGTTGTTTTGACTTTTACCGGTGAAGTAGCATTCACGCGGCGTGCAAGTTTGAGCACGAGGTGGCTACGACGAAGACCTGTTTTACGAGGGCTGCTCTGTTTTTTTGGCTGTGCCATGTCAGACTTCTCCTGATTATTATTTTAAAACTAGTGATAATTGTACTATAGACTTGCGAATAGTTCAACAATGTATTGACTTTTTATAATGGTTATGCTATTATGTAAATATGAATCCGAACAAGCAAAACCGACAACCAGCAACAACCCGCAAAGAATTAGATGAACATTTTGCACGAGCACGAGAAAATACAGCCAAACGCGAGCATAACCATACGAGAGCATGGGTAGGCGGCACTCTCGCCGTCCTTGCGTTAGGCGCAGGCTATCATGCAGCAGACACTCTCACCTATAAAGATATCGGGACAGCCACATCGACCGTCGATAAAGGAGAGACCGTCTCCGAGGCGGTAGAAGCAGCAACAGTAAAGCTTGCCGAAGAACAAGGCATTGATCCATCGGAGATAGGCGGAATAGTTAGTACCGCCCAAAGCATCGGTGGCGATGTACAGCCCGGCTATACAGTAACAGTAGACCTTGAGGAGAATATACTCGGCAAACATCGCGTAAGCCCACACGAAGCCGAAGAATAAATTTACTATTTTATCACTACACTTACTAGCCGGCCAGGGACATAAATCACCTTGGTCGGTTGTTTGTCGCCCACAAACTGCTGCACGTGCTCATGCGCTAATGCTGCAGATTTAATATCATCTTCGGCCATATCTATTGCCAAATCTAACTTGGCACGTAGCTTACCGTTTACCTGCACAATAATTGTCATAGTATCGGACACGATCTTTGCCTCGCTCCACTCTGGCCAAGCCACAAAGTCAAGTTGTGTGTCATGACCAAGCTGTTGCCACAATTCCGCGCTCAAATGCGGCGCAAATGGCTGAACCAGCTGCACCAGGCTTTCGAGAGATGCTTGCCACTCTTCTGTAAACCCACCTGTTTTGAGTTTGTAAAGTTCGTTGACGCACTCCATGAGCGCAGCGATGGCTGTATTGAAGCTCAAGCGGTTGATATCACTTGTTACCTTTTTGATCGTCTGGTGAGTCAGGCTCTCGAGTTTTTTGCTATCTACCTCACCAGATTTATCACTTTCGTTGTATTCTTGCACCAATGTCCAGAGGCGATTAAGGAAACGATACACACCCGCGATACCCTTACTACTCCAGTTGCTATTTTCGTTGATCGGCCCTAAGAACAATTCAAATGTGCGCAGTGCATCAGCACCATAGCCTGCGTCTATCACCTCTAGTGGATCAACCACATTACCTTTACTTTTGCTCATCTTGGTACCGTCTTCGGCCTGAATAAGTCCATGGTACACCAGCTGCCCGACAGGCTCTCGCTCAGGCACTAAGCCCATGTCATAAAATACGTGATTCCAAAATCGCACATACAGCAAGTGTGCTACCGCATGATCGCCGCCTATATACATATCAACAGGGCTCCAATAACCGGCTTTTGCCCGATCCCAAGCCTGCTCGGCGTTGTGAGGATCAGTGTAACGCAAGAGATACCAACTACTGCAGGCATAGCCGTCCATGGTGTCTGTCTCGCGCTTAGCAGGCTTGCCACAGGTAGGACATTCGGTATTCACCCAGTCAGTTTCGTGTGCAAGGACAGATTTACCGTCGCCCTTTGGCGCATAATCCTCGACCTCTGGCAGCAGCACAGGTAGCTGCTCTTTTGGTACGACCACCGCACCATGCTCCTCACAGTGGATAACTGGAATTGGCGCACCCCAGTAGCGCTGGCGACTAATGAGCCAATCCCGCATTTTGTAGGTTACTTTACCACGACCTATACCCTCTTGCTCAAGCCATGCCACAATCTCTTCGCGTGCCTCGCTAGACTGCTGCCCATCAAATACACCAGAGTTTACCAATTCACCTTCACCTGTATAGACGCCCGGCTCATCGTCTGTCTCTGGCTTTTCAATCACCTGTACAATCGGCAGGTTATACTTTTCAGCAAACGCATAGTCACGCTTGTCATGTGCCGGCACTGCCATCACCGCGCCCGTACCGTAGCCACCTAATACATAGTCAGCCACCCAGAGTGGCACTTTTTTGCCGTTGACTGGATTGATTGCATAGGCACCCGTCCATACGCCTGTCTTTTCCTTGCCTTCGCTTTGACGTTCGATTTCAGACTTCTTGATCGCATTGGTCACATAGCTCTCGACATTCTCATGCATCTCGCTCGTAGTAAAGTTTTTGATGAGCGGATGCTCTGGCGCAAGCACGACAAATGTCGCACCAAATAGGGTGTCTGGGCGGGTTGAGAAGACAGTGATAGTATCGTCGCTACCCTCTACCTGAAACTCAATCTCCGCACCTACCGAACGGCCAATCCAGTTTGTCTGTGCTGTTTTAATTTTTTCTGGCCAGTTGAGGTTCGGTATTTCTTCGAGTAATGAATCTGCGTAGTCGGTAATCTTGAAAAACCATTGCTTCATCGACTTTTTCTCGACTTCGGTGCCGCAGCGCCAGCACTTGCCAGCTTCTACTTGTTCATTCGCTAGCACTGTTTTATCGACAGGACACCACCATTGTAATGACTCTTTTTGGTACGCAAGACCACGCTCGTACATCTGCGTAAATATCCACTGTGTCCATTTATAATATCCGGGGTCTGTGGTATTAATCTCACGAGACCAATCAATACTAGCTCCGACACGCGTCAATTGATTTTTAAAATTTGCGATGTTTTGCTTTGTCACCACACTCGGTGCGGTACCTGTCTTGATAGCATAGTTTTCTGCGGGCAATCCAAAGCTATCCCAGCCCATCGGGTAGACAACATTATAACCAAGTGCACGTCGAAACCGCGCCACCGCATCCACAATCGAATGCTCAAAAAAATGCCCTGTATGCATACCCGCTCCGGAGGGATACGGGAACATGCCTGTTACATAGTACTTAGGCTTTACATCAAAGTCTTTTGCCTCGTAGCGCGCATCGTCGCGCCACGTTTGCTGCCACTTTGGCTCAATTTCTGTTGGATTGTAGCGTGTCATAATATATCTAGTATACCACTAGAGAAGTAACCGTCGCTAGCTTCATGGACAACCTAACGGCAATTAATTTGTAGCCGGTGCGGCAAATACCTGGTTGATGACATCCTTCATCATCACTGCGTCCGACGGAGCTGTCACGCTGACAGATTTATCGTATGAAAGCTTGATATCGACATTGCTCATTGCACCTGCATCGCCGGGCTTAGAATATTTAACACGAGTTATGTTGTGAGAGAATCGATCCACCCAAATATCGGCGGTCTGATCACCAAGCGTATCAGCAACCCCAAGGGTCAGGATATCCGTGCCGCAATCACCAAGCTTTTTCACCGATTCATTTGCCGCAACGGCAGATTTGAACTCTTTATATTTCGCCTGGTCGACACTCACTCGATAGCCCTGCGCGGAGCCGTCACGCTCAAGCTTTTCGTCAATCTTGAAGAAACGATTGCTACTGTATGCCTTCGCGAGCTGTTTACGGGCAGCAGCGTCATCTGCTAATTTCTGTGCAAAACTAACATAGCAGTCAGAGCCTTTGTCTGTGCCGCCAAACGAGCGAAGATCATCTTGTGTGAGCTTAATCCATTTATTTTCGACCTTATCTCCAATGGCAGCAAAGTTGGCATCGACTTGTTTTTGCAACGCCTGAGCCTGCTCCTCTGAGGGCTTGGTTTCATAGTTAATAGGAACCGAGTTGATCATAGTCGTAGCATATGATTCCATCAATTTCTTGGGCTGATCAATCTTGGCATACACAGCTCCGTCTTCAGCTACCGCTAGCTGTACTTTTGCATTTAATTTTGCCCCAGCAATAGTAGTCCGATTAAGCTGAATTTGACCGTCGGCAACTTTCTTATTTGTCACGCCAGACATGATCGTAGAAGACGCCCCAGATGCACCTGTCGTCTCAATCTTACCATCGAAGCCAATCGTTTCGGACTTAATAAGATTAGCAAAGCCACTTGCAATCTGCTTATCCGGACTCTGCATAACGACGAACAAGCCAACTACTACCGCCACAAGCAGCGCAATCGCTACAATTATCGCAATAATTAACCCATTATTTACTGCTTTTGCTGTCGATTTCTTACTACTCATCCCGTCACCCTTTTCAAATTTACCATTGCTTTATTTATATCACACTACTTATGCTTATACCAGATATCACATCGCTCCGCTTTGCTGTGTCGCGCTTTGTTGCTGCGCAGCCTGAAGTTGTTCCTGCATAATACGTCCGAGAGAGGACATGTTCGACTGAAGTTCAGTATACTCAACCACTTCACCCTGAGGGTTTTGTAGCGGCTTGTTTTTTGCAAAGTTGAGCGATATGCGACTCGTGCTCATTTGACTATTAAGCGTAGAAGAGCTTGCGAGATTGACGATTTTTCCATCTTGCACTGTTAGCTTAACCGTGGCTGGTTCTGGCTCCTGCGCTTGACTAGAAGACTGTGTCTGCTGAGTTGACTCTGGCTCATTTGCAAATAATGTTCCTGCGTCTTTACATTCTTTGATCGATGTATAAACCTCATGCCGCTGCAGTGCTTTTATAAAACTCTTTAGTTTTTCGTCGTTCATATGCACCGTATATTCCCGAGCAGGGCTTTTATCTTCAACCTTTTCAACCTCTATAAAGCGATTGTCTTTGTAAATGTTGATGATTTTTTTTGTAGCGCCTTCATCACGAGCTACGACATCCGCAAGCTTAGAAGCACAGACTCCCGCGCGACTGTCTTTCTGCTCGATATGTAGCCATTTGCCGTCGATCTTGTCCGCCATTGCGGATAAATCAGCCTTAATCGCTGGTATATTCGCACCCGCCATATCAACGAGTGTCGTTAAGTTACTGGCGTGCACATAGACACTTGACGCCTTTAAATCACCGAATACTTGCAATGGAACATCGATTTTATGATTCTGCATTTCTCCTTCTAGCTTGGCGTCAAGGGAGACTTTCGCAAGGTTTTCAGACTGAAAGCTACCTTTTGCCTCCATCGTACCCGTCTGGCTTTGCTGAGCGAATGCAACCTGCCCATTGATATACGGCTCCTTGAGTGTTGCCACTAAAGCATCGGCAATCTTTTTTTCATCTCCACCAATCCCTCTGGCGATCATACTTATTCCAGCAAATACCCCAATAGCCACGGCTAGACCTGCCACCAAGATTACTATTCGACGATACGGCGTATCCTTTGCAGCGACACTGCTCGCATGTTTTTTTGACATAAACCCTAAAACTCCCTCTCTTCTAAATTACTTATTATTATAACACTGTGCATTAAAAGCGTGAGAAAAATTGCGCCTTTGCCTCGAGCCACTCAGGCGTCTGACGCACAAGCTTCTCATTATCATCAATAGAATGTAGGATAACCTTGATCGCCTCTTCTACAAAGATGCCGCCTTCAGAACCCTTCGCAAGAACAATAGCGCCCGGCTCAATAAACTGATGAATATACGACCCTGCACTAATAGCATCAGCAAAGCTCTTTACCACGCAACCGTTAGCCTGAGCTGCTGGAGCAAGATACTTGGCAGCTTCTTCGCCTATAGTAATCACCCAGTCAATCTGATCCGGGTGGCACATACGGCCAATTTGCTCATGCTCCGCAGCCGAAGCGCTCCCAAGCTCATTCATACTACCCAATATGGCTATATGCTGCGGCGCAGGCAAATTGATCAGTGTTTGCAGCGCCATACGAGCTGCAGCAGGACTAGAATTATAGGTATCGTCAATAATCATCGAGCTGTTTGCTCCATGCAGCATATTCATGCGACCTGGTACCGGCCGTATCATCTCAACTCCTCTAATAATAGCTTCTGGCGCCATTCCAAATCGAATCGCAGCCGCCACCGCCCCGACAACTGGCCGCACGTTATGCTCACCCAATACTTTTAATGTTGCATGTAGATTGTTGGCAAACTCTGGGTTGGTGAAATAGCCCCTATGCCCGTCTTCGATCGTAAAATCTTCATCAACAAACGAATATTCCGCCGCTCCACTCGTACCATACGTGTCAATATTTGGATTGTTCAGCAGCTGCGCAAACCTACCTTCTATATCATCACGATTTATCACCACAACTTTACTAAAGTTACCTAGACTCAGCTCCTCTGATGCAACCGCATCAATCGTACCAAATGATTGCATGTGCTCAGGAGTGATAGCCGTAATGACGCCCACATCCGGCTGTAGGTAGCGACCGAAAGCAGGAATATCACCAGGTTTATCGGTTCCGAGCTCTTGCACGATAATATCCGCATCACTAGGCTGCTTGATGCGTCGTTTAGCAGCTCGAAACACTTTCGTCCAAGCAAATGGATTCTGAATATTTTTTGGGTATTCAATACCCAAAATTGCAAGCGGAACACTCATTTCGGTATTATGATTGCCGTCATGCATGCGCACGCGATACTGCTGCGACAGTACGGTTGCAATAGCAGTCTTGGTGCTCGTTTTGCCGACACTCCCTGCCACGCAAATAAGCTTGACGTCTGGGTGTGCCTGAAAATAGCGCACGACGTACTTTTCCAGTCTTTTGCGAACGTAGTTTTTAAACATAGTACCTACCAGCATAACCAATATACGGCATAATTACCACTGATTTTCCTAGTATTTATGATATCTAATATGGTGGAGCATAGCGGATTCGAACCGCTGACCTCTTCGCTGCCAGCGAAGCGCTCTAGCCAACTGAGCTAATGCCCCCTACTACATCTAGTATAGCAGGCCTATTTTTGTTTTCGAGCAGTATGCTTGATGTTTTTTGCATCACTTGCAAGACGAGGCGTCACAGCAAAGAGTAGCACAGCAGCAAGCAGCACAGCAAAGCCGCACATAATACTCGGGATACCTGCTATCGTCGTAGGGTCTATCATATTGACCGCAATGGTCGGGCCTATAAACGCTGCGTAGCCCACCCCCAGCCACTGGAGTGCTTCTCGACGCGGCTTTGATGGAATATCCCCAGCATAAAGAAATGCAGCCGCCATACCCGCAACAAGCCATGCATAGTAATATGCAGTGTAAATACTGAGGGCGGGCTTTGCGACTTCAAAAATTACATAATTACCAAGGCATACACTACTCTGGATACCATGCCCCACGGTTAGGAAAAAAGCAGAAAATGAAATAGCAATAATATAACCAAGCCAAATAAGCAATTTCTGCTGCTTACCCGCTATCATAAGCCCCAAGTGGATGCCAAGCGGCGGCAAAAATGAGATCGCAATCCAGCCTACCCGCGACCAGTCAAGACTCGACAAGCCAAATGCACTCACGCAAATCATATACTCCGCCAGTTGAAAAATTGCCAAACATACAAGAACAGCAATAACAAGCTTGGCCTCTGGCAATCGTCGATAACGAATCAAGACGATGGCCGCAGCGACGATCTCAAATACAAATGTAAGAATCATTACAAGCGGTGAAAAACATTTAAGTGCAAGATTATTGTGCTTCATACTAGAGATAATACCATAAAAGAGCTGCTACGCGCCCACCCGGGGCGCTTATTTGTGTTTTGACATTGTGTGTTTGTGTTGTCAGCGGCAAAAGGTCGCCCCCTTGCGCACCAGCTCACGTTTCATTGTAACAACTTGAACGCAAAACACAAGCATGTTATTTGCCAGGGATAGGCAGTGGCGACTCAATCCAATCCCAACCAAAACCAAGCAACTTATTCATAAAGCCATAGCCGTTCAGAAGCCACAGCGTCACCACAACAACAGCAGCCGTCATGCACCAAAAAAAAGCTTTCACGGCAAAGTGTTGCGCCGCCAACCACTCCTGCCATCGATCATACTTCCCTTTTGCAAATATCAGAATTCTCTTTGCCCAGTGAAATTCAGTACCCAGAATCGCAAGCGCCGTAAATACGATGAGCCATCCAGGGCCAGGATAGGGAATTGCGATGACGCCGACAATAAGCAGCATGCCACCAACTATTCCTACGAGAGTTTTTTTTGTTCGGCGCTTTGCTTTGTCCATATTTATAATTGTATCAAACTAAAAGCTGCGTACGGGCCATCAAGAGATCATGGCAAATACTCACACTGCGCGCTTGCGAACGACGCGCGTCAGTAAGCTCAGCGTCACTCGTGCCAAGCACTTCAAGCCAATAGCCCATCGTAGAGATAACTGCGGACTCATCGAACAAATCCGGATAAGCATCATAGACATTATAGCCAGTACGCGAGATGCCTACGCAAAGTGATGCCATATCGAGCGCATCATCGCCCACGCACAGCCACGTCCAATCAATCAACTTACCCGTACGAGTACGCGAATCGTAGGCAAAGTTATCGGCACGCAGATCACCATGAACAAGCGTATCCTGGCGCACACGCCACACCTGTAATGCCGAAGTGCACCTGTCGCGAGCTTCTTCGCTTAGCCTTATCCCTTCAGTCTGGTAGAGTACGTCGTTAGCTCGCGCGAAGATATCTTCATTGCGCAGCATCGGCCAACGATTTTCCGCGCCTACAACTTGACGCATCGAAAACTCTCTATCGCCCTCAAACAAATAACGAAGTGACTTAAGAGTTTTGCGCGCACGCATGATAGCGTGCAACTTGTGCTCGTCCCATTTTGGCGCAAAATCATATCCGAGCAATGCCTCTATCGCAAATGATGTTTCGTCCGGACTTACAGCGAGAAGTTTTGGCATGTGCTCATAGCCCGCATTTTGCAACAATCTATAGCTCTGCACCTCTTTTTTAGCCCACCGAGCTGAATTGTCATCCATGGCGCACTTTACAAATACCTGCGTGCCACCCACAAGGTTAATAAGCCCCGTGTACGCGTTTGTATAACCTTGATCTGACTGCTCTAAGCGAGGTATTCTCGGAAGAATATCCCGTTGCCAATCATAGCGATAATCAAATGTGTCCATAGTCTATCCTCTATTGTAGCAAACCGTAAGCATTTACTCGTGGAGCTGACTTTTGAACATATGGTAGTAGGCACCCTTTTTAGTCGCCAACTCCTTATGCGTGCCTTGTTCAACAACTTTGCCGTGCTCGAACATATAAATGCAATCGGCTTTTTCGATAGTCGTGAGGCGATGACTGATCATGATAAGCGTCTTGTCCTTTTGCGTAAAAAGGTGGTTAAAGATTCGCGATTCCGCCAGCGCATCTATCGCGCTTGTCGGCTCGTCGAGAATGATAATGGGACTGTCGCGATAAAAATTGCGCGCGAGCGCGAGGCGCTGGTATTGCCCGCCGCTTAAATCCGCCGCCGTTGCTTCGTCATTATCCTCTGCCATCCAACGGTTGATATATGTATCGCCGCCATGCACAAGTCCTGTTATAACGTCATTAAATCTCGCGTTTTTCATCGCCTGTTCGATACGTTGCTTGTCTGGCTTTCGCGTGACGTCTCCCAGCGTGATATTTTCGTTGATTGTGGCAAAATAATACGACACAAAATCTTGCACGAGAAGTGCGATATGGCGGTGCCACGATTCTGGCTGCACATCAGTGAGGTTTTTGCCATCAACTATCACTTGTCCCGATGTCGGAGCATATAATCCCATTATCAACTTAATAAGCGTGCTTTTGCCAGCGCCATTTTCGCCAACGATTGCGACATGCTGCCCGGCGTTAATTGTCAGGTTGATGGACTGAAGTACCTCTTTGTCGGTCTTTGGGTAGGCAAAAGACACATTTTGTAACTCAATGCGCTGCGGTACGCTGCTGAGTTTATGTGGTCGCTCGACGTCGCTCGCGATTTCCATAAACCTCTGATAATCGACGAGATTTGCCAAATCCTCGTCCATGCGACCAAGCTGCCTAGCAAGATCATTTGCCTGATTCATCGCGCGCGCCACCATCTGCTGCACAAAGAGAAACTGCCCGACCGGCTGCGATCTATCGATAATCTGCACCACAATCCACACCAGCGCACCCAGCTCGACAAACGCCTGTCCGATTTCGGCAACGGCTTGCTTCCAAATAGTTCGCAGCTCAAGCTGTAGCCGTTCTTTTTCGTCCATTTCACGGAGTCGTCTATATTCCGCAATCAGCTTCTTCAAGACACCGTAGACCCGCATCTCCGCTATCGACCGAGAATCGCTCACGAGCCACGAAAGGTTCGCCATGCGTCGACGGTTCGTAATGTTACCTTCCCAATGACGCGATTGTTCGCGGGCGAGACGCAGCTGAATCACGACTACGGGCAAGATTGCCAAAAATACCACTACACCAAGCCACACATTCACCACCAGCAGCGCAATCACCGATCCAACCGCACCAATACTACTCACGATCATTGAGCCGATTGTACTAAAGATATATCCAAATACACGGCTAAATCGCTCAGCTTTTTCTTTGAGATCGATCACCTCTTTGTCGTCGTAGAGCGCAAACGGCAACGATCCAAAATGCAGCTTCATCCGATCCTCGACCGCAGATTCGATCACGTAGCGAGTTTTTTGCTCGACGTAATTACTTACGCTCGTCCATAGCAGCATAATGACACTGATGCCCGACGTCGCCAACACATACCAAAACACATGCCGTGCAGCCTGTTCATTACCGGCATATGCATCGGCCAGCGCCGTTGTCGTGAGCGCGGCAAAATACGTCGTTGCTATCGGCAAAATCGCCCGAATAACACTATCGAGAAGTTGCACAATACCCGCGCTTGGCGACAAACGGAAAACTGTCGCACCCACATGGGCAATAGCGCGAGCGTACTCTGCGTAGCTAAGTTTCTGAGCTTTTCTGTAGCGCGACATATAGCTCCATTATACAGCGCGAGTCGCCAGAAACGCCCGCAGTTCTTCCACCGGGCGCACACCAAGATACACCTCGTCGTATTCAGCCTGCGTCAGCTCTGCGCGAGTACGGCCGCCATATCCCGCTGGCTCAAAAATCATGTCTGTTGCGATGCCGAGTGTCCCGCGTGGATGACGTGCCACGGTACCAACAAGTTCTTTAACGAATATCTTTGTCTCGTGCGCGTCTTTGTAGGCGATCGCACACACAACTTTTGCTGCTCGACTATCAAGCGAATCGGTAATGCGGCACAACTTCTCTAGACCATCCGTCGGCTCGACAAAGAATTTCGTAAATGGCCCGGGCAGACCATTCAGCTCATCGATGCCAAACCCAAAATCATCGATGATAACTGGCACACCAGCTACGGCATACGCTTGGTCTATTTTGTGACGCGCAACCTCTTCAATACTAGCCGACTGAATCTCATCGAGGTTGATTTTTTGGTGCGCCAGCGGCATGCCAAGTAGCCTTGCATACTGATCAGCCTTGTGTTGATTACCTGTAACAAACGTCAATTTCGTCATCTTATCTCTCTTCCTTATACCATTTGGCAAAATCGTACCAATGCTTATACTCATCCGGACTACTCGTATCCCATTCGCCTTTATCAAAAATCTCAGAGATTGTCATGTCATCACTTTCCATTTGTACCAGTTTAGAAAAACTCGGGAGAGAATTTCCACGCGGTATATCCAGAAAGTACCCTAGTCTACGAAAAGTAAATACATTGAGCGAACTTTCGTCACAATACACAACCACTTCGTGCAAAAAAATCCGCTTGTCGTCCTTGTCGCTCATAAGCAGCTGAAAATCTTTGGTCGCGAGCCACGACGTGACGTCTTTCATGTAGCCGCCAGGAAATCCACCAAGTGCAGGTATTTCCCAGCTCGAATCATTTACCACCACTGGCTCGCCCGCACATTCATAGGCTCGACGTGCTTTTGCTTCAGCGATCTTGAGCGAGTCATGATGCTGAATTTCATCAATATCAATCGTTTTTTGTATCAGCTCTATATCAAAATTTTTGCAGATCTGCGAAGCTTCATAAAATTTATTGGCATTACCAGTGACAAAAAACACGTTACTCATCGACTTTCTCAAATCTCGGCATCATTTTACCATCCAACTCAACACTGGCGACAAACATATTATACGGCCTCACAAATATCTCGTACTTCGACTCATAGAGCGGCCTATACAGTACCAGTGGCTCATTAGTCTCGGTGTGAAATGAGACATGTGTCAACTCATACAATTTACCACTTTTTGCATGCCGATATATTCCTTTTTCTAATGCTGGTAATTCAGGATTGACGTGACCAGATTGGTTTACTTCTGGATATTTTTCTGGCGACTCACGGCAGTACTGCGCCCATTTATCGTTTTCGTCCGCTATCGTCACCGTTTCGATATACTCTCCGTTTGCAAAACCGCCTTTACGCTCGGCTTTTGACTTTTGTACTTCTGCGATTTCGGATTTTGTAATCTTTTCATGCGCACACAAGTCGTCTATAATCTGCTGCACATCAGCGATTTCTTCTATCAACTCTTTTTTTGTACTGGCGGTCGCGACTTCGTCGGCTTCTTCATGTAGTTTGCTCGTCAGCGCGCTGCGTAATACTGCGCCCGCAAGCCGACGACCGTTCACTATATGACCGCTCGATTTATGAAATTCAGGAATATTGTCACGTACTAATTTTGCATATCGAAATGTTGGCATACTTCTTATTGTACTCTAGCAGCTCAAGATATGTTACAGTGAAAATACTCATGCAGAAAAAAGAACTTATCATTATCAAAGTCGGCACAAACACGCTCGTCGATCACGACTACGATACACTGCACAGCAGCGTATTTACACATATTGGCAACGAGATACACGCCTTGCAAAAAGCCGGGTACGCAGTTGTGCTCGTCTCGTCCGGAGCTATTAGTGCGGGCATCCTAGGTGCTGCCAAAAAGCGCGAGCACGTCGATAATACAATCGAGCTCCAGCGCTATGCCGCGCGCGGCTGGGACACGGTGGTACAAAACTGGAAAGAGCACATAGGTGCCGACCGAGTCAGCTCAACACTTCTCACCAAACGAGAGCTGCATGATGAAACCATGCGAACGCAAATCTGCAAAGTAATTCTCTGCTGCTTGTCGCATGGCGATGTGTTTTTGGTCAACGAAAACGACACCATTAGTAACGACGAAATTACCTTTGGCGACAACGATCAGCTCGCGACTGAACTTGCAGTCGCGATGCAAAAAGAAGACGCGTTTTCATCCATCAAGCTCATCCTACTTACCAACACCAATGGTCTCTACGCGGATATTCACGACGAGTCATCGCGCATCGAGGTCGTACATCCAGATGACAATGTATCCCGCTATATCAACGATTCGCAGGACACCCACTCGCGCGGCGGGATGGCGTCCAAGCTGTATGCAGCAAGACGGGCAGCCGCAAATAACATCGAGACGTTTATTGCCGATGGGCGAGCAGAAGAGGTGATTGCAGGTACACTATCGCACCAATCTGGGACACGCTTTATCACTCCATCTGATTTACCTGTCGTGTAAAATATGATACACCATCAACCAAAAGGCCAGTCCGTGACACTTAATACTGAAGGCTGTCACGACCCATCGTGCCACCACGTGCCATTCCCGCCCGCCAATGCTTAAGCATTGCATTCGTGACAGTCTCTGCCGCACTGCGCTGCGCTTCAAGCGTCGAACCACCGATGTGCGGCGTCAATAGCACTCGCTGATCACCCTGAAACTCACTCACAAAATGATGGCCACGCTTTTTTGGCTCGTCAAAAAACACATCAAGCGCAGCGCCCGCGAGCTTATTCTGGCGTAACCTACTGGCGAGCGCCTGATAATCCACCGCCTCGGCGCGAGCGGCGTTTATGAGATATGCCTCGTTTTTCATGGCCGTAAGCTCTTCGGCGCCAATTGCCGGACCGCCCAGCCCACCCGGTATATGAACCGTTACGACATCCGCCTCTTCCAGCAATGCCCGTTTACCACGTGGTTCAGCACAGCCGCGAGGCGCGCGTTCGACATTATCGTAATAGATCACGTTCATACCATTGGCCTCTGCCAAATCGCCCACTTGCTGACCAATATTTCCATACCCCAGTACGCCCATCGTTTTGCCAGTTAGTTCAAAACTGTGCGCCTCGGTCTTACTCCACGCACCCGCGTGGAGATTGCTATTATGTTCATGCAACCGTCGAAACAAAGAATACGTTGCGCCAATCACCAGCTGCGCAACAGACCTGCCATTATCGAACGGCGCATTGAATACCGCGACGTTTTGCTCCGTTGCTACTTGCTTATCGATATGACTTGTGCCAACGCAGTAGCAGCCTATACCCACCAAATTATTCGCAACACGAATTGCCTCGCCACTAATCGTCGGCCCAGAGCGCACACCTAGAAATTGCGCTCCCTGTAATTTATCCGCCAACTCATCGTGGCTCACATCTTTTGCAAACGTCTCAACCTCGACGCCAGCCTCGGTAAATAACTCTCTTGCATATGGATGAATATCTTCTAAAATCACCGCTTTTGCTTGTTGTTTTTCGTTCATACTCGCTCCTTTTTACATAAAACAAACACCGCTCGATCGAGCGGTGTTTTATTGTGATACTATTTATAGGTTATCTATGACACACACGAACTATCGATCGAACACATGCTTCGATCCGACGATGATGTTCCTGTTTTGTAGGTCATTTGCATATTGTTAGAATAGCACAGCTTGGTTGGTGTGGCAATTTTTAATCATAGTAGCTGTCTTGCTTCGGCGTAGGATTTAACTATCCAGCGAGGACGCACGACGACTAGTTCATCTGGCGTATGCGATGTCGTGACTGCGAGCACATTACACCCAGCCGCGCGACCCGATTCGATACCGCTTTTAGAGTCTTCGACGACGATTGATTGACCAGCCGCGACACCGCTTGCATCTACCGAGCGACGGTACGGTTCTGGGTGCGGTTTGCCGTTCATCACGTCATCGCCTGTTGTGATATGGTCGAACAATCCAGCCAAACCAAATTTACCAATCAAACACTCTTGCACACGGCGATTACTCGACGTCACCAAATTCACGCGGTCAAATCGTTGCCGTGAAAATTCCAAAAAATCCATAACGCCATCGATAGGCTCAGCTTCGTCGCGGGCTTTTTCAATAAAAAGATTTGTTTTGTGGCGTATCATTGCATCCGCGTTATGATACGACTCATCACCAAACTCCAAGATAAGATAATCAAAAATCGCTTTTGCCGTCATCCCCTTGAATCCACCCCATTTCGACTCATCAATCTCGATATGAAAATCTCGGCATGTTTGAAGTTCTGCTTCGACATGAAACGGCTCGGTGTCAGCAATCACACCATCCATGTCAAAGTGAATTGCGCGTAGATGTTCAAGTGTGTCTCGCACTATGTATCGCCTCCTATCATTTCTAGCAACTCATCTTCGCTAATGATTTTTGTACCATAACTCTCGGCTTTTTTGAGTTTACTAGCGCCGATTTTGCCACCCGCTACCAGATAGGTCGTGTCTTTGGCGACAGACGTTTGGAATGTACCGCCCAAGGCACGGATTTTGTCGGCAGCCACGTCGCGGCTCATGCCGGAGAGCGAGCCAGTGATGACGAAACTTTGGCCGACGAGTTTGCCATTTTTTTGTTCGTAGTGCGGGCGCACGCCGAGTGCCGAGAATTTGTCGAGTAGCGCGATGTTGTCTTCGTCAGCACACCACGCCACGATACTTTCGGCTACCACTTTGCCAATACCATCGACTTGTTCGAGCTGTTCAATTGTGGCGGTTTGCAACGCCTCTACGGTATGAAATGTGTTGGCCAAATCAATCGCCGTCTGCGTACCGACATGGCGAATCCCCAAACCTAATATAAATTTTTCGAGTGGCGGCGTTTTCTTAGCCTGGATTGCCACCACCAGTTTTCGCGCCGATACATCAGCAAAACGGTCAAGCTTGACAACGTCTTCGTAGGTCAGTTTGTAAATGTCGGCCGCATCACGTACCAACCCCGCATCGACCAGCGCGACGACATTTTTTTCGCCCAATGTATCGATATCAAGTGCGCCTTTGCTCGCATAATACTCGACCGCTCGTTTAAGAATCAAATCGCTATTTGAGCCTTTGACACGGTAGACTACGTCTTGTCCCGTACGCTCAAACTCTAACTCGGGATACTGAGCCTTAAGCGCCTTCTGGTAGTCGAATCGCTCGGCCGTCTTAGGCCGTAACTCCATCACGACACTTTCAACTTGCGGAATGATATCGCCAGCCTTAAAAATAATTACCGTATCACCAATTCGCACATCCTTACGCGCAATCTCATCAGCATTATGCAAACTTGCATGCTGTACCGTGCTGCCTGCCACTTGCACAGGATCAAACACCGCGACGGGCGTTGCGGCGCCAGTGCGACCAATACTAATCACAATATCTTTCACGACTGTCGTCGCTTGTTCGGCAGCATATTTATAGGCGACAGCTCCACGAGGCTGCTTGCCCACTACACCAAGCTCAGAGTACTGTGCACGATTGTTCACCTTTATCACCAAGCCATCTGTAGTAAAGGGTAACTCCTGGCGCTTTTTGTCCCACGTATGGACGAATTTCGTCACATCATCCAGACCATCGAAAACACTCGCCTGCGGATTGCGACGGATGCCGATTGTACTAATCGTTTCATAAGCCGCCATATGCGTCAAAATCTCAGTCGAATTATCACGCAATAAATCATAAGCGATAAATGTAAGTGGACGCGCCGCAACAAGCTTTGGATCAAGCTGTCGAATCGTACCAGCCGCCAAGTTACGCGGATTCTTGAATTCTGCTTCGCCGCGCTCTCGCTGGCGCTTATTGAGCTTCTCAAAATCCTTTTTGAGCATGACGATTTCGCCGCGCACTTCAGTACGACCCTCCAGAAACTGCTCATAGCCTTTTTGCCTCCGTAGTCGCAGTGGTACATTTTTAATTGTTCTCACATTGTTCGTCACATCCTCGCCCACATAACTATCGCCACGCGTAATAGCCTGCACCAGCGCACCGTCTTGATACACCAATGCGCAAGCCAGTCCGTCCATCTTGATATCCGCAAAAAACTCGTGTGTACGTCCTGGCAATAATTTGTCCATACGCGCCACCCACGCACGCACCTCCTCAATATCAAACACATCATTCAAACTCAGCATACGGGTACTGTGAGTAGCCTTTTGAAAACCACCTCTCAGCTCATTGCCAACACGTTGCGTAGGACTATCGGCCGTTATCAGCTCAGGATGAGCCACCTCCAGATTTTTGAGCTCATTAAACAAGCTATCGTATACGGCATCGCTCACTGTCGGTGCATCATGTACGTGATACTCGTAGCTATAGCGATTAATTAGCTCACGCAGTTCACGCACACGCTCGCTAGGCTGGGCTGGCATCATCATCTACCACCTTGCGATACAAAAGATAGATATATGTCGCCGACCATATAATGGTAAAAGTCGCCATCATAAGCATTGCGAGCGGCACAATCGGTATATTTGCGATAAATTCAAATTTAGCACTTGCAAATGAATCCAACAAAATAATCGGAATCATGACAACCAACCACCATGAAACAATCGACAGCAACAGCCATCCGATACGATACATCAGCCGTAATCGCCTACCGACCACCAAATCACCCGCGATTGCAATCGCCCGAAATGGATACATGCCAGGTAGTGTTACGATCACAAGTGCAAAAAACGTGCTCACCGTCCAATATAGCGACGCGACAATCACAAGCGTAAGCCCCAAACCGGCCGCCATCGATACCGCGCCTTCTTTTATAAATCCCGTTTGCCACCCTGCACTCGCCACGATAATCGCGAGAGCCATAGGCACAAGCTGGATAAGCATAACAAAAAATACCAAAAACGTCGATAAAATCGGTGAACCGCCACTATAAAGACCATCACGCAGCTTCACACGCTTGCCCGCCATAATATTACGAAGTAGCCAAACGACAGTTAGCCAAACACATAACGCAAAGAAAGCAGCCGTCGCTCGTTGCCATGCTGTGCTCTCATCAGTTGCAGAAAGCGACTGCGTAATCGAAGAAAGCAACACAAGTCCTGCCTTGCCCACTTCACCCGACACTCCTTCGAAAAGACCTTCAGGTTGTGTCACATCAAGCAAGTCGCCGATTTGCTGATATGTACTCTGTGAGCCAAGAAGTCCAAACGAAATAGTAAGTACAGCGAACAAAATACCCAACAATATGAACGTCCATTTATGCCGCCACAGCATTGCCCATACTTCAATTGTAAATGCGAGGTATCCTGGCAGCTTAAGCGATCGTGTATAGTCCCTTCGGCGCGTAAGCTGAAAACTTCTATGTGGCCGGCGGCGAAGGTATGATGCCCTGCGCTCAGCGACAGAACTCGCGCGCATCTTCGTCCATATCACAATTGTGTGCCAACTTTTTTTGGCCCCATACTTCACTCGCTGCCATAGATTTCGCTTTTGAAGTGGAGACTTTTTCCTCACAGCAACACCTGCTTTTTTAGCAGTAGAAGCTTTTCTTGACGGCTTCTTTGCTCCTGTTGAGGCTTGAGATGAAGTGGTTTTTTTCGGCATAATAACAGACAGTGGTCAATAATTAGAATTTAGTAGCATTTTTCCTCAGTCGTGACACACGCTCATCAAGCGGCGGGTGCGAACTAAACAGTTTATTGAAAAATCCTGACTTGAGTGGGTTGTTAAAAAATAGGTGCGCTGTTGCAGTACTTTGTTTTTGCATAGGCTTGCCATACTCCTGTAGTTTTTCGAGCGCGCTTGCAAGACCTTCACTATCACGAGTTGTCATCGCACCGGATGCATCAGCCAAATATTCACGCTGACGGCTTACAGCCATCTGTACAATAGCCGCCATAATCGGAGCTAGCACGACAATAACGATGCCGATCACATAGACAAGCGGATGCACGTTACGATTGTCACTGTTGCCAAAGAACAACATACGCAGCACTATATCCGACAAAATACCAATCGCACTCACGAGACCAAACGCAATCATAGAGACTCGTATGTCATAATTCTTCACGTGACCCAGCTCATGTGCCATGACACCCGCCAACTCGCGGTCGTTCATGATATCTAGAATGCCTGTCGTCGCAGCCACGATTGCATGCTTAGGATCACGTCCGGTTGCAAATGCATTTGGGGCTGGATCATCAATAATATAGACTTTTGGCATAGGCATACCTTCGGTGATAGCCAGATTCTCAACAATTCGATATAGCCTGGGATTATCTTTTTTCTCGATCTCTACAGCGCCCGTCATCGCAACTGCAAGTTTGCTAGCTGCAAAGTACTGAATCAATGCATAGATTGCAGCACCGCCCACCACCCAATAAGAGATAGACGTATTGCCATACAGAGCACTCACAAACCAGCCAATCGCGCCAATAATACCAACAAACACCGCCATAATTAAGACGGTATTTCGTTTGTTGGCCGCTATTGCATTATACATAGTTGTCGCGTATTTTCTCTTTGTAGCCTTGGACTAAAACTTTACTTCTACAGGATTTTCCACAGTTGCCATATCTTCGACTTCGAAGAACTCACGCTCTTTGAAACCAAGCATACCGGCAAATACATTGTTTGGAAAAACCTGAATCTTAGTGTTGAGATCGCGCACACCACCGTTATAGAAGCGGCGAGATGCTTGGATTTTGTCCTCTGTGTCAACAAGTTCGTTTTGTAGCTGCAAGAAGTTTTCGTTTGCTTTGAGGTCCGGATACGCCTCGGCTACAGCAAAGAGACTTTTTAGCGCGCCTTCGAGCATGTTTTCTGCATCAGCAGTTTCTTTGACACCTTTTGCGTCCATTACTGCAGAGCGAGCTTCTGTGACTTTTTGGAACACGCCACTCTCGTGTGCAGCATAGCCCTTAACGCTATTGACAAGATTTGGGATCAAATCAGCGCGACGCTTCAGTTGTACAGTGATATCGCTCCATGCTTCGTCAACACGAATCTTAAGAGTAACCAGACCGTTATATGTCGCCCACAGAAATCCTCCGATTAGCACAATCAGACCGATGACGATCAACAAGATAATAAGACCAATTGACATGTATGAATTTCCCTTCTATATGTAAAGTTCTATGCTACTAATTATAGCGTAATCTCGCTATTTTTTCTACTGTCCTCTTAGAAATTACTTCTGCAAAATCCTTCCAACTGTCTCGGTAAGATCCGCCGGAAGCACAAACAGCGTCTTTTGGCTTGGTTCTGCGCTAATTTTTTCAAGAGTTTGGAGTGTACGAATACTGATACCACCAGGAATCTTGGCAAGCATTGCTGCCGCCTCTGCAACTGCGGTTGCCGCAGCCTTTTCACCTTCTGCAGTAATAATCACTGCGCGGCGCTCCCGCTCAGCTTCGGCCTGTTTGGCCATCGCACGTTTCATATCTGTGGGCAATTCAATATTTTGCACTTTCACAGCCTCGACATCAATACCCCATTGATCCGTCTGGCGATCAACGATATCTTTAATCTGCTGGCTAATCTCTTCCCGCTTACTCAGTAGGTCGTCCATATCCACATTACCCGTCACATCACGAAGAGCTGCTTGAGCAAATTGGCTTGTCGCATAGATATAGTTTGTTGTTTCAAGTACAGCTTTTGGCGCATCTATCACACGGAAATACACCACCGCATCGACGCCTACTGTGACATTGTCTTTGGTAATCACCTCTTGCTTTGGCACATCGATAGGCGTGCTACGCACATCAACGCGGATAAGGCGCTGAAACATTGGGATGACAATTCGAAGCCCTGGATTGCGAATACCCGTAAACTTACCGAGTGTCAGGACAACGCCACGCTCATACTGATTGACAACCTTAATACCACTTAGGATAACCATTGCCACAATAATAATTAGAAATATTAGAAAACCGCCCATTTACACCTCCTATAGTTTGTATTCTGTGACACTTCTCGCATCTGTACTATTTATAGTAGCACAATTAAAGCCTGTTAGGCTGTTACTACACAAAAAACCACTCGAATAAGGAGTGGTTCTAAGAATCAACTTGGTGCGCAGAGCGGGAATCGAACCCGCACGCCTTATTCAGGCAAGAGATTTTAAGTCTCTCGTGTCTACCAATTCCACCATCCGCGCGTAGATTATTTGCAAAAACTCGCTCTATCAGAAATAGTTATCTTCAGGTGGCACGAGCTTGTCTACGATTATTTGCGTTCACGCAGACCACCATCCGCGCGTAGTTTCCAGTATACTAGAAAACATGAAACAAGTGGTAATTATTCATGGCGGAAGCAGCTTCAACTCGCATAAGTCATATCTCGACAATCTCAAATCAATGGAGATACATTATGAACGACTCAAGTACCAGCAAAAATGGAAACCCTGGATAGCCGAGCAAATGCCAGAAGCCGATGTATTGCTGCCGACATTTCCCAATGGATATAACGCGGTGTATGACGAATGGAGAATCTACTTTGAAAAATTATTACCATTCTTGGATAATGACGTACGGCTCGTTGGCCACTCACTTGGCGCAATGTTTCTTGCCATATATCTCCACGAAAATCCACTACCAGCTCCAGTGCGCCAACTTATTCTTATTTCGGGTGCTTACGATGACGAAACCGCCGAAGAATTAGGCAGCTTCAAGGTATTGTCGGCGCAAAACGTCGTAAAAAGCGCCCGAGAAGTACACCTGTTTCACAGCAAAGATGACCCTGTAGTGCCGTTTTTCGAACTTGCCAAATTTCAAGCAGACTTGCCGAATGCAACCTCGCACATATTCGAGGACAAAGGGCATTTCAACGATGCAACGTTTCCGGAGTTGCTTGCACTGCTCAAACAAAAATAGCCTCTGGAAATCCAAAGACCATTTTTTGGAGGCACGTACGGGAGTCGCACCCGTCTACGCGGTTTTGCAGACCGCTGCGTAACTGCTCCGCCAACGCGCCAAAGTTACATCTCCTAGTATAGCAAAAAACCATTCTTTGCCCACCACTTGTAGTTTTTGTATCTTTTCGGTAGAATATACAGGAGCATGTCTCTTTAGCTCATCGCCTGCGAAGCAGCGTCAGAAGAAATTGTAGAGCAGAGGCCAGGCCGAATCTCATTGACGGCATAAAATAACACATGAGCGCAACTATGTTGTGGCTCTTTAGCTCCTGCGCTGCGTGAAACGCAAATATTCGTAGAGCAGAAGCCAAGGCCGTCCCATGTGCGGCATAAAACAAGTCATGAATCCATACATTTCGTGTGGCTCTTTAGCTCAGTTGGTAGAGCAGAGGCCTGAAGAGCCTTGTGTCCCCAGT
>JAPUEH010000017.1:0-4731 GCA_027492635.1 Candidatus Saccharimonadota bacterium
ACCAAAGGCGGCGTGGTGCGTGAGTTGTTGCGCCGCTACCCGGCAGACTTTGTGTTTTGCGCGGGTGACGACTACACCGACGAAGATATGTTCCGCGAGCTACGCGACAACCCAAACGCCGTCACCATCAAAGTTGGTCAGGGCGATACTGCTGCGCGCCACGCCGTCACCAAGCCAGCTCGCATACTCGATATACTCGAAGACCTCTCTCCTGCTGCGCCGCTGACGGCACTTGCTGAGCTGCCAACTCGCTTGCCGCAACGAATCATGCGCTGGCTGCGCGATTCTCGCCGTAAATAGCAGTTACTAGAGATACCTTGCCTTCACCTGCTCCTTATTTACGCCATTGACGAGATTTGTAAATCCATACTGACGCAGGATGTGCGTAGCGGTATTTGATCGTGCGCCGCTGATGCAGTACAAGATAACTTCGGTGTCTTTTGCCACGTCTGCCAGTTGTTTTGGCACCCCATTCATAATATCCATTGGTGAAATGTTGATAGCACCTTTGGCGTGCCCTATTTTGTATTCGAGTGGACTGCGTAGGTCGACAATAATTCTGTCCATAAGTTTCTCCTTGCTTGAGTTTCTGTATTTAATGTAAATCATTTACAATAATATGTAAAGTCTGTTATACTCTGGAGTATGAATAAAACAAGCGTCGCGTCGCGCACCACCAAATACACAGCAGCTGTGGCTGATTATGTGTTGCGCGTTGGCCATGCTACCAACGCCGAGATATTGGCAGCACTCCACACCGACTACCCCGACCTCAGCGCCACCACGGTGCACAGAATCACCTGTCGGCTTGCCGGGCGTGGCAAATTACAGCTTGCTCCGAGCCTGTCCAACACCATGCGCTACGACGCCAATCTCGAGCCACATGATCACTTTATGTGCAACGGCTGCGGTATGCTCAAAGATGCCAAACTTGGAAATGTCATTCGCCCAATTATCGAGCGAGAAATTGGCGACGGCTGCTCAATCTCTGGTAGTCTCACGGTGTCTGGCGTGTGCAAAAAATGTAATCAACAAAGGAGCAATTAGTATGAAAAAAGTAACCGTCTACAGCACCACCACCTGCCCCTACTGCGTCATGCTCAAAAAATGGCTCGACGACAAAGGTGTCGAATACACCGACTACCTTGTCGACAAAAACCCGTATGCGGCGCAAATGATGGTGCAGCAAAGCGGCCAATCTGGTGTGCCGTTTACGACTGTCGAAGATGATAATGGTAAAGTTGATGGCGTGCTCGGCTTCGACCGTGGTTTACTCGGCAACCTCCTCGATATCGCGTAGACTATTCCAATATATTTATTTTTGTGGTATAATATAGTTAGGTCTATCGAATCGCATAGGCTTTCACTGCAAATGTAGGAGTTTGTCATGGCTGTTTTGTTTGTGGAGCGTCCCACCGCAGAGTCGCGATTCACACCCGTGCTGCACGCGCAGCACTATGTCGCCGACTATGCGTCGACCCAGACGGCTCAGCGGGTGTGCGCCATCATCGACGCGCACACTGATGCTGTTCGGCGGGTGGAGTTCGTCCATCACATCGACAATGGCGGCAAGCGAGAGTACCGCGGCGCGGTTTTCTACGTGGCGGCCGACGGTCCGAACCCGGAGCCGCTGGTGTATGCCGAGCATGCACTGCTTGGCTACAGCGGTAGCGGCCCGGACATGTCGCGCAACATCATGCTGTACCTCGGCATGTCAAGCGAGCAGTTTCACGAGATGAATCAGAGCGTTGCGTACAAGCGCAACACCGACAGGTCGTTCGTGGTGCTCGCGCTGCGCGTGCGTGACGAGTGGAGGTTCGAGGACGTCAATCTCGCGCATGGATCGTATCCGTGGCAGTAGAGTTCTCTAGTGAGGCCGCCTAGAAGCACGGCGAAAAAGTGCTTGCCCGCATCGTTTTTTGGTGCGGGTTTTTCAATTTTGCGGTACCATTACTAATGGTCCAAAAAAACTCAAGCCCGCTCGACATGCTGCAAGGCGGGCTTGAGTGTCAGAGCGGGCATAGCTCGCGGGGTTACTACCGCAAGCGTCGCTAGGTGCTGCTCGGGCGAGGGGCTTCCTGACAAAAATCGCCGAACTTCACATACGCCAGGCCAGCTTTGTTTGCCATGCGCTGTGCTGTCGAGACGTCGGCGTCGCCATGAAACTCAATCACGCAGCGAACTTTGTGATTGATCATGCCATGGGATGCGACGGGCTCGAAGCGCAGGCTGCGGATGCGGTGTTTGCTGCAGGATTTGAATCGGCGCTTCCACTTGTTCTGGTCGTCTTCGTTGATTTTGCCGACACCACGCACAATCTTGTGCATCGTGAAACTCACGATAGAGTTCACTCTCTTTCCTTTCGTCGAGGGTCTAGCACTTTACATTATACAATATATATGAGATTGGCGCTATGTTCGGAGGTGTTTCTCGCACCATTGCAATGTTTCGACTGTCCGCTCTCGGGCTTTGGCTGCCTCTTCGCCTGGCGTGTCGCTCCCCCACCACTGCGCCCAAAAAGTCTCTGCAGGATTGAGTAGTTCGAGGCAATCCGTGTGGCGCAGCTGCCCGTCGACAAACATGTCGTTGCGTTCGGTGTAGACGGATGTATAGCCGACTTTTTCAAGTGCCTTGCGGCTGGCGATATTGCCGTGAATGACGGCGGACTTCACGCGGTGCAATCCCATCTGTTCAAACGCATACCATGTGCGCGCTCGGTGCGCCAGGCTTGCAATCCCCATACCCCAATATTCCGGCTTACTAATCTGTATACCGCTGGTGGCTTGGTTGACATGGCTGTAGCGAATTTCCATCAGTTCTGTAACGCCAACAAGCTCGCGCGTCTTGTTGTGCTCCAGCCAAACACCCCAGATGACGTTGTCTTTGGCTTTGCGAATAGATTCGTACCACTCATACTCATCGTCGGTCACAGGAGCGCTTCGCCGACTGAGATATTTCGTGACGCCCATTTGTTGCATGCCGGGGTTGATAAACTCTAGTGAATCCTCGCGCTCAAACGGTGCCAGGATGATAGTGTGATTTTTGTTGGGTATGGTCATGATCGGTCCAAATGCCATTTGTGATCCTTTCTCTCTGTCTCGAAAACGAAAAACCTTCGCTGGTGGGCGAAGGTGTAGTGGTTTTCGGATAAAATAATGTTTATGAATCCAGCCACGCTTCGCCACATGCAATGCCGCCCTTGTGATTATAGGGTGCAAAAATTTGCGGCTGCATGAACAATGTCTTCATGAGGCTAGCATACCATCGCTTTGCTGATAGTGCAAGGCTATTTGTGCGGATTGTTTGGCACAATCACCCAGAGGATGACGTAGGGAACGAAACCTGGCAGTCCACCCGGCAGCAAGAGCAGAAATGCAATGACACGTACTATCGTCGGATCAATATTGAAATACTCTGCGATACCTGCGCACACGCCAGCTATTTTGCGGTCTTTGGTTGAGCGATAGAGTCTTTTTGTCATAACGAGGGCTCCAGTTTGTATAAGATTGCTGTCTCTAGTATACCGCCATTGCCGAGCGAGGCAAATATTGACACAATTAACTATACGTTATAATATATGTATTGTACCTATTGGCGGTACAATCCGAACATTTACAAGGAGTGATGAGTAATTGCATAAGCTGCGAAAAAGTCGCGAGTCGTATGGCCTGGCGGTCAAAGACTTGTCGATTCTGTCGGACATCTGCGGAGATGCGATTCGTCGCATCGAGAGTGGCAAAAACCCTCACAAAGTCAACGAAGGTGTCGCGCGTGCGCTTGCGGATGCGCTGGACACATCGGTATCGGCTTTGTTTGCAGCACATGAACTGACAGTGCTTGGACGTACGCCGCATACAGGCGGCCCGATTAGCAAGGAGGCTCGAATCGCCACGTACGAAAAGGTGTGTACTGCCTGTAACCTGGTGTATCACGTCGCACGTGGATGCGGGGCTTGTGAAGAAGCCGCGTAACGCAAAGTAAATCCTAGAAGATCAAGAGGTGATCTAGTATGGCTGCAGAAAAGAAAGCCGCAACTCGTCCGGTACGGGCAACACAGGCGGAAATTGCTTCGGCTGAACTGCCCTGTTCGTGCCCCGACAACTGTTTCCAGTGCGACATCGGTAATCATTACCAGTGCCGCGACTGTGCTCGTCTTCTGTAAATTCGATCCGTCTGGGTATGACGGCATAACTACCTGCCCGCGCTGGGTTTTCTGGCGCGGGCGTTTTACTTTTTGGATTTCGCTAAATGAGCTCAGTGAGTTCCCATGGCCGCACACTTACGTCGCTAAAACGCAGGTGTGTTGGTGTGATGCAAAATGGTGTTTGTCCGGGGGTGTCTTTGAATGGCAACGAAAACGGCAGCTTGGCGTAATGATGTGCTTCTTGCGAGGCAAACTCGCTCCACTCTAGCTCGCGTGCGTCGCCTTCGAGCTGCACGGTATAGCGGTCATCTTCGTTGGTGATGGTGAGCGACACTTTGGTGTTTGTGCGCATGTTGCGGGCTTTGCGCGAATTCGTGTCGGTAATGATAAAAAACTCAAGCTGTGTGTTTTGTGAAAAAGCCACCGTGGCGCCGTTTGGGTAGCCGCCCTCCCCTAGCGTGCCGATAGTACACAAAATCTGTTTGTCGAGCCACGTGTAGAGCTCTTCTTTTGTGGGCTTCCAGCCTGCGCGACCGGGCGTCATGTCTTGGGTTTGCATGGGTTTATTATAGCATCTACAGCGACCA
>JAPUEH010000017.1:4831-10061 GCA_027492635.1 Candidatus Saccharimonadota bacterium
CTTCCCTATTTCGATGCCGCCGATATCAAACGCGCTATAGGAGAGATGGAGTGCGAGGATCGAGTTCTCTTCTCTATCGTTGATCATGAACAGTTACGCACACAGCTTGACATGCTTGCGGCGCGTCCATGGAGCGTGGACGGAAACAACCTTGAGAAGGCGTCTCTACCTGAGATAGTGTCGACTACGCGTAGCGCCAAATCATTTCGCGATATCACCATTGGCGCGTGTGTGAGCGGCGCTTCTGCAGAAGAGATGAAAGTATGGTTGCGGCTGCGTATCTTGATCCTAGATACTATCGCCTCTGCCTTGGACAATTCGGTCGCATGGTACGATCGGGGTACGTCGCCTGTGCGGCGAGACAACGATAGCGCTATGGCTGGTTTTATCGCCGTTTATACTGTTCGTCGTGGTGTAGTCACGTCGGTTCAACTGCGCAAGAAGCTAGAACGAACGATGGCGGAAATTGATATACAGCGGGCGCTCCAAGCGGCCGAAGCACACCGCAAGCCGTATGCCACACAGGAATTATGGCGCAGTGCCACCATAGAATACTGGCGCCATACTGGCCTGGACGCAACGCCAGAAGAAATCGCGGCGCTGATGACGCCGAAGCGTATACAGGCTATATTGCGAAAGGTGAAGTTTGTGGTGAGGGCGGCGCAGGATAGTGACTATGAGTATCTTTAGGGTGCAAAATTAATCTGGCGTAAAGGTGAGATATTCATAATCGTCATCTTGTCAGAAATTAACCGTGATCACCCCCGTCCAGTGTCGACTTTGCATAACCATATATACAATACAGATCCTCTGGCGCTACACATTATCAATAAATGTCTCTACAAATGCACTAAATCGTGTACGGATTCGTTTCAAAATTGAGCTACGCTCGAGAATACTCGGCTGGCGGTCAAGCGTTTGTGCG
The DNA here is from genome assembly GCA_027492635.1 of Candidatus Saccharimonadota bacterium. GTDB lineage: Bacteria > Patescibacteriota > Saccharimonadia > Saccharimonadales > Saccharimonadaceae > Mycosynbacter. The sequence continues at coordinate 5,757 of JAPUEH010000017.1, forward strand.
AAATCAGTTTGCTTTGGCATGTGATTTGTATACAGATAATCACTAATAAGCTTTTCAAACTTATCTTGAACGATGCCCTCTTCTTGGCTAATAGTTCTCAACGCCGCCGCTTTTTCGTCATCCCAAAACATTCGGAATCGCTCTTCTACTTCATCACTATTATGGATCTGCGGAATAGTGCTGTCGATGAATTTCTCTATCAGCTCACGCTTGCTGCGTAGCTTCTCGTCACCCGCCATCGTCGTCATGATCGACCGCATAATGCCTGATTTCTCCTTGTCGCTTGCACCAACAAGTCGTGCAACGAGCTTCAAAATGTAGTCAACATTTACCTCGTCACGACGCACCAACTCCAGCTCAAAATCGACGTCATTCAGGATCGAGACTTTTTCTTTCTCGTGATTTTTACTTACCTTGTCGTAAATATCGAGATATTTACTTTTGTAATCTTCAAAAACTTGCTGGGTGATGTGAGTGTCGCCAAACTCAAAGTCAGCAAAGCTTACAAGCACGTTTTTCAATCGTAAAAGCTCACGAAATATCGTCACAAACTCCAGTTCGGCTTCTTCTCCAACAAGATTATTGACGTCTTGCGGAGTCGCAGCGGTAACTCGTAGTTTTTCCAGTGCCTCGTCAAACTTCGCTACATAATCTTCATACGGTTCGAGGAAGATTTGTTCTTTCGCTTCTTTGTTTGCAAATAGCGCCAGCGCGTCATCAGTTGCCTTTTTGAGATTACGAAACACCACCACGTTGCCCTGTGACTTCGTCTCATTCAAGATTCGATTCGTGCGTGAGTACGCCTGCAGCAACCCATGATAGCGCAGGTTTTTATCGACATAGAGCGTATTGATTTTCTTGGCATCAAACCCAGTCAAGAACATATTTACGACCAGCAAAATATCAATTCGCTCATCTGGCTTGTCTTCTTTTTCGCGATTCTTTAGCTTCGCGCCAATATCGCGGTAGTAGCTATAGAAACTTTGACTATCACGGGTGCTATAATTCGTGCCAAACTGTTTGTTGTAATCACCGATGTATCGCTCTAATTTGTCGCGGGTGTGCTCATTCACAGGACCCTCAGCGCTCGCATCGACCTCCAGCATACCGTTGGCATCTTTATCGTCTTCATTGGCGGTGTAGCTAAAGATTGTCGCGATGCGCAGCGGTCGGTCTGCCCCCTCTTGCTTGCGCTTGAATAGTTCGTAGTATTTCGCCAGTACTTCGGTGCTGCCAACGGCGAAGATAGATGAGTAATCACGATTATGCGTCTTTGCGTCGTGGTGCGCCAAGATATAATTAACAACCTTCTCTAGCCTATCTTCAGATTCAAGCAACTCTTTTGTGTCGATTGCCTCGACGTCAATATCGACTTCATTCGCGCTATTTTTGTAACTATATTTGCCCACGTATTCCACCGAAAATCGCAGCACATTCTCGTCGCTAATTGCATCGGTGATGACATATTGATGCAAACAATCGCCAAACAAATCTTTCGTCGTCCGTTTGCCAAGCGCATTATTGCCAGCATTTTCTGCAAAAATAGGCGTACCCGTAAAGCCAAATAGCTGATGATTTGTAAAGTATTCCGTGATGCGCTTGTGTGTTTCGCCAAACTGCGAACGGTGACATTCATCAAAAATAAAGACAATCTTTTCGTCGCGCAGCTTGTCCATTTTAAGTGCATGGCGAGTGTTCGACACGGCATTGTTGAGCTTTTGGATCGTCGTGACAATCAGCTTACTGTCAGGGTCGACAAATTGCTTCACAAGCGTATTGGTATTGTCGGTCGTGTCAACACTGCCCTTTTTGAAGCTATTAAACTCACGAATGGTCTGCGTGTCGAGGTCGTTGCGATCCACCACGAACACTACTTTGTAGATATCCGGCAGCTTGGTCAAAATCTGGCTGGCTTTGAACGATGTCAGCGTTTTGCCGCTTCCTGTCGTATGCCAAATGTAGCCGCCTTCGGTTGAGTTTTTCACTTTATCGACAATTGCCTCAGCCGCGTAGTATTGATACGGACGCAGGAGCATCAGCGTCTTCATCTCGGTCAGTACAGTATAGTTTGCGATCATCTTAGCCAAATGGCACGGTTCGAGAAATTCTTTGGTGAATTCACTCAGCTCGGTGATTTTATTGTTTTCTTTATCTGTCCAGTACGACGTGAATTTGAATGATTGTTTGCGATTATTGGCGTAGTATTTGGTGTTCACACCGTTTGATATCACAAAAATCTGTACAAACTGGAACAATCCAGCACCAGCGTTGTAGCTGTGTTTTTGATAGCGATTTGTCTGATTGAATGCTTCTTTTAGCTCTAGCCCACGTCGTTTCAGCTCGATTTGTAATAGCGGCAGGCCATTGATAAGAATTGTGACATCGTAACGATTCTTATAGCTCCCCTCCATAGTCGTCTGGTTGGTAACTTGGAATTGATTTTGACACCATTCTTTTTGGTTAAAGAACTCGACATAGAAACTTGAATTGTCATCACGAACCAAATGAAACTTATCTCTCAATGTTTCTGCTCGCTCAAATACCGTGCCTTTGCTGAGGTGGTTCAAAATGCTGGCGAACTCTTTGTCGCTAAATGTCGTGTGATTGCGCTTTTCAAGCTGTATTTTAAGATTTGCGAGTAGCGCCGCTTCATCAGGCACGTCAACTCGCTCGTACTTCATAGCTTGAAGTTGAGTGATGAGATTGTTTTCGAGGGTTTGTTCGGATTGGGTAGTCATTTTTTCTTACCGGCAAGTTTTTTTAGCGTCTCGCCTGCTGTCGATGTGCTAACGCTTTGGATATCTTCAAGAATACGCTTCGTATCCTCAAGATATTTTACAGGAGTAAAAGTAAAATCTTTCTTATAATCTTCATATACGGTGGCGAAGAACTCGGCTCGATCCTTTAGCTGCTTAAGGTCCTGCTCAATCGTTTCGGGCTTTGTATTGACAGCGACAACTTCAAGCAAGTCTGTAATTGCCCTCTGCATGTTTGACCGTATATGCTCCGCATTGCTTTCGAAGACTAAGTTACTTTGCTTTAAGGTGTCATCTAGTAGCACGGCGTTTGCGTAAAAATTATTTATTGCACCCCATTCATCTTCGTCAAAATCGCTTGAAAATAGATGTTTGTGTCTTGCCCAGCTATTGAGCTGTAAAATCTTGATATTTATATCTGCTTGACCTGTATCTCTTATGTAGTTCCGGACACGTTCTACCGACTTTTCGGCGTACTGCGTTTCGGAGAGAATAGAGTTAGCTATGTCCCTTTTTGTGTCACGTCGCTGCTTCCCATAAATAAACCAAGCTATCAGTCCTGCTGTTAGCGTAATAAGCGCTATAAAAAACTGAGAATTCAGAAAATACCACAGGCTATCCATTGTTCATTTTCCCTAGTTTATTTATGCGATTTATAGCGTTATCATCCAGCTTACTCATAAGTTCTATCATGGATGATATTGACTCGACCTCCTCCTTCGTGGGCATCTTGTCCGATTCCAGCTGGTGAATCTTGGAGCGCATCGCTTCAACAAGCTTCATGGCATCCTCAAACTTACTCGCAAGCCTTTCATACTGCTCCTTCGACACAGTCTCCGAGTTTGAAGCCGAGCTTTTTACTAAATCGATAGTTTCACGTGCAGCGTTAAGGCTACCGTATGTTTGGTCTAGCCTTCCGTCCTTCTTTAGATTGTCATATTCGCTCATCACATCTCCTGTCATACAAACATCTTCTGCAAAAGCCCCTTCTTCCAAGTTTTCGCAGAAGTAAGGAGATTTTCTTCTGCTTTTATTCTATCATCAATCGCACTCAGGAAGTCAGCAATTTTTTGCTGTTCTTCGATAGATGGGAGTGCCTCGGTAATCTTGAGAAAGTCAGATTCGTGGATTCTCCATTGACCGTACACCACGCCTTGCCTATACCTCGTCATTTTGTGTACGAATTTTTTACGAAGCAGCAAGTTTCCTATGAACTGGTCATTGCACGAATCCATAATTCGGAAGATGCTATAAACGGGTGAAATACTAGCCGGACCATAATTGTTTAAGCCTATAGAGCCAGCCTCAAGATTGTTCGAACTGTAGATAAAGTCTCCGTACTCAGTTCTTTTATACTTCTTGGCGCCACTGGAGTTGACTAGAAACTCCCTATCGTATCTATCGCCCTTAGGAGCAACCCCCTTGTGGGCTACAAATGCCATGAGTGGATAGTCACTGCTCTTCGGTGCCTGCTCATTCCTCTCCTCTAGAAAGTCCCTAAGCCTCTTCTCCTCCCATCCAGGATACTTCTCACCATTCTCATTCCTAA
>JAPUEH010000018.1 GCA_027492635.1 Candidatus Saccharimonadota bacterium
TCAATCGTCGCGCGGAAGACATGGAGATTAATGTTTGCAAGGCAAAACATCTGACAAACATGCGCTCAAGCTCAAGCGACGGTGTGGTGCAGCTGACGCCCTACACCGATCTTAGTCTTGAGCAGTGTATTGATTTTATCGAAGACGACGAGCTGCTCGAGGTGACGCCAAAGAGTTTGCGCCTCCGCAAGCGCTATCTCGATGCCAATGAGCGTAAACGTGCGGCCAAGAAGTAAATTTGACAAATCATAGCAGATTTGCTACTATAAAAAGATAGATATGCCTACTCCTCGTTCTCAAAAAGAGCGAGGAGTCTCTTTTTGAGAAAGGTTATAATAACATGAAAAATACCAAAGGTAATTATCCGAACACGTTTTATCGCGTGTCACTCAAAGCGATTATTCGCAACAAAGCAGGCGAAGTATTGGTCGCGCGGGAGGGTGTGGATATTTGGAATCTTGTGGGTGGCGGGATAGGTCACGGTGAGACAGACATAGAGGCACTTCGGCGTGAATTGTATGAAGAGGCGCTCATTACAGCCCCTTTTGAAGCGAAAGTGATCGGCGTTGATTCGCGGTTTCTAGAGTCTCGACAAGCATATCTAATGTGGGTCGTGTATGAGCTAACGTTCGAGGATGAGCCGAGTTTTGGTGTTGGTGTAGATACGAGTGAGGTGGCCTATATGAATCCGCGGCAATTTCATAGTAGCCCGCATCTCACAGAGCGGCAAGTGTATAAGTGGACAGTCGATAGATCATATGATGCATTACGCGAGCCGAATATAGCAAAATAGCTATTTTTGCGACAGATTTGCATCTAAATCATTTTGCGCTACACTAGCTACATATGAACGAATGGATTTTACTAATCGTGGCAGCGCTATTTGGTAGCGTCATATCGCTAGCTGGTGGTGTATATTTGCTCTATGGAAAGTGGGGTGCAAAGAAGCTTCAGCGTATTGCCGTACCATTTGCGGCGGGCGCGCTTCTTGCGGCTGCGTTTGTTGACTTGTTGCCCGAGGCTATGGAAGGTAGCGATGCGCACATGGTTTCGCTTGTGGTGCTTGTTTCGTTCTTGGTGTTTTTCTTGCTTGAGCGTACGCTGAGCTGGTTTCATCACCATCACGAACATGAGTCGGAGGGTGCTGCACACAGAAGAAACTCATCACTCGTCATCATTGGTGACTCGTTGCATAATTTTATCGATGGCTTGGCAATTGGTGCGTCGTTTCTCGTGAGCCCAGCGACGGGTATAGTGACGACGATTGCGATTGCTGCGCACGAGATCCCGCAGGAGATTGGCGACTTTGGTTTGTTGCTCTCGAAAGGCATGCGTCGCCGCAATGTACTGCTTGTTAACCTGCTTAGTGCATGTGCAACAGTCGTGGCAGCGGTAGCGGTCTATGCGTTGGGCGGCCAGCTGCCCGTGTCGGAGCCTATATTGCTTGCAGTGACGGCCGGATTTTTTATCTATATTGCTGCGAGCGATATTATCCCGACGATCCATGCCGAGCCAAAACGCCGAACGGCGAATATCCAAGCCGTTGTATTGGTAGCTGGCGTGCTATTTGTAGGTCTGACGACAAGTTTAGCGCATGAGTATATTGGCGGGCACGACCATGAGGCGCACGAAGTGGATATGCATGAGCATGACACTCACGAAGATTAGTTACTGGCGCACGACTAGCATAAACGCTATAATATATGCTATATGCCCACAAAGAATGCATCGCACAAGCTAAAAACAGCGCTCGTGAAAACCACGGGCCGTTTGTTGTCTCCGTCCAAAAGTCCGGACGAGGCGTTTGGCGAGTTTTTTCATGAAGTGCAGCAAACGCAGGTGTATAGTGATGGTAAAACTTTTGTTGATTTAATTCCAAAGCGACGCGCCAATCAAATCATCAAAGAATATAAGTTGGCAAAAAAAGATCCAAACTTTGATTTGCGTGATTTTGTGAGTCGGCATTTTTATGAGTTTATGCCAGATCGTGAGCCGGAGTATTTTTACTCGCCAAATGTGTCGCCTCGCGAACATGTGCGCGGGCTGTGGAGTGAGCTAGAGCGGCGCAATCGCAAAGATCGCGGATCACTGATTGCACTGCCGCATGAATATGTGGTGCCAGGTGGGCGGTTTAGCGAGCAGTTTTATTGGGACAGCTATTTCATCATGCTGGGGCTGGCGGCAGATGAACGCTGGGATCTTATCCATGGCATGCTACAAAACTATCAATATATGATTCGTAAATTTGGCTTTATTCCCACGGCAAATCGCACATATTTTCTAAGCCGTAGTCAGCCGCCGTTTTTTTCGCACATGGTAAAGCTGCTCGGGACTCATCGCGGTCGCACGCGCACCTACTTGGAGTTTTTGCCGAGTATGATAGCAGAGTATCGTTTTTGGATGAAGGGCCGACGCTCTGTCAACGAGCATGTTGACCATCAGGCCTACGCACGAGTAGTCCAAATGCCAAATGGCGTGATACTCAATCGCTACTACGACAATAAGACAACACCTAGGCCGGAATCGCTGCGTGAAGATATAGAGACGGCAGAACGTTCGGACAATGCTAACAAAGAAAAGCTTTTTCTTGATTTGCGTGCGGGCGCCGAAAGTGGCTGGGATTTTAGCTCGCGGTGGTTTCGCAATGTGCGTGATATCGAGTCGATTCATACGACAGACATTGTAGCGGTAGATTTGAACTGTCTGCTGTACCAGCTTGAGATGACGATTGCAGACACCTACCAGCTTTTGCGGCAGCCGATTTTGAAGCGCAAGTTTCAAGTATTTGCCGAGAAGCGGGCGCAGACGATTCTCAAGTACTGTTGGGATGAGAATGAACAGTTTTTTTGTGATTATGATTTTAGAGAAGGTAAATCGACTGGCCGTGTGACACTTGCGGGCGTGTTTCCTCTTTATGCAAAAATTGCGACCACTAAGCAGGCCAACGCAGTTGCGACACGTCTAAAAGAGGACTTTTTGAAAGAAGGCGGCTTGGTGACAACACTTGTCGACAATGGGCAGCAGTGGGATGCACCGAATGGCTGGGCGCCGCTGCAATGGGTGGCGATTATGGGGCTGCGTGAATATGGCTATCATGCGCTCGCCGACGAGATTAAGCGGCGTTGGCTGCACTCGACCGAACTGGTGTTTTCGACCAAGCACAAGATGATCGAAAAGTATGACGTTGTCAACGAATCACGTGTTGGTGGTGGCGGTGAATATCCTTTGCAGGATGGGTTTGGCTGGACAAATGGGGTCTATGCGGCGCTCAAAGATGAATAGTGTAGTACAATACTAAATAGACATACGCAAACATAAACAGGACGGTTGTTATTACGTCAGACATACCAACAAACAGCAGGGCAAGCAGCACATGGAAGGATGCTGTCGTGTATCAGATATATCCATGGACGTTTTCTGAAGATACTGAACGGCTTCCCCAACTTGGACATGGAAGCTTGCGGGGTATTGAAGAGCGGCTGCCATATTTGGAATCGCTGGGAGTAAATGCAATCTGGTTGTCGCCATTCTATCCTTCTCCTATGATTGACGGCGGGTATGATATTTCTGATTTCAAAGATGTTCATCCTGAACTAGGAACGCTTGATGATTTTGACTCACTCGTTCACGCCGCGCATGAGCACCATATCCGTCTGATGGTAGATTTCATCCCTAATCATTCGTCGGATAAACACGAATGGTTTGAAAAATCACGACGCCGTGAAGAAGGGTATGAAGATTGGTACATTTGGCATCCTGGCTGGACTGATGACAACGGTAATCATCATCCACCAAATAATTGGGCGAGTGTATTTTCGATCCCGCAGCGCAAGGCACGTGAGCGTGGCGAGATGAATTGGCTTCGGCCAGAGGAATGGACGCCACCTCTCTCTGCTTGGAAGTGGGATGATGTGCGCGGGGAGTTTTATATGCATAGCTTCGCTGTGGAGCAGCCAGATCTCAACTGGAGCAATCCGTATGTGCGTGAAGCAATGAAAGACGCCATGCGGTTTTGGCTAGATCGTGGTGTTGATGGATTTCGTGTCGACGCGGTGAACCACATTGGCAAAAATATGGAGCTGCTTGATGAAGAGGTAAATACTGCGTACAACGAAGAGTGGTTTGAGAACCCTTACGATCAATTGCTGCGCTACCAGAGCTGTAATTACCCACAGAAGCTGCACGAGTATATTTGGGAAATGTGCCAAGTGCTGAAAGATGAGGCGTATGAGCATCGTGATTTGCGCCTGATACTCGAGGCGTATATGGGCGAGTCGGATTTGCGTGATATTGATGCGATTGCGCCAGAAGTAGCCAGTACGTTTAATTTTGGCGGGCTGCTGGCAAATTGGGATGCGGGTAGTCGCAAGATTCAGATGGACTATTATTATGAACGCCTGCAGCCCGCGGCCGTGGCAAATCAGGTCAACGGCAACCATGACAAGCCGCGCCTTGCGTCACGACTTGGTGAGGCGGGCGCGCGAGCGGCAGCAGTCATTAATCTGTTTTTGCCAGGTATGCGATTTATTTATAATGGCGAAGAGCTTGGACTTGTTGATGCCGAGGTGCCGGCATGGCGACTCAAAGATCCAAATGGACTGCGAGACCCCGAACGTACGCCAATTCCGTGGGATGATACGGCGCCAAATGCTGGCTTTTCACGCGCTGATCCTGCCGACTTATGGTTGCCTGTCAATCTGGCCGATGAGCACAAGGCTGTGATGCGCCAGAAGCAGCACGCGACGTCATCGCTCACTCTCTACCGTGCGGCGATTCGTCTGTCGCACGAGTTGCCGGCAGCTCGGAGTGGCAGATATGTACAGCTCCATACCGATAGCGACCAAGTACTGGCGTATGGCCGGGAGCATGATCTACCGGAAGAGCAGCTGGTGGTACTTGCCAATTTTAGCCGCGATAAGCACGGTGCGGTACGCGTGACGGATAGTCGATTTGTGATTGGCGAGGTCGTCCTTTCGAGCTTGCACGTCGAGGAGACGAATCGGCGTGTGGACTTGCGGGCGGGCGTCACGCTTGAGCCTGATGAAGTAGTAGTGATCAAGAAGATTTAGTAATTTCGTCTGGCAAAAATCCTTTGTCGTGTTTGAAATCCGCTTCCCATTTGTAGTCTTTGGCGTAGCCGAGATCTTTCATGAGTTTGGTTGGTGCATTGCGCAAATGAATTGGCACGGGCGAGTCGGGATATTTTTTGGCAAGCGCTTGTGCATCGTACATCAGGCTGGTTGCTTCACGAGATTTTTTGCTGCGTGCTAGAGCGGTCGCGACGTGATATAAGACGTAGCTACTTTCGGGCATGCCGATGCGCTCGACGGCTTCAAATGCATTCAGCGCCAAGCCAAGCGCGCCGTTGCCTGCCAGGCCTATGTCTTCGCTGGCAAAAATCACCATGCGCCGGGCGATAAACTTGGGATCTTCGCCAGCGTCAATCATACGGCTGAGATAGTACAGCGTCGCTTCGACGTCACTGCCACGCATACTTTTTATAAATGCTGATATGACATTGTAGTGCATCTCGCCTTTTTTGTCGTAGCCTGGTACGCGTTTTTGGGCGGCGGTTTTTACTACGTCGGCTGTTACTTTGCGTTTATTCATGTTGAGCGAGAGTTCGAGGTTGCCGAGCGCCACGCGCGCATCGCCGCCAGAGAGTTCAGCCAGGTAGTCGATGGCCTCGGCGGTGACGATTTTCGTTTTGCCGAGTTCGTTGATGGCATGATTCAAGATAGAGATGATGTCGGCTTTGCTGTGCGGTTCGAGCACGAGTACACGACTACGACTTAGCAGTGGTGTGATGACTTCAAAACTTGGGTTTTCTGTCGTGGCGCCGATGAGGCTGATAAGCCCGCTTTCGACATGCGGCAAAAACGCATCCTGCTGGGCTTTGTTGAAGCGATGAATCTCATCGACGAACAGGATAGTGCGTAGTTGTAGATTCCAGTTTTGCTTGGCATGTTCGATGACTTTTTCGACATCTTTTTTGCCGCTGGTGACGGCACTGAGTTCGATAAATTCCGCCTCGACTTCGCGCGCAATAATTCGTGCCAGCGTGGTTTTGCCACTGCCTGGCGGCCCCCACAAAATCAAACTCACCGGCTCTTTGCTTTTCACAATCTGCCGCAAAATCTCACCCTGCCCCAGCAAGTGAGTTTGTCCAATCACATCATCAAGTGTCTGCGGCCGCATTCGTTCGGCGAGGGGTACACGCTCCATACTACTAGTATACTACGTGTTGCATTGGAGGCTATTTGTTCTTGTGGAACGTCGTGCTGTGGCTGATATGCGAACAGTGGCGTATCATAGATATATGAACAATGTACAAATCTTACTACTTTTTGGCGGCGAATCAACAGAGCACGATGTGTCGATTATGTCAGCGCGCAATGTATTTGCTGCAGTAGATAGGAGCTTGTTTGATGTGCTTCTGGGGTATATCGGACGGGATGGCAAATGGTATCTGCTTGATAAATTTGATGATTACGGTACGTCAAATCAAAAAAAGATGCTCCCGCTTCTCGGTGAAAAGAGCTTTCGTGTTGGTAGCCATATAATTGCGCCCGCAACAATCCTCCCTATTCTGCATGGAAAGAACGGAGAAGACGGCAGTGTGCAGGCGCTAGCACAGTTGTTGCATATCCCGATAGTTGGTTGTGATATGACGGCAAGTGCGCTTGGTATGGACAAGGTGGCGGCGAAACGTATCGCTGCCGAGGTCGGAATTCGTGTAGTTCCTTACCGTGTGTATCGTCGTGGTGATACGCCTCTTGAATATAGCTTTCTCAGTACCGAACTCGGCAAGGAGCTTTTTGTGAAACCGTCTCGGGCGGGTAGCTCGATAGGTGTTCATAAAGTACATAATAATGGTGAGTTTATTGCTGCGCTCGACGATGCGCTCAAGATGGATAGCACGGTGCTAATTGAAAAAGCGTTGGATGTTCGAGAACTGGAGGTGGCAATTCTTGGCATCCCGCCACATCACGAAGTAAGCCGTGTAGGTGAAGTGTCACCGGGCCAGGAGTTTTATAGTTACGAAGACAAATATAGCCAAGATAGCGGTTCATCTGTTCGTATTCCTGCACTTATATCAGATGAAACTGAGCAGAAAATACGCCACCAGGCAAAACGACTATTTGCCGAAATTGGTGGAACGGGGTTGTCGCGTGTCGATTTCTTTTTAACATCAAGTGACGAGGTGTATTTCAACGAAATCAATACACTGCCTGGCTTTACGGACGTGAGCATGTATCCAAAGCTATGGCAAGATAGCGGCATTGACCATTCGGCGCTGATTACGAGGCTTATTGCGCAGAGCCTTTTGTAAAAGTGTATACTGAGAGTATAAGCATAAGCGCCTACAAAGGAGTATTTACATGGGATTGTTTAGCCATAATAAATCACAAGAACAAGCACCGTCGAGCGACAATGCAGATGCGCAGCTAAGCGGCGATTCAACAATTCGCGAGTGGCTCGACCACCCTGTAGGGGGGCAAATCTTTCGAGCGATGCTGGCCGAAGCGGGCCAAAATGAGAAAGTGCTTGGCCCTGTCAAAGGTTGGTCGCTCAAACGCGTCGCGGGTATGAGCCAAGGTAAAATGACCGATGAGATGATCACCGACATGGTACAAAAGGCAAATGGCGGTAGTGTATCGGCAGTGCCATCAGCCTCCACTTCTGCGGCCGAACCTTCAGCACCAGACATGCCAGAATGGCAAGAAAAAATCACGCCAGGGCGTTTTGCGGGCCAAACTGTGATCGTCACGGGTGCTGGATCGGGTATAGGGCAGGCCACGGCATCGCGTGTTGCGCGCGAAGGCGGACGAGTGGTGGCGGTGGATATTTCGCCGGAACGACTTAACGACTTCAAGGCATCATTGTCAGAAGCGACTATCGACGTCGTCGCGGGGGATATTACGAACGATGAAACTATTGAGCAGATCGTGCAAACGGCTGGTGAGCGAATTGATGCATTGGCAAACGTGGCGGGCATTATGGACAATATGACGCCAGTGCATGAAGTGAGTGATGAAGTATGGAGCCGCGTCATGAATGTGAATCTTGTCGGTACCATGAAACTTATGCGTGCGGTGGTGCCAAAAATGCTTGAGCAAAAATCTGGCTCTATCGTCAACATCACCTCCGAAGCGGGGATTCGTGGTGCAGCGGCAGGTGCTGCGTATACTGCATCGAAGCATGCAGTTGTGGGTCTTACAAAAAGCTCAGCATTTGCTTATACCGGCACCGGGATACGGGTGAATGCTGTTGCACCTGGTGGAGTAGCTACCAATATTGAAGCGAAATTTGACTCCGATATGTTTATGGAGCGATTCAATGCTGCTTCGGCAATTATGCCACCGCCTACAACTGCAAATCAGTTAGCGGCTTCAATTACTTTTTTGTTGAGCGATGATGGCACGAACGTGAATGGGGCTATTTTGCCGTCCGATGGCGGCTGGTCTGCTGCTTAACGCTTTTTGTAGCGTCAAGATAGAGGTCTATTGTAGTGATGATGAGAATCATAATAATTGGGCCATAAACGACACCTAATATGCCGAAGTAGGCAATGCCACAAAACGTCGCGACAATAGTAAGAGCAGAGGAGAGCTGAATTTTCTTTGGAATAAAACGTGGTCGTAGAATAGGGTCAATCCACCCAGCAAGATTATAAAGAATTATCACTGCAAGACCCATCCAAAACTGGCCTGTAAGCATGGAGTATACGGCTAGAGGAAGCAATATGATGCCGCAGCCAAGGGGGATAAAATTGAGGATAGTAAATAGGATGAAGAAGATAAAGAAGTATTGACCGTAGCCAAGAGGAATCAAAAGTGCTGCCGAGATAGCCGATATAATCATCGAAATCATTAGTTGTCCTTTGACCATTGCATTTGCCATGAGGCCAATCCGCTCAAAATAGTCATTTGTGATATTTTGTGGATATGGACTGAGTTGTTTGAGCTTTTTGATAAGCGTCGGCCCACGAATAAGTAATTCTATGAATACAAATGTATAGATAAGTAGCGCAATACCAAGCCCAGGAAGTGTCGCCATGATACCAAGAAATAAATTGACAGACGAGCGCGCTATATTTGGCAGGGTATTGCGCAAAAAGCTTTGGATATTTTGCTCTGAGATGCCAATATTATTTCCCGTGAGGGATTTCATGGCACTGTCAAGATTGGCAACGGCGTCTTTTGTAAACGACGGTAGCTGCTCCCAAGCATTTGTTTTGCTGGCAGTGTCCGCAAGATTGAGCAGCTGACCGGCGGCAGAGAGGACGATGACCGCAAGTGGTATAAGTACAACCAGAAATGATGCGGCGAGAGTGATGGACGCGGCAACTCTGCCATTACCACCCTTTCGGTGTAGCCGTCTGTATAGTGGGTAAAATAAATAGGCCATAAGAGCCGTGAGAATGAGCGTAGCTAATTGTGGCCATAAAAACCATACACCCAGCGTTAGTGTGACGAGTAATGTGATTGTCCAGATGATTTGAGGCGTGGATTGTTTCATGAGAGTACTATATAACGTCTTGTAAAGAGTTGCAATCATCGGGTTCGACATGCTGCGCATTGATGTATTTAAGCGCATTATAGCGAAAGCTATTGAAAAAAGGAGCAGTATCCTCTATAATCATTTGTTGTAAACAACATGCGGGTTTAGCTCAGTTGTTAGAGCGCTTCCTTGCCATGGAAGAGGCCAGGAGTTAGAGTCTCCTAACCCGCACCA
>JAPUEH010000019.1:0-6833 GCA_027492635.1 Candidatus Saccharimonadota bacterium
GTGAGCGGCATTTCGTATATGGGGTGGCGTCTCAAGCATTTTGGCGTATCCGCAAGTCGTTCGACAACAGCGCAGCTTGTCCGCATGGTCGCGGCATTTGGTTCGTATGCGGTACTTCTCCTGGTGGCTGTTGTGCTGATGCTACTGGACGGTGACATCAACCGATGGGTGGTTGGTGCTACTATGAGTCTCGTGATTGTAATGGGGGGCGCACTAGCGGGCGTAATATATCTTCTAAATCACAAGAAGCGGTTGACAGCTGTAGCTCGACGTTGCGCTGCTATTGCCAATAAACTAGCCCGTCTTGTGCGCTCCAAGAGGCGTACCAAGCGTGAGTCCATCGAAGCCTTTTTTGCCGAGATTCAAGAAGACTATCGCATTATACGCGCAAACAAGCGTACGCTTGCGGTGCCATTTTACTGGGGTTTGGTATTTAACGTAGTAGAAGTAGCTATGTTTTATGTGTCATTTCTTGCGCTTGGACACCCCATCAATCCAGCGCCACTTGTAATTGCCTATGGTCTTGCTGGAGTGGCAGGGTTTTTTATGGTGACACCTGGTGGTGCTGGTGCATATGAGGCAATTATGGTGGCGTTTTTGGCGGCGGCGGGCCTAAATCCTGGGATTGCACTGGTGGGCATATTACTTACTAGAGTACTGCTGATGATTGGCACAATCGCAGCGGGGTATATATTTTATCAACAGGCGGTGTTGCGGCATGGAAAACAACCAGCTACCAAAGTTTAGCGTTGGCGATTTTGTCGCTAGTGCCAATCAGATACTTGAGTACGCATACCCGAGTGTTGTTATTGAAGGCGAAGTAGAGTCTTTTAGAGTTAGTCAGGGTAAATTTGTTTTTTTTAATCTCAAGGATACAGAAGCAAGCGTCGGATGTTTTATGATGGTGTTTTCATTGCGGGTGCCACTTGAAGATGGGATGAGAGTTGTTGTACGTGCTCGGCCGAAGCTTACGAATTTTGGCAAGTTTAGCCTCACGATAGATACAATCAAGCCGGTGGGCGAAGGCAGTATCAAAAAAGGATTTGAGCTACTCAAGCAGAAGCTTGAAAAAGAAGGCTTATTTGCGCACGAACGTAAGCGTAGCCTTCCGCGTATACCGCGTACTGTCGGTGTGATCGCAAGTAGGCAATCGGCTGGATACGCAGATTTTATGAAAATTGCGAATGAGCGGTGGGGCGGCGTGATTTTTAAGGTGTATCACGTGGCGGTACAAGGTATCGATGCGCCGGATGAGATGATTGGTGCTATACGGTTTTTTAATGAGCTGGAGCGGCCCCTTGATGCTCTTGTGATTATACGTGGCGGTGGCAGTGCCGATGATTTGAGTGCGTTTAATGACGAGGCGCTCGTGCGGGAAGTTGCCGGTAGTCGCACGCCAACGATTGTGGGGGTGGGTCATGAGATTGATACTACTCTTTGCGACCTGGTGGCGGATGTTCGTGCTGCAACCCCAAGTAATGCTGCCCAATTACTTGTACCAGACAAAGAGGAGATGCGGCGGCATGTGTCGCATATTTCTCGTAGCCTTTCGGCGCGTGTAGGGCATATACTTGAACGACGCGCGGCCTATGTCGAGGAGCGTACAGCGTATGCGAGACAGTTGTTTGCCCGCGCTGCCGATGTTCGTATGAGCGAATTACAGCAGCTGCGTCGTTTGTTGCAATCATATGATCCAAGAGAAGTGTTACAGCGAGGGTACGCAATTATACGCGGCAAGCCGCATAAGGGCGGTATGATTACAGTGGAATCGCAAAACTATATATTAACAGCGGAGGTAAAGACATATGAGCAAAAATGACGATGCAACCATAGAAGAGCGGATTAGCGAACTTGAGCAACTTGTTGCATGGTTTGATAGCGATGATTTTATACTTGAGAAAGCACTTGATAAGTATCAGCAAGCTGAAAAACTAGCGACGGAAATTCAGCGGGATATTACGCAGCTCAAAAACACGATCGAGCAGGTCGGTGGAGTAGTTGACGCCAAATGATTCTTGCGTTGGTCGGCGGCTGTCTCGGTGTCGTTGTAATTATTTTTTTGCTAACCGCGTTGACGGGCGCGCCGTATGTGCCGACGCACGCCAAAGAGTTACGACATTTGTTTACTACTATGAGGCCGCTTCGCACAACGGATGTAGTGCTCGATATTGGGAGTGGTGATGGGATTGTACTTCGGGAAGTGGCTCGACGCGGTGCGACTGCGGTTGGCTATGAAATTAATATATTTCTTGTTTGGTATGCACGTTTTCGGCTTCGTAAACACAAGAAAGCTGCTCGGGTCGAGCTGAAGAACCTTTGGACGGCGCAATTTCCGGACGATGTAACGCTGGTATATACTTTTGGCGAATCGCGTGACATTCAAAAAATGTATCAAAAAGTCCAAAAAGAAGCCTCTCGACTTGGCCGGCCCCTTGAACTTCTAAGTTATGGTTTTGCGGTGCCTGGCAAAACACCGACTCGGCAGCATAGGGCGCATTTCCTCTATCAAGTTTCTCCTTTACACTCCGAGGAAGCATAAGTATAATGACGATATGAATACTACATTACATAAACACGAAGAGGGCGTGTCGCTACTATTGATTATGGTGATCATCTTGGCGTTCACGACAATTATATTCGGTGGTCTATCTATTTGGGCGTATAGCCAATATCAGGCACGCAACACCGATGTGGCGGGGCAGATCAAGCTCGCGACAGTTGATGCTGAAAAAAAGCAACAAGAAGTAGATGAGAAAAAGTTTGCAGAGCGTGAAAAAGAGCCAAGACTAGATTTTGCCGCACCTGATGACTATGGACGTGTGGCGTTCAAATATCCAAAGACGTGGAGCGTATATGTGGCGACAGACCCGACGCGCGGCGGCACATATGAAGCATATCTTCATCCAAAGCAAGTACCAATGGTGAGTGCGGATGAGCAATTTGCGCTGCGGGTGCGTATTGAAAATCGCGACTATGATCAAATCCTAGAGACGTATAAGTCAAAGGTAAATAGTGGTGATCTTGCTTCATCAACGACGACATCCCAAGGTGAAACAGGTACGCGTTTTGACGGTAACTTCAACAACAAAATTCGCGGCTCTGCTGTTGTCTTCAAGGTGCGCGATAAAACACTGACACTGCGTACAGATGCAAACACGTTCAAGCCCGATTTCGAAGAAATCATCAAATCTGTTACGTTCAACCAATAGCAATATTCCATACATCCCATTCGTGCTACCATAGAACTATGACACGGAGGGACGGATGATGACAAATAACCCGCCTGATGGCGGGTTATTTACTGCGACTGTCGCTGCGCATGAGCTCAAGACGCCAACGGCACTTGTGCGGCAATTGGCGCTGGAGCTACGCGCGCAGGCGAGCGATGAGCGAGAACGCCGTTTGATCGACCAGATTATTCTCACAAGCGAGCGTTCTTTGAGGCTAACGGGTAATCTGACCAAGACTGCGCGGCTCGGCAATACAATGGTTGAGCTGGAGCCTGTCAACGCACAGCAAATGTGTGAAGAGGTGGCGCAGGAAATATGGCCGCTCTATAAGGCGCATGGCAGGCAGCTTGATGTACGAATGCGTAAACATGCGCCGCTGGTGATTGCCAATCGCGACCTCTTACGACGGGTGCTGCTCAACTTTGCCGATAATGCGCTCTACTATGGCGACGACACATCAAATGTCACACTTGGCGTGCGACGCCACGGCGAGACAGTAGAGATTGGGCTGCGTGACAAGGGGCCGGTATTGCCAAGTAGAAAAAACACGTTATCGACATTGACGGGGCGGCCATCGTCGAGTGGTATCGGGCTGGCTATTTCACGAGAGTTTGCGGGTGTTATGCAAAGCACTGTGGGTACAACACGACACCGCGATGGCATGACGTTTTATATTGCGATGAAAGAATCGAGCCAACTGGCACTGTTATGAGTACAATCTTACTTGTCGAAGATCACGCATGGTTTGCGGAGCAGCAGCAGCGAGTGCTAGAAAAAGCTAACTACCATGTCGTGTGTGCATATAGTCCGCAGTCTGCAATTGATAGTTTTGAGCAACATCAACCGCAGGCGATTATTCTTGATATGCTACTTGCGCACAACACAGCCATGGCATTGCTTCACGAGCTACAGTCCTATCAGGAGACGGCGCATATACCCGTGGTGTTATATACGGCGCAGGCCGAGGCACTGGCGCAATCGGCGCTCGCAAGTTATGGTGTGGTTGCGCTCCTTGACAAGACGACGATGCGCCCAAGCGACACGGTACGCGCACTTCGAAGGGCAGGTATATGAAACAGGAGCGTACGCGGGCGATTGTACTGAGGCGGACGGATTATGGTGAATCTGATCGGATATTGCAGCTTATCACGCCGCTCGGCAAACGTAGTGGTATGGCGCGTGGTGTGCGTAAGCCGCGGTCAAAGCTCGCAGGGGGGATTGAACTGCTTGCTGAATCCGATGTTGTGCTCCGCCCGGGCAAAGGCGAGCTGATGATTGTGAGCTCGGCACGAGCGGTGAATGTGTATCGCGGTATTTTGGCGGAGTATGATCGCCTGACATTTGCGTATGAAGTGCTCAAGCTGGTTGCGCGCGCAAGCGAATATATCGATAGCTCAGAGTGGTTTACAATGACAAAAGAAGTGCTCATGGGGCTAGACGATTCGCGCACGAGTTTGGCGCTCACCAAGGCATGGTTTTATTTGCAGTACGCAAGCATGATGGGCGAAGAGTTGAGTGTATCGAATGACGCTAGTGGGCAGCCACTTGTTGTCGATGCGCGATATCGATACGATATGAGCGAAAAGGCATTGGTGCGTTACGAAAGTGGCGATGTGATGGCGAGTCACATTAAACTTCTACGCCTTTTAAATGAAAAACCGCTCCATGTGGCGCGGCACGTGAGCGGCATCGAGGAATATGTCGTGGTTGTGTCTGCTGTGGCGCACCAACATGCGTCGGTAGACTAGGACGTTTTGGCCGACGCTCCAGCATAAAACACTGGAGCGTCGGCCAAGCATACCGTTGAGTGGCCGCTACGACAGGGCAAACTCCTCGTTGATGGCTTCGTGGGCGCGTTCGAGGTGCATTGTCCATATCACCCCATCGGGGATTGGGTGCGTGGCACCGTAAGCAAGCGCACAGAGCGGGGCGTATGTATCTCCGCCGATGAGGCAAAGGTACAGCTGGGCCAGCTGAAAGCCGGCTTCCTCTAGGTCGTTGCGCTGCAATGCGTCAACGCAGGCGTGAGCGATCTCTTTGGTTTGCGATGCTGTCATTGTCGTCTCTTTTCGTCGAGTTGGGAATGAAGCGCTGTTCATAGTATCATAAATATTTTGTAATTGCAAATATGGTATACTGTAACCCAGTATGGCAAAACAATCTAAGAACGAAAAAATGGAAAATATTATTAGTCTGGCGAAGCGTCGCGGATTTATTTATCAGGGTAGCGATGTCTATGGCGGCCTCTCTGGCACGTGGGATTATGGGCCGTTGGGCGTGACGCTCAAACGCAACATCATGCAGCTATGGTGGCGGCATTTCGTCGAATCACGCGACGATATGTATGGCGTCGACGCGGCAATTCTCATGAATCAAAAAGTCTGGCAAGCGAGCGGGCATGTCGATACGTTCGTCGATCCACTGTGTGAAGACACGGTGAATAAGCGCCGTTATCGCACCGACCACATCCTCAAAGATAATGGTGTTGATGCTGAAGGCATGACGATGGCGCAGATGGACGAAGCGATTGCCAGACAGGGGATTAAGAGTCCGGACGGCAATCCTCTTAGCTCATCTCGTACATTTAATATGATGTTTACGACACATGTCGGTGCCACGCACGACGAAGCATCGGTGAGTTATTTGCGTCCAGAAACAGCCCAAGGTATTTTCACCAACTATAAAAATGTTGTCGATAATTTTTACCCAGACCTACCGTTCGGTATCGCGCAGCAGGGGAAGGCGTTTCGCAACGAAATCAGTCCGCGCGATTTTGTGTTTCGTTCGCGCGAGTTTGAGCAGATGGAGATTGAATATTTTGTACATCCAGACAAGTGGCAGGCAGCGTTTGATGAGCTGCTGGCGAGCACGCACGAATTTTTGGAAAACCTCGGTCTGCAAAAAGAGCATATTTACGAACTCGACGTACCCGAGCAAGACCGCGCACATTATAGCGACAAAACTATCGACATAGAATTTGACTTCCCGATTGGCAAAGAAGAGCTGATGGGTATCGCGTATCGCACCGATTTTGACTTGGGTAATATCCAGCGCGTGAGTGGCCGCAATATGGAATATACGGTAAAAGGTACGACCGAGAAATTTATCCCACACGTTATCGAACCAAGTTTTGGTGTCGAGCGTGCACTGATGGCGGTACTCACCGAGGCGTATACCGAAGACGAAGTCAACGGCGAAAAACGTATCGTGATGAAGTTCCCTGAGCATCTTGCGCCAGTCAAATACGCTGTCTCGCCACTACTCAAAAACAAGCCAGAGCTGGTCGCAAAAGCTCGAGAAGTGTATGCGCTACTGAAGAAAAAACACGGCGCGGTGATGTGGGATGACAACGGCAACATCGGCAAACGCTATCGCCGCCAAGATGAAATCGGCACGCCGCACTGTGTGGTAATTGACTTTGAGACTATTGAGGGCGACGGGACGGTGACTGTTCGTGACCGCGACACGACAGAGCAAAAACGAATAAATGTTGAAGAATTAGTGGGATAAGGGTTGTAAGAATGGGACGCACGCAGACACAATTAAATAGTTCAGTTCAGTTCAGTTCAGTTCAGTTCAGTTCAGTTCAGTTCAGTTCAGTTC
>JAPUEH010000019.1:6933-8357 GCA_027492635.1 Candidatus Saccharimonadota bacterium
TCAGTTCAGTTCAGTTCAGTTCAGTTCAGTTCAGTTCAGTTCAGTTCAGTTCAGTGATGTAACATGCCTTGATTTTGCCAAACAGCACTCGCTTGCGAGTGCTGTTTCATTTTGCGAGGCGTATCGTGGCTAATGCTAATCTGACAAGCGCCAAAAAGGCCAAGAACGATGAGTTCTATACACAGTTTAGCGATATCCAGAAGGAAATCGAGGCGTATTTGGAATACGACGAAAATACGTTTCGGGGCAAGGTGGTGTATTGCAACTGCGATGACCCGTTTGAGAGTAATTTTTTCCGGTATTTTGTGTTGAATTTTAAGCGGTTGGGGTTGAAACAGCTAGTCACCACCAGCTACAAGCCGTCACCGATTGCCAATACACAACTTTCGCTCATCGGCGAGGACCTGGTGATTCTACCCTCTAAGGGTAGACCAAAGCAGACTGCTAATAAATTTGTGATTAACGAAGTGGGCGATGTGGATGGCGACGGTAGTTTTAGTCTGAAAGATGTCGCCGAACAATTGAAGGCGAACAAAAACAATGAGTGGCAACCGCTGGAGGATGACGGAGATTTTCGTAGTGATGAGTGCGTGGAATTGCTAAAACAAAGCGACATTGTGGTGACGAACCCGCCGTTTAGTTTGTATCACGAACATGTATCGCAGCTGGTTAAGTATAAAAAGAAATTTCTCGTGATTGCTAACAAGAACACAATTGCTGCGAAAGAAATATTTCCGCACGTAAAAGGCAACAGAATGTGGGTAGGCGCTACAAGTTTTAGTAAAGACATTCTGTTTATTGCACCCGTAGGTGCAGATTTGAGCGATAAGCCAAAAACTGCTGTGAGAATTGTTGATGGAGTGACATATTTACGCTCTCCCTCTATGTGGTTTACGAATATTGACCATGGTCGCCGCCACCAGCCACTTGCACTAATGACAATGGCGGATAACAAAAAATTCAATAAAAAAGTTGTCAAAAGCGATGTTGCATATGAAAAATATGAGAATTATGACGCTATAGAAGTTCCTTTTACGGATGCTATACCAAGTGACTACGAGGGAATCATGGGTGTGCCAATCAGTTTTTTGGATAAGTATAGCCCTGAACAGTTTGAGATAATCGGTGTGAGCGACAATGGCGCAGTTGATGAGCAATATAAATTGCCGCACTTCAAGAAGCATAACGAGCCGTATGTCGATGGCAAGAAACAGTACAAGCGAATATTTATACGACACAGAAAGGCAACAAAATGATAACAAATCTCTGGTACAATACAACGGTGCGCGAAGTTGTGGACGGATTCGTGTACAACGAACTCGAGGGTAAAGGTTTGTTCGGGCTAAGTGGCAAACTGACGATTCAGCCTGAGTATCAGCGAAATTATATCTATGCTGATGGCAAGCGTGATGTGGCGGTGATAG
>JAPUEH010000020.1:0-4666 GCA_027492635.1 Candidatus Saccharimonadota bacterium
CGGCTGTTTTTCTTTCATGATATTTGCAATGTCAAAGAAAAGAGTACCTCTGGTCTCATTAAAACCCTTTTTAAGTCCAGCTTGCGAAAATGGCTGACATGGGAAACCGCCAGTAATAATGTCAAAATCTGGAATACTCTTTGGTAAAACCGTCGTAATATCGCCAATAAATGTTTGGTCGATAGTTTCGGGAGCAAATAGCTCTGGCTCGATTTTTTCAAAGTTCTTTTTGTAAGTTTCTCGTGCTGGTTTGTCCCACTCGCTTACAAACACGCACTTTGCGCCGAGATTATGAAAGGCAAGATGAAAACCACCAATGCCAGCGAATAAGTCGATAAAGGTGATTGTCTTTTTTGCCATGCTTCCTCGCGATATACCTTAAGCCGCAACTGGTCGCAATCAAAAAAAGAAGCAACCACGAACGGGTTGCTTACACCTTTACACCTGTTTGCACAAGAGTATGTCCGTGGCTGCTTTTTTATGTGCAAAACCACAAACACAAAGAATGTGTATTCAGGTGTAAAGTTATTAAAGGTGTAAGCCTTTTTAGTATACCTTAATCACCAAATGAAATAAAACCGAGAAATAGCATAGCAGGCTACCAGCCTCCGCCGCCACCGCCGCCGCCACCTCCGCCAGAAAATCCGCCGCCGCTCGAGCCACCCGTCGAAGAGCTGCTCGCAGAAGTATACGAAGACGTTGTGCTAAAATTAGAAATTGCCGACGAGAGCACCGCTGCATTAAACACACTCATGTTTGTACCGCTATACCAATCAGGATTCGTACCTGCCGCCTCATATTTCGCGCCAAGTTGCTTCCCCCATTCCTTTTCCTGTCCAAAAAGTATCGCATACGGCAACACTTTTTCATACAATTTCACTACTTTTCCAGGACTATCTGCCACACCGACCTTCTCGGCACCCTCTGGACTTTGCAGCATTTTGAGCCGCTCTTCTTCGGCAACGCCAATATACAGATTCAGCCCGTCAAGATATCTGCGCAACACCACACCCTTGTCCGTAAGTGGCCACAATGTATATCCAACCAGCCAAATCACACCCGCCATCAGCAACGTATACGGCGCCAGTGTCACCACGCCAATTACCGCAAGTACGCTCGCCATCCGCGTAAACCACTTCGACTCAGCCGCATTTTTCGCACGCAGCGCATACTCGCCACGCACTAGATTTTGCAACTTCTTGGGATTGTCCTGCATACGCGTATACAGCGCAGTACTACTCTGCAACTTCTTCATCTCTAGCCGCTCACCCACGCTCGTCTTGCCATTAAAGAGATCTCTCAGTAACTCTTGCTCCTCCGCTCGCAAACTCGAAATATCTTTCACAATCTCCAGCGTATATTCTGCGTTTTTCCAAAATGACTTTTCCTTCGTCTCGATAATCTTGATGTAATGCCGCACCGCAAAATCAATCAGCTGTGCCGCCATCACCGCTCGCGGCGTATCCACCAACTCTGCCGAAGTGGTCACACTAGCATCTTTTGGCGGCAAATATTCTGGCACAATCGTGCCAATTTCGGCTTTGCGATTTTTGCGACTAGCCGCCCGCACCGCCGCCCATATCATGGCGATAGTACTCCCAATACCCGTCACCACCATCGAGCCAAGCCACCACGGCACTAGACGTTCAATCAACGATGGCTGGTAGCTCGCAAACGTCCCCTGCGTCAACCCGAGCGCCACTGTCACATTCTCGCCAGCCGCCAAATTTTGGGCGTTTACGCTAAATACACCGCCGTCTTGTGGCAATTTACAAGTAGTACCAACACCATACCGTCCTTGGTAGCACGCTGATTGCACAAATGCCGTCTGCACTTCCGGAGACAAGTGTACTTCGGCATGAAATTCACGTATCGGCACCCGCCACTGTGTACCGTTCAGATTCCAATAAAACTCATCTTTGCCCGTATTTTCATAGTACCTTGTCACATCACGCTGCGAATACACCAGCTTGTACGTTTTTTGTCCCTGTACATAGGCATTTCTGTTGCCGATCCGTACCACCTCATTGCCGTTGCTATCATACGTCGTGTACTCTAAAGCATTACCCCGCTCGTCCGTCACCGATTCTAGTTTGAGGCTTGTGCTATGCCCGTCATACTTCTTCGGGATTGCCCGTTCGATACCTCGATTTTGGTTTGGTCTTGCAAAGTTGGCGGTGATAACTTCTGTCGTCCGTAATGTCGAACGCTTTTCTGCATCACGCCCCAACTCCAGCTTCATGCCGTAGTTCGTAATCTCAAAGTCATTCACTGCCGCACTGACAGGTGATGCCAAGCCAAGCAACATGGCCAAACCGACCGCACCGATTCCAGCCACCCGCCAAAGAGACATGACTAAGCCATCTCCTGGTAGAGAGCTATGTGCTGCGTCATTGCTGCCGCAAACCGATCAACTACCGCCTCGGTTGCCGTGCTGAGTACACCGTCTGCCGCCATATTATCTGCTCCGAGCGTGAGTGCGAGCACAGGACCAGTCATAACATGCGCTCCAGTGTGCGCCAATACCGGCCGCAGCTGCGACTGCATCACCAGCGTCTTAATTGGTCCGCTCGAAATACCTGCGATCGCCACCGGTTTACCTGCGAGTGGATTGCCCGTGCTCGGACGGCTCAGCCAGTCGATGATATTTTTCGTCACCGCTGGTATACCGCGATTATATTCTGGCGATACGATAAGCACGCCATCAGCATGTGCTACTTGCTCCGCAGCCGTAGCCACAACTTCTGGCACCGCCGCCTCTAGATCCTCATTCATAAAAGGCACGTCCACCAAATCTACATACTCTACCTCTGTACCTTGCGGCAACTTCGCCACAATCACCCGCGCCAGTGTCTTGTTGTACGACGCTGCTCGCAAACTCCCTACAATCACTGCTATCTTCATATGTTCAATTATACACTACCATTTTATAACCATCTATTGACTTTTCATCAAGCTTATGCTATCATGAATATATATCTCAATTCAAAAACAAAAAAGAAAGTATCTAACATATCATGGGTCGCCACGACAAAATGCCAAGCAATAGCAATCCTTCACAAGAATCTTTTGAAGATATGAAGTTCCGCCTTCAGGAAAATTATTCCGATACAGCGTATGAATCTGCACAAGAACAAGAACCTCTTGCTAAAAATCCCACTGAACAAAACGTCGAGAATGCCAAAACTCGCCTCGAAACACTCGAAGGTCGTGGTGCCGAAATTCGTGGAAAAGTCACGGAAAAAATGAAAGACTTTGGGCGACGATCTGTCAGTTTTATGGATCGCTCAATTGGTCGCGTTGCCTCTGGTGCCGAAAAGATGAAAGGCAAACTGTCCGATGCCCGAGAATACGCTGGCGACCTAAAAGACGCCGCTACAGAACGAGTATCACAGCGTCAAGCACGCAAAGAACAGCGACGCACCGCAAAAGAGCGTGCTATAAGCGATCAGTTCAACACAGCAAAAGCTGACGAAGCAGAAGCCCTCAGCGGAGTACGCACCGGAGATGCAGAAACCTTCAACTATATGGAGCCTGGCACCAAGACAGAACAAGCTGGACGCCAACAAGCAAAACAAGAAGCGGTAGATGCTGCTCACGAAGAAGCGCTGGCGATGAAAGAACAAGAAGACCAGGCGGCCACCGAGCGCGCAGAAGAGCGTGAGCGCATAGCACAAGAAGAAAAAGAAGAGCGTGAGCGAGCCGAAAAAGAGCTCCAAGAGTCAGACGCGAGTTATACAAAAGCCGAGTCATACCTCAAATCAAAATATAAGGGCAGAAATGGCAAAGATCTTGACCTCAATGCCGTCAAAAATGAGCTCCGATTTGCCTTCCCGTCTAGGGAGCAGTACATTCTTGACGCTATCGAAGATGCCTTTAATGTCTTTGCAGGCAAAAAGACCAAACAAGCAGCACGCGCAGCTCGCATCGCAAAAGGCAAAGCCAAGGTCGCTGAAGTTCGTCACAAATCCTACGAAGCAACCCGTGATCGCTCCAGTGAGGCCTACCAAAAAGCTCTATCGAGCGGCAAAAAACTTGGTCGATCTATTGCCCGCTTTAGTCGACGCGCCGCAACAACAACCAAGGTAGCCATAGGAGCCGCTCGCGATGCATGGAAAGCTAGCAAGGAAACTCTCGCTGTGGACACTGAACCAGTCACCAACGAATAAACGTGCTACACTAAAAACATAAACAGGATACTATTATGGACTCAGACCCTCAACACTACATTACCGTCGAAACGTTGCGTGAATTTGGCATTACAATAGACGAAACAACCGTCACTGCCCTTCTTTCGCATCTCAACGACACTATCGAAGAGCGTATCGGAGCAGAGATCATCGAGTCGCTTGACGATGAGCAGCTCAAGGAATTGCTCGCACTACAAGAGACGGGCACCGAAGACCAAGTCGGCGAATGGATTGCTGCGCATGTGCCAGACTATGAACAAATCGTCCAAGACAATATCGATATCACGGTCGGTGAACTTGCCGAAAGCACTGACGCGATCAACGGCACTGTATAAAAAATAAGGTAACTCACAAAAAAGGCAAAAACATGAAAAACAACAAATTTAACACACCTTCACAATCTTCCTACGAAACCCTCGCCCCCCCCCGCGACATATAACAATCTAACTAATCCCGCGCCACCCGACCTTGAGCCC
>JAPUEH010000020.1:4676-49212 GCA_027492635.1 Candidatus Saccharimonadota bacterium
CCACCTTCACCAGCTTCCAACGAAACACTCACCCCCCCCCCGATACCTATAACAATCTAAATAATCCCGCGCCAACCGAACTTGAGCCACCTCATGAGCAAACATCCGCAGAACGCAATCAAGAATACGCAAGCGATACTGCACGAGATGCACGCCGCTCACAATCCACACGACACAGTAGACGTGAAGTACACAATTCCCTACTCGACAAAGAATCAAATCCAGAAATACATGCCGTAGCTATGTCTCGCGCCCAAAAGATAGGACACGCCATTGGTCGCTTTGCTCGTCGCACTTACAATGCACTTCGACAAGGAAGTCAAGCAGCATCCGAAGCATGGAACCAGACAAGGCCTACAACAGTGCCTGCCTATGACTCACAACCCAAATCTGTGCACAACAACCAAGCTTTTGCAGACAGGCAACGTGCCGCGCTTGTAGACATGGTCAATCAGCAGCACGACGCACAGCAGCACGCACAAGAAGCCGCAGCCACCGCAACAACAGTGCCAGCCGACAAGGAAGCGCAACGTGGCAGAAAAGCTTATAGGGTCGAGGATTATGAAAATGACGATAACTGGAAAGGAGGCTGGGTTGGAGACGTCGGAGCACCACCTCAATGGATGCCGCCCAAGCAAGAGGCTGCCGATCTTCCAAGTCAAGTAGACGCTGCCCGTGAGGAGTGGGATGGTAACGGTCTTCTTCCAGTCCACGAGTTTAAGGAAGGCGAAAAGTACCAGGTTGGCAACATGATCTGGACAGTTCCTGGCAGTGAGCAAAAAACAGAGGGCAAAGTAGACACTACTCGTACCGAAGCACCTGCAGAAGATACAGGTGCGCAGAGTCCAACTCCAGAAAGCAAACCCAAACATGAGCATCAACACACCCGCGAAGAAGACTCAGCCGACTTTCACTTTGACCCAAATCATACATATACTTATGAAGAAGCGAAAGAGTTACTTTCGAGAGATAAGAATTCTTATAGAAAAATTAACTCCGAGCTCAACAAATGGAATCACGCCGAAAATAAACGCTTCATAGAATTAGGTGATGAGCATATGCCGCTTATACAGGCGTTGATTGAGCGTCGCATTGAAGACCTTGTCAAGTCAAACACAGAAAGAGGTACAAAAATACCACCATTCAGCACCGAAGCTGTAGCATCAGATGGACTCAGCGATTTTCTGAATAAGAAAGCGCTCGAACAGAATCTCTATGGCATGAAAGATGCAAACGACTACATAAAATCCAATCCCGATAAACTCTCTAATATAGAAGAGGATGAGCCCTACTTTTTGCCGAGCAACCGTTTTAAGTACGCTACGCTCCCGGAATTGGCCGGCTTAGTTGGTGTAGACTTTTATGAAGTACCCGGCGCAGAAGATGCATTTGGTACAAGCACACATAAGGCGCGTATGAACAACGAAGATATGTTCACAGCCATAGATAATGATGTATACGGGCCGAATAGTTACAGCAGTAGATAATCTACTCTACTCGCTACGACAAGCCCTGTGCCTGATAATGCATATGCTATAGTGATATACATGACGAAGCTTACCCCTACCCAAATCGAAATCATAGAAGATCTCACGCTTGACGGAGATGATAAGTGGTACGCTGCCCTTGCGGTCACTGGCCACAAAAAAGCATCTTGGCTACAACTACGCTCACCCGTATGGCGCGAGGGAGATACACCTTCTGCAGTGCCTGCCGAATACATAGAGTTGACGAAGCGGCAGCTAGAAGCTCTAGGCCTTGAGTACACAATGCAATTTCGCATTACGGACGCTGGACTCTTCCAGCCTGCAGAAGGCGTTGCTTTACGCACCCGCTACAACCAGCTATGCGACTTGTTTATTGCTAATAGCCATCCTGCGCTTGAGGCTCTTGTCGCAGCACATGCCGTCTGGGATCACAAAGCCATCGGGCATGCGCTAGACTACCCTGCTTCTGCTGTAAACGCGTTTGATTCCGATGAAGCGTTAGAGGTAAATCAAATCCCAGACGGCGAGTTTGATGAGTACGTCTTAGAGAATCTGCATTTTATACTATCAAAGTCACACTACCGCGAAGAGCTTGAGGTAGTCAAATCATGGCTAAAAGTGATCGATGAGATCGATAGTCCTATCTTACGCTACGACCTAGGAAAAACCCACCTTTAATAAAAGTGACACTGCCGCCGCATCTAACGAAGCATAAACTCTCAGCCGACCACGAAAATTTTAACCCCAGTAATAAAGACTAATTTCTAACTCGAAATCTCTTCCATATCAGTCCATCAAGCAATAGATGACTAAAATACCCCATAACTGCTGCACCATAGTATACCACTGCTATCGGCAGCAGTTTTTCGCTATAGAGGAGCGGCACAAGCACAATAGGTAGCGGCACAGCAATCATCGCCCACTTAGCATGCGTCCATCCACGATGGTGCGTAAGTATCGGCAGGATTGCAATTAAACCGAGAAACGCCGCTGCGACAAAATACCCGTTCCAGATGAGCAGTACATCGACAATAAATATCAACCAAAAA
Organism: Candidatus Saccharimonadota bacterium; assembly: GCA_027492635.1. Taxonomy (GTDB): domain Bacteria; phylum Patescibacteriota; class Saccharimonadia; order Saccharimonadales; family Saccharimonadaceae; genus Mycosynbacter. The sequence continues at coordinate 7,213 of JAPUEH010000020.1, forward strand.
AATATATCCTGCGCTTTGGAATTGGTGTCGACATCTGGAAACAACGCAAATAGCATAGCAATCACAAACACCGCCGCAAGCGCCTGCCAATCATCGAGCAGCTTGGCGTATTCCGCCAAATGCTCCACGGGTACTACTGTCATAGCGAGCGAATAGACCACGCCCGCCACGAGTCCTCCTGCGATATGTCCCTTATAATTTGCCATTACTTTGCCGAACCGCTCCTAGTTCTGATAATGGCGCCGCTATATCAAACCTCCACGCGCTACAATTACCTATCTTGTCGCGCATACGATCACGGAACTCAATCTCGCCCGTCAACACCCTTAGTAGACGTATAACACCTCCGTGAGCCACAACTAACACATGCTTGTTCTCATACTCCTCATACAGCTCGTTGATACTCGCGACAATACGCTCGGCGACCTGTCGCGAACTTTCACCGCCAGGCGCACTCGCATCCATGTCGGTGCCATCAACCGCATCTGGCCAGTCCCATGCATGAGTTGGTTTGCCTTGCTGATCACCAAAACTATATTCACGAAAACGACTGTCGAACCGCAGGGGAACGTTCGCGTGATGGAGTGCGATACGTGCAGTAGTATCGACGCACCGCTTGAGGTCGGAAGAGACGATCGCGTCGATCTCCTCATGCGCGAGCACCGCGGCACACTCAATAGCTTGCTGCCGCCCTTGATCTGTCAGTTCGGTGTCAAGCTGCCCTTGAGTGATTTTGTCCCTGTTTGCAGTCGTCTCGCCATGACGCACCACAGTAAGTTTCATGCTCATAACCCCAAGTTTGGATAGATCGCCTTGGTCGTTTCATCAATCTCGCTGCGCAGCTGCGGAAACGGCACGCCTTCGCGCGCAGTAATACCCTCGAGACTCCAAAATATTCGCTCGCTATAGCCAAGCCCGCACGCTGGCGGCATGCCGTATTCAAGCGCCTCCACATAGTCAATATCGAGCATCTGCGCTTCGTCATCGCCGGCATCACGCATGGCCTGCTGCTCGCGGAATCGCTCGAGCTGATCAACTGGGTCATTAAGTTCGCTAAATGCCTTGCACATCTCACTACCGCCAAATACAAGATTGAATTGCTCGGTGAGGCGCGAATCTTTTTCGTTAACCTTGGCAAGCGGCTGCATAAACACCGGCATGTCGATCAGAAACGCAGGGCCAGCCAGCGTCTTGCGGTATTTTTTCCAAAGCTTATCGAGACTACGAATGCGATTGTCGACTTCTTCTACCTCGAGATTATGCTCGCGCAGCTTGGCCTGGATATCCTCCATCGGCGAATCAAACACGTCGATACCATATTGCTCCTTGAGAATCCCCACAAAGCTAATCCGTGGAAAATGCTCGCCATCGGCTCCAAAATCAACTTCTGCGCCACTCATGAGCGTAAATTGCCGAGTTCCCCACGTCGCATCACATATATAGCGAATCATACGCTCGGTGAGCTCCATCCCCTGCTCCCAATCGGCATAGGCCCAGTACCACTCCATAGCGTTGTGTTCTGGCAAATGCTCCTCGGTGTAGTTCTCGTTGCGGAAGCGGGCCCCGAGGTCAAAGACTTTTTCGAAACCTGCGACCAGCAGACGTTTCAAAGGTAGTTCGTGGCTGATGCGCAAATAGAAATCCTGATCAAGCGCATCCATATGGCTCACAAACGGATTTGCATCAGCCCCACCGGCGGTCGCTTCAAGCACCGTGTTATTTATCTCAACAAAGCCTTCATTTTCGAGGAATTGGCGCGTTGCCTGCCAAAACTTGCTCCGGCGCACGAATCGCTCGCGTACCTCTTGATTGACATTCATATCCACATAGCGACGGCGAAAGCGCTCTTCTTTGTTTGTTAGTTCTGTTGGCATAGGCCTGAGGCTTTTTGTCAATAAGCGAAGCGTCTTTACACCCACAGAGATCTCACCCGTCTTCGTCTTGATCACCTCGCCCGTTGCTTCAATAAAGTCGCCAGTATCGAGTAAGTTCAGCTGCTTCATACCAATAATGCCAGCTGGCGCATCAAGCTCGGCAACGTCCGGTGCGTGCAAAAAAAGCTGGACTTGGCCGCTCATGTCACGTAGCACGATAAATGCCAGCTTGCCAAATTTACGCAACCCCATCACACGACCCGCAATCGTCACCGTCCGACCTTCGCGCTGCTCAAATTCGTCAATTACCTGCTTGGCTACCAGAGTACGGTTAGTTTTGGCTGGATATGGATTAATACCCAATTCTTTTAATTCTTCGAGCTTGCGAACTCGCTCATCTCTGTAGTCTTGAAGTGTTGCCATAGTACTCTTAGTATACACTACCGAGAGCGGTCTTTTACAGTACTTTCTTTGGCTGCAATGAATAGTTGTAAATATTACACACAAAACGACATTATGCTTGTGGTGATATATAGACAAGACACGCTATATATAGTGTGTGCATACTTTTTGAATCATAATTATTCGTTTCTTGATATATTTGTACTCATAAACACTTGCTTTTTATATCTGTTAGTGCTAGTATCAGTACATGAATTTATAGCAAGGATGATATAAACAATGGAATCACATACACTCACCATCGAAGATATCAATTCAGCCGACAACGAGCGGCTTGTCACACGAGACGAAGCAGAAAACGAACGGCAAGAAATTCTTGATCTAGAAAGCATCCCCACTGAAGCGGATGCGGCAAATGCAGCAAAACGCCTTAGCCACCTAGTTCTGCTACGCGAAGTACATGAGAGCGGCATGTATCCGCTAAGCGGTGCTACCGACTGGAGCAAAGAGCCCAATCCTAGCGACGACGATTTGCAACATGCAGCTGAGACTATGGCTGGTTTTTCGCTTGAACGCAAGAAACTCGCCCACCTCGCTATCGAAACAAGCCAGCTAGATATACGAGCAGACGATGAAGGCGTACTTTATCCACTAGACGTCAGAGGCGCAGGCGATCTTGTTGATGTTGCAAAGCAAACACAAGACCCTCAGGCTATTGCGATAGCACACGCTGCACTTGAAGACATCCGAAACAAAGGTGAGGGCATCATTGCTGATGAGCTTCAATATGGGCTCCATGACACACTCGGCATACTTACAGACGAAGAGATCGAAGAGCACCGACAGCTTCTAAAAAAGATCGACGAGCAAGAGAAATATCTTCTCGATGCCACCGAACAAATTGCGCGAGAGGAACAAAAAGCAAAAAGAATCGAAGAAGTACCTTCAGAGTACCAGCAAAATCTTCAAGAAGATGATGCCATACCATACGACCCCTTTGCTCTTGACTAGCAAGGCGCCAGCCTTTTAATCTAAAACAACCTGCGCCATGATGACACAGGTTGTTTTAGACATCGACACCAGATCGTTACGAGATAGTAATCACTTCGTATTTAATTTCACCCTTTGGCGTAGAGATAGCCGCCGACTCACCCACCTTCTTACCCACCAAGGCTTCACCGATTGGCGACTCATTGCTGATCTTTCCTTCCAGTGGATCTGCTTCGACAGGACCAACCACAGTATACTTTACTGTCTTTTTGTCTGTTTTTAGTTCGACTGTCGAGCCAAGTCCAACCTCATCCTTCTTGCCGCCTTTGATAAGTTCCGCATTCACCAAAATATCTTCGATTTCAGCAATACGCGTTTCAACGATTCCCTGATCTTCGCGTGCAGCATCATACTCTGCGTTTTCACTGAGGTCGCCATAATCGCGCGCTTCAGCGATCTTGTCGGCAATCTCGCCGCGTCGACCCTTAAGCTGTTCCAGTTCAGCCTCTAGCTCTTTTTGTCCTTCTTTGGTAATCTGGTAAATCTTCTTCATAATCTTCTCCTTTGTCATGATAGACACCCGCAAATATGCGGGTGCGTGCTACTTGCAGATTTTAACTGTAAACCCTTTTTTCTAGTAAGCTGTTTACGATAAACCTATACTAGCAAACAGCTCATCCCTGGTCAACAGTTTGGCCTCTGTATCGCCGCTACGAGCTTTTAGCTCAAACTGGCCGGCTTCCACCAGCCGATCGCTCACTGTCAGCGTATATGGGATACCCATCAGCTCACTATCGGCAAACTTAGCGCCAGGGCGTTCATTGCGATCATCATACAACACCTCAACTCCACGAGATTGCAACTCGTCGTACAGCTCGTCTGCTGCCTGCGCGCCCTTTTCGCCAATTGATACCAAGTACACTTTAGCAGGAGCAATGCTTTCTGGCCACACGAGACCACGCTCGTCGGCAAAATGCTCTGCGATCAAACCCATCAAACGACTTGGGCCAATCCCATAGCTACCCATAAACACCTTTTTGCGCGCACCGGACTCATCTGTATATTCTAGATCAAGCGCATCGGAAAATTTCGTACCTAGTGTAAAAATATTCCCGACTTCAACAGCTTTTTTCTCAATAAGCTCACTGCGCTCCACTCCAAGATCCGCCAAGACTTCATCGGTATACACCTCTTCATTGATGGCTATTCTTTTGCCCTCATGTACATAGATAATGTCTTCACCCACATCACTGAGTGTCTGAAACTCATGGCTGTACTTAGCAAAACTACCGCCACTCGCAAATGTTTTATAGGTCAAGTTGCCCAATCCAAGCCGTTCATAGACTTTATGATACGCATCGGTAATTTTTTCATAAAACTCATCGTGCTCTTGTTGATTGCGACTAAAGCTATAGAGGTCTTTCATCCAAAACTCGCGGCCTCGCATCAAGCCGCTTTTTGATCGCAATTCGTTGCGAAATTTAATCTGGAATTGATATGGATACACAGGTAAATCTTTGTAGCTCGAAATAAAATTCTTCATAAGCTTCGTCATTGGCTCTTCGTGAGTTGGCGCAAGACCCAGTTCGGTACCATTTGCTAGCTTTGTCTTGAACCACACGTCCATGACCTCATCACTCCAGCGCCCAGAGGTTTCCCAAGTATCTTTTTGCTGCAGTGCCGTAAGACTAATCTCGTTGCCGCCCACTGCATTCATCTCTTCGCGTACTATTTGAATAATATTATCCAGTACACGCTTGCCAAGCGGCAAGTAGACATACACGCCAGCCATTTCCTTGTAGACAAATCCTGCACGGATGAGTAGCTGTGCGTTTTTCGACACCTCGTCAGCAGGTGACGTTTTGCTTGTTTTTGTAAAAATGTTTGAGATTCTCATCGAGATAACACCTCCGGTGATAGTTAGTAAATGACAAAGACTATGTGACACAATTCCTACCGGCAAGCCGGAAGTATAGAGTGGGCAAAAGATAGAATTTGCATCTTCATTACATCTAGTATACTACACCCCTTAGCCTATTGCATCATAGAGACACCAAGAAGCGGTGCGACAAATAGTACAAAAAATGCCACGCCATTTTTGAGCATATGTACCAATATACCCGCCCATATACTACCCGTATACTCACGAAGTGCCCCGATAAATAGTGCAAGTACAGCAGTACCTATCATGACATTCCACTGCAGAGGCATGCCGGGGCCCGCATAGACGTGCATCAGTCCAAATACGAGTGATGTAAGCGCAATTGTCCAAAACGCATTATAATACTTGCGTACCCTACCATAGAGATATCCACGAAACAAAAACTCCTCGCATACAGGAGCAAGCACAACAAGCGTGAAAAACGCAAGCAGCATTTCGTAGCGCTGAGTCAGATTCTCGAACCCAACTTGTTGCTTTGTCTCCAGGTCCACACCAGGAAGCACTAGGCTAGCCACGTACATGACAATTCCCGTCGCAATAAGCGATACGATAAACGCAATCGGCGCAAGACCAATATCACGCCATGCAGGCAAAGCCTGCTCAAGACCCGCGTCTTTTCGCGATAGCTTCTGCTTCAATACGAGCCACGGTGCACCAACAACAATCGCTATCGTCAGCACATAGACAATAACAGATACAAATGTCTGCAATACAGTCTCATTTAGCCGAAATGGCAAAGAAAGATTCATCTGTGCAAGCAGCCAGACTCCGGCAATTACCAGCAGCTGCGCAGCGGCAAATGATACGACTGTCCATACAGCGAATGCTATGCCATAGCCTACTCGCCTACCTAGAGATATCGAGCGAGCCTGCTTTTGCTTTGTAATGGGTGGCGGTGAGACGGCAGCGTGGTGCTCCCTATCCTGCTTCTTGCTCGTTTCATGCTCTGTCATCGTAACACCTTTCCTATATCCGCTATTGTAATCAATATAATCAGCCCAAACAGAACCAGCATACCTGTACCCTGAATTGTCTCTTCACGCTCTTTCGTAAGTAATTTACCACGCAGCTTATAAATTGTCATCACCGCCCAACGACCGCCATCAAGCGCAGGAATCGGCAGCGTATTCATTACTGCAAGACTCAGTGAGATAATAGCCGTCAGAAAAATAACCGGCGTAAGACCCGCTTTACCCGCCTGCGGAAAAATCACGCCCAAAATACCCACAGGGCCAGCAACGCTATTACCGACATTTTCAAGCGACCGCTCCGCAGCATGACGCGTGGCCTCATCTCCGCTCCAACGCTGCACAATGCCCTGGAAAAGATTCATCATCATCCCGCCAAGCCCCTGGAATGTTGCGCCTGTCAGCTGTACGGTTGTGCCTACACCTACAATTGGTGCAGACCACGACGCATACATCACCTCCTGAGTACCGCCGCTCGCAGTCACACCCAGATAGCCATCCGTACCACCATCACGTAACCTCACCTCTGCTTCTTTTTGTGCGCCATCACGCACATATTGCAGCATCACCTTCTGCCCAGCATGACGCTGCGTAAGCTCGGTAAACTGAGCTGCACTTGTTACTGTTACAGTATCAAGTGCAGTCAGCGTATCGCCTACTTTCAATCCCATTTTTTGCGCAGGTGAATCCGATACCACCTGAGACACCACCACCTCACTAGAGCCATGCTGTACAATGCGTGTATCTGCCGCCACGCTAAACTGGTTTTCCATAATCTTCGGCATACCTGCCCAAGCAAGCACCGTAAAAAGTAAAATTGCCACTAGCCAGTTCATTGCCACACCTGCAAACAAAATTTTTGTCTTTACCCAATAACTCGCCGCACCGTAGCCACCCTTAACCGTAGCCGCATCATACTCGCCTTTAAGCCGTACAAAGCCGCCAAGCGGCAACCAGTTCACGCTATAAAGTACATTTTTACCAAGAAAGCTTTTTTTGATTTTCTTGCCCCATGCAAGCGGCGGAAAACCAATCCCAAATTCTTCAACCTCTACTCCATTGCGACGCGCAACAATACCATGCCCAACTTCATGCACCACCACAAGCAGCACCAGGATAAACAACCCGAGCAATACCCCAAACAACAATTCCATCTCTACTTATTTCCCGAATCTTCTACTTCGTGTTTTGTATTCTTCTATGATACCGCTTACGTCTTCTTTTGTCATGTCTGGCCATGCATTATCAAGAAACATCAGCTCGCTATATGCCGCCCGCCACAACATAAAGTTGCTAATACGCTGATCACCTCCACTCCGTACAATCAGATCGACCGGCGGAATATCAGATGCATACAAATACTGTTCAAGCACACGGGGCGTTATCTGGCGCATATCTTCTCCTGCCACGGCAGCTTTTTGTACTGCTTCAGCAATCTCAAGCTGGCCACCATAATTAAAGCAGAGGGCGAGCGTGCCGGCAGTATTATCCTTTGTTGCCTCCTCCGCCTTGTGAATTTCCTTCAGAATCTTCTCGGCGACATTATCACGTGACCCAAGCACTCTCAGCCGAATATTACTATCCATAAAAATATGCAAATCCGACGAGAGAAGTTTCAGCACCAGGCCCATCAACTTGCTCACCTCGTCCTCGCTACGTTTCCAGTTTTCTGTACTAAAAATATATGCAGACATATACGGTACACCTGCATCAAATGTTGCCTTGGCCACTTCTTGGATAGCATTGTAGCCCGCTAAATGCCCCTCATACGTCGGTAATCCATACTGCTTCGCCCAGCGCCGATTACCATCGACAATATAACCAATGTGCACTGGTGCACCGTCCTGACCTGTAGTCATTAGATTGTGAGGATATCCTTCTCTTTAGTCTTGAACACTTCGTCAACCCTGCCGTTCATATCACCCATAAGCTTATCAATTTCTTTTTCAACACGCTTTTCGTCATCCTCGGACAGCTCTTTGGCTTGCTTTTTTGCCTTGGCATCCTTGAGCGCATCTTGGCGGATATTGCGCAGAGCGATCCGCGCATCTTCTACCTTTTCGCTCGTTTGCTTTACAAGTTGCTTGCGGCGCTCTTCTGTCAGCGGAGGGACAGGTACGCGCACAACACGTCCGTCGTCACTCGGATTAAACCCAAGACTTTGGTCGTCACGAATCGCTGACACGATCGCCACGATATTGCCTGGGTCAAACGGTGTCACGAGTAGCATCTGTGGCTCTGGCGCGGTCACATTGGCCATTTGGTTAAGCGGCATTTTGGTGCCATATGCTTCTGCTTGCACACCCTCAAGCATACCTGGGTGGGCACGGCCTGTGCGTACTTTTTTAAGTTCTTCTTCGAAGTGCTCAATTGCGCTATTCATTTTTAATTCATATGGCGTTGTATCAAACATTGCTACCTCTTGCATTATTTACTCCCTTCAGTATATCAAAAGCCCTAGCCAAATACAGCTAGGCCGAGAAGACATCTGTCAGCATCTCTTGAAAAAATCTTGTATGTTTTCATCCTCAACCATGTATACTAAAAGAACTATCACTACTTGGGAGGGCACAAGATGGCGCAGCGTGGTCGAGCAACAAACGCAGATATTGAAAAGTACCTGCAGCTATTTGATCGTCCTATCGATGCTGTTGTTGCTATCCGTGAACATATAGAGAATGCCAAAAAACAGCAGTTGACATCGCAGCGACCCACCCCGCAGCTTGATACACCAATTGTAGTATCGGCTCGACATCTAGAGCGCCACTATCGAATAGGTAAAAAGCGAGTCGATGCGCTCCAAGATGTATCTCTCGATATCCACCAAGGCGAGTTCGTCGCCCTCACCGGTCCAAGCGGCAGTGGCAAAAGCACACTCCTCCAAACAATCGGCGGGCTAGACAAGCCGTCAAGTGGTGAAGTGTTTGTCGGTGATACTAATATTGCAAAATTATCCGATGCAAAGCTATCACGTTTCCGCGGACAAACTATCGGATTTGTATTTCAGTTTTTCTATTTACAGCCTTTTCTAAATGTAAAGCAAAATATCGACGTACCAGGCATGTTTGCTGGTACGAATCGTAAAAATCGCCACGCGTATATCGAAAAGGTTGCACGTGCCGTCGGCCTGGAAGAACGCCTTTCTCATATGCCAAGTGAACTTTCCGGTGGACAGATGCAACGCGTCGCTATCGCTCGTGCACTCCTCAACAAACCAAAAATTATTCTCGCGGACGAGCCGACCGGTAATCTCGATAGCAAAAATAGCAAAATAATTATTGACCTATTCGAAAAAATCCGCCGTGATTTTGGCACCACTATCATTATAGTTACCCACGACCAGGAGATTGCGTACCGAGCCGATCGTGAAATACGCCTGCTTGACGGGAGGCTCGCATGATTCACCCTATCGACATCTTCACGCTCGCTCATACCAAACTCCGTACTCGCAAGATTAGAACGGGATTTACCGTGCTTATTTCTGGCTTACTTTTTGGCCTCCTTCTTGCCGTACTTATCACCTCGGCAGGTGTCATGCAAAGCGTCAATGAGTTCGGCAAAGAAGGTATCGGCGAGAAATATATCGTCAAGACCGAGCCGACGAATCCGCCTGAGTTTGACATCTTTACGCTCCAAAGCGATGCAAATTTTATTGCCCGCGTCGAACAGCTTCACAAGGAACGAATTGCCGCCAAAAAATCCGAAGCCGCTCGATTGAAAATAACCTACGACCCTAGCGCAGAAGACCCCTCTCCGATCATTATCGACAAAGCAAATGGCAATACAAAATCCCTCAATATAGATTTGCAGGATTCGTCTGCTGTTCAACAGGCGCTCAAAGAGCATCAGCAAACAACAACCAAACCTATGAAAGCGTCAGATTACACAAAAGGCTTTAGTGTCAAACGCCAACTCACAGAGCTGACCATCACACCTGACAATGCCACCCTTATCCCGATGACCGATGGCAAGGAAGACGCAATTACTAATTACGGCAAAAAGATTGAACAGCTCAGCTATACAGACTATCTCTCTGCCTTCCAATCTCTGGCAATCGAAGATGACACGCTCTCAATGCCCTATGTAACCAAAAAAATAGATCCGACAAAAGCAACCGCCATACCGATAGTTATCACCTATACCTACGCAGAAAAAGCCCTTGGATTCAAGAAACTTCCTACAAAAGCAACACCCGCGGAACGGATTGAGCGTATTCGTACCGTCCGCGAAAAAGCAGTGACAATGTCGATCGATTTCTGCTATCGCAACAACGCCTCAAGCAGCCTCTTGTCACGAGCTCTTGACCAGCAAAAGGAAATTGCAAAGAACAAAGACAATAAGCTATATACTCAGCCTACGGTAGCCTATCAGGTGCCAGACGAGAAGTCCTGTGGCCCTGTGCTAATCGCTCGCGATAGCCGATCAAACACAGAACGCACGCAGGATCAAGCACGCGAAGAATTTGCACGTAAGTTCGATAATGCTACCGACCCTATCGAGCACAAATTGCGCTTCCAGGTGATCGGCATCTCGCCATCAGCCTCGCTTGAAGACACTCAGTCACTCGTAAGTGGAGTGTCGATGATGCTTGCTGCAAACTCGGTACCGCACTGGCAAATCCCTGCTGGCTACTTCTCCAAGCTACCTGCTGAACTCAAGCCCGAAGTCGTATTTGGTACAGCCGCAAATGCAACAGATATCACAACGCTACCGCCCGACACAACTCGAGGCTTCGTAACAGAATTTAGTAGTCTTGAAACTGCCCAAAACTATGTCAATAAGTACGCCTGCGACAATTCATGTGCAAGCAGTATTGCCTACGCCCACCCCTACGCCAATAACACACTTATGATGCGCGACATCAAACAATACATCGACACCATCATTCTATGGGTCACGCTTGCTCTTTCATTTGTTGCAATTATTATTCTTGGTAGCATGATTGGTCGCACAGTTGCAGACGGCAGGCGTGAAACGGCTGTCTTCCGTTCGATTGGTGCGAAACGTATCGATATCGTATCAATCTACACATGCTACACGCTACTGTTGTCGCTTCGTATTATTATATTTGTTGCCCTTCTTGGCACTATTCTTGCAGCTGCCGCCGACTATTGGTTTTCCCCGCAGATCACACCAGAAGCCCTCATTGCATTTAGCGCTCAAGATCTCAATAGACAATTCCACCTCTTTGGCATCTCATCACCTTATCTACTGTACTTGCCTCTTGTCATTGTTGGTATCTCGCTTCTTGCTATGATTCCGCCAATGCTGCTTGGCGTGCGCCGTAATCCAATCAAGGATATGCGCCAAGAGTAGCTATTGCAAATTATAAGCTTTATGCTATAATTATCGCATGAATTTCTCTAGCGATTTTGATGATATCATTGACAATGCATTTAGCGATTCTTGTGAAATTCCCGCGCCCAGCATCGACGATCAGCGCGCGTATGTTTCGCGCCAAAAAGACATTCGCGACGAAAAGTTAACCAAAAACGGCACTTTTGTGCGACTTCTCGATTCGCTCCCGCCCGAAAAACAGCTTGGCGAAGGCTGGAATATCACCTTTTGCATAAACGCGCAAAGCGAATTGTACGCACGCGTGGTACTGAGTGAAACGGCGAATACTGGGAAAAATCGCTACAAAACGCACGTCGGCTTTCTGGAAATTACGCGCACAAACGACGTCGGCGAACACATACCTGCGCATCGTTTTGACGATTCCGATTCAGAAATTTTGTACGATTATTTCGACCAGCTAGATGCGGACAAACGGGCAGGAGTTTTACCAAATCTTTCGAGCAATTACGAAATTTTTGACCCAAATACCGCGATCATGCGACTTAGCGGAGCAGCTACAGAACGCGCAATCGACGAAAATCCACCTAGCGAAAAATAATCACTAAAAGCAAAAATCACCCCTGCTAGCATGATGCCAAAGAGGTGATTTTTAACCTAAAAATCCTAGCGACTTTACTCGTTTACGCCAAGTTCAATACGTTTGAACTGGCTCACGCGAAGATTTTCGCCGTGTTTTGCCACCTGCTGCTTGATTCGCTCAGCAACAGTGATAGTATCATCCAGCACGTAAGGCTGCTCTGCAAGCACCTGTTCTGCAAAATGCTTTTTAAGCTGACCTTCGACGATTTTCTCACGAATTTCCTCAGGTTTACTTGCCAAGTCATCGGCCGCCAAAAGCTCTGCTTTTTTCGCTTCATAGAGATCAGTTGGTACATCTTCCATCGTTGGATAGATTGGACTCATAGCTGCAATCTGCATCGCCATCTGGTGAGCAAATTCACGAAATTCTGGAAGGCGAGCGACAAAGTCCGTCTCACAGTTTACCTCTACTACGACACCAATACGATCCGAATGCACATAGCTATCGATAATGCCCTCGCGAGTTTCACGGTCGCCTTTTTTCTCGGCTTTTGTAAGACCCTTTTTGCGAAGCGCTTCGAGCGCCTTGTCAAAGTCGCCATCTGCCTCTACGAGTGCGTTTTTTGCGTCGCCAAGCCCGAGGCCAGTCAATTCTTTGAGTTTCTTTACATCTTCTAGAGATACGCCCATAATTCTTCTCCTTCGGGAATAGGACAAACCTTACAGTTTTTCCTATCACTCTGGGCATTGGAATAAATCCAGACGCCCAGGACTGTGCTTTCCCCCTTTAATTTTATTAAGATTCTTTTTTAGCACCTTCTGCGACGGCCTGCGTCACATAGTCCAAAATCAATGCGATACCCTTGATTGCATCATCGTTGCCAGGAACCACATAGTCAATCGCATCTGGGTTCGCGTTTGTATCGACAACCGCAATAACAGGCACGCCAAGCGTGTTAGCTTCACGAACAGCATTCGCATCCGCGAGCACATCAACTACAACAACTGCGCCTGGTTTACCATTAAGATCTTTGATGCCACCATACTTCGTATTCAGATCATCGATTTCTTCTTGGAAGCGCTGCACCTCAAGCTTATTGTAACGCTTCTCAAGATCACCGCTCTCCATACGTTTTTCAAGGTTTTTGAGCTTTTTGATCTGTTGATTAATGGTTGCCGAGTTCGTCAACATACCGCCAATCCAACGCTCAGTCACATACGGCTGGTTTACTTTTTCGGCAGCTGCCTTCACAGCGTCTTTTGCCTGCTTCTTTGTGCCAACAAACAATACCTGTTTGCCGCTTGCTGCAACGCTCGCGATAAACGGCAATGCCGCGTCAAGACCTTCAACGGTCTTTGTCAGGTCAATAATATGGCTATCCTGACGCTTGCTATGAATATATGGCGCCATCTTTGGGTGCCAACGGCTCGTTTTGTGTCCAAAATGAACACCAGCTTCGAGCAAAGCTTTAATATCAACCTCTACGGCCATGATATTACTCCTTGTTCCTCACCGCTCGCCCTGAGATTATTCAGGAGTATGCGTGCGGTTGTGTCGTTTAGTATTATTACAGGTCAATAGTACCACGACCGAAGTCTCTTGTCAAAACCCGTAAAAACTCTTCCTGGTGACTATTCTTGTGTCTCGGGCAAACTTTTCTTGATCAGCTCATCCTGAGTCATTGCTTCGAGAAACCTTGCAGTTCTCTTATCAAGAGGGTGATTCTCTTTCGCAATGCGTCCAGCTATGATGCCGTCATAGTCATTGCCATGAACGTTTGTCAGCGCAATATGCAACTTATCGCTTCCATCGTCATCGCCACCCAGTACGACATGCACCTCTTTGGCTGCACCATCGGCGTCTAGAATCGTAAAGGCTCGGTAGTCAATTTTTTCACCGCTCATTTCTGTATCGCCCCGACGCTCCCGCAAGCTGTGCTCGGGCGTAAGAGCACGCACATCGCCACCTTCGGTTAGTTCGCCGACAAGTCCCGCGAGTTTATTTACTTGTTCGCGTGGCGCCTCATTGTCATACGGTGTACTGAAATCCCATCGAGCAGGTTCTGTTGCAACAAAATCATCGTGAGACAACGTGTCTGTGTTTTTGGTCATATTTACTTTTTCGCTCATAGTCGTGTACTTCCTTTTATTTCGTGGCAACAGATTTTACTGTAGTTTTTGTTTTCTAGTAGTTAACGTTATTTATTTTAGCAAACTTTTACGTTTTTGTCAATAGCTTTGAAGCTCAGGCCAAAGACTATGCCGCCCCCTTCATCCATGGCGGTACCTCAGTCGTCGGCCGTGGCGCAGCAGTATATCCCGAAGGTGGACCGAAGGGATTAGATTGATACTGTGGCCTCCTTGCCTGTGGCTGCGAGTAACTATCGCCGCTATAAGGAGACATGGTATTAAACGGTGACGGTGGAGGCGGACCAAAAGGGCTTGGAGTTAAATTCCCAGATACTTGTATACCTTGAGCGGTATAGGGATGGCCACCATTTGCAGGATGGTAGTTTGCTCCATATTGTGCTGTGCTTTGCGCCAACTCATTGCCCAAACCATATGCCTGAGAGCGAGCTTCGGCTTTAACACCTCGCGCCGCACCCTTGGCGGCACGGACATACGTTGCGCCAGTCTTGAGGCCGAGTAATGCCTTAAAGGCACCCCATTTATTAACTTTACCGTCCGCATCAAGCACCCCTGTTTCAAGTGCCGCACCCTTTAGGCCAGCGCTACCCATTTCTCGTGTAACACGGATTAGCCTCTCTTGATTCTCTGGTGTATTATACCTCTCCTCTATACTACGCGCCGTTGAATGAAGCCCATCGCGACGTATATCGCCAGCCGCAGTGAGTGCTATCCTCCCTACACCATGGATCACATCATGATTCGCATCATAAAACTCCTTACCCCTTTTGGCGGTCTCGATAGTCGTCCGAAATGTACTAAATTTACCCATGATATACGAATACGCTGTTTGTTTTTATAGATTGATACTATATTTATATATTATCATACTATTGTATATAAGTCAATATTATATTCACAGGCTGAAGTGATTTTACCCTGTATTAAACCATAAGCATAGTGCTATAATTTTACTCAAGAGTAATGACAACCAATGATTTATTTCGGCGCATAGCCTCACGTATTTCCAACTTTGCAGGTACTGCAACAGTATTTCTGCTTGCCGTTTTCGTGGTGCTCATCTGGGCTATCACCGGTCCACTTTTTCACTTCTCGGACACATGGCAGCTTGTTATCAACACGGGCACTACAATTATCACATTCCTCATGGTTTTTCTTATACAGAACACGCAAAACCGTGACGGCAAAGCTATCCAGATTAAACTTGACGAGCTTATTCGCGCTACTGGTGCACGTACACAATATGTAGGTCTAGAAGATCTCAGTGACGAGGATCTTGCTATTCTCGACGATGGCTTTAGGCGCATGGCACAGAATCCAGACTCACAGCGCGCAATTACAAAAATGCGCAACAAACTAGACGCCGAGCATTCTAGGCGCCACAAAAATCGCCAGCATCATGCAATCCCTAAAAAAATCAACACAAAGCTTACCCCGCCGCGTTTTGTCAAAACACCCGCCGCCGTAACCATCAGTGACACTAGAGAGACGCCCCCTACACGACCGCCTGTTCATGGCCGAACACTACCACACCACCGCACTCATGCACGCGGACCCAAAAAGCCAATTTTGCGCTGACACTTTACATATTCGAGCTTTTTTGATACGATTATACGGATATGAAAAGCAGTATACACCCTACCAACTACCGACTTGTCGTATTTAGCGATGAAGTCGCAGGGTTTTCGTTCTTGACCCGCTCAACAGCACCAACCAAGGACACTATTAAGTGGGAAGACGGTAACGAATATCCACTCGTAAAAGTGCACATCTCAAGTGCAAGCCACCCATTCTTTACTGGCGAAGAAAAGATCATCGATACCGAAGGTCGTGTTGATCGCTTCAAAGCACGCTTTGCAAAAGCCGAAGAACGCAAAAAAGCTCTGGCAAACAAAGCAAAAAAGCAGAAAGCTGAAGCCAGCAAAAAAGCAGAAAAAACAGCCGCATAACCCACAACGGCATCTCCAAATAACCGCCCTCTATAAGGCGGTTATTTTATTTATGCTTATGCTATACTACATACATGAGCGATATCGACCCAATGGCAGACGATGACAAACCAAAGGTACAATCAAACTTTGATCAAGAGTTTCAAGCCGAGCTAAGCCAACAAGTCGCACAAACCGCTACTCCCCCGCCGGAAACCCTCTCCCCGGAAGATCATGTACGCCTCGACATGGAGGATGCCATCATCGAGGAAAAGGCACATCACTGGGGTCATGTGCTCTTTGCAATATTCGGCTTTATGGCCATCACCACAGCACTTGCGCTCGTATTTGTGATGTCTGTTGCTTTTGCTGCCGGAGAAAACCCCACTAACGAGATTATCCGCTTCCTCGCAAATCCTTCACTTGCACTCCTCCTTGCCTACGCGACACTCATTAGCCTCTTGCTTGGTCTCGTTGGTCTCGGGCTCGGCGAATGGCATCATCGTACTCGATAATCCCTTCGCGATCTGTTATACTAGACTTAAATGCCGCAAATAGCTCTTGATTTAGACGCCTTACAGCAAGAACGCCAATCACTTGGTGATTTTCTTGCTACTCCCGCGGCCTATTCAGACCCGCAATTTAGTGCCAAAAACAAGCGTTTTTCCGAACTGGAATCACTTATCACGCTTGCCAAACGGCGCGAGCAATTGGCGCAAAATATCACCGACGCCAAAGAACTAGCCAATGACGGCGGAGAACTCGCAGAACTTGCCAAGCTCGAGATTGTCGATAGCGAGGCAGAACTTGCCAAGCTCGAAGAGGATCTATTTGTCATGCTCACACCCAAAGATCCCAATGATGACAAAAATGTCATCATGGAAATTCGTGCTGGCGCGGGTGGCGACGAAGCCAGTTTGTTCGCCGCTGAGCTCTATCGCATGTACCTTCGCTACTGTGAAACGCACGGACTCAAAACAGAACTTATCTCAGAAAGCGCCAACGATGCAGGCGGTTACAAAGAGGTCGTGTTTGGCATCAAAGGCGACTCACCCTACTCTATCCTCAAGTTTGAATCTGGCGTCCACCGCGTACAACGTGTACCTGCCACCGAAAGCCAAGGGCGTATCCACACGAGTACTGTCACCGTAGCAGTACTGCCAGAAGCCGAGGAGGCCGACATTGAGATTCATGCCAATGATCTCAAAATCGACGTCTATCGCGCAGGTGGTCATGGCGGCCAAAGTGTCAACACGACAGACTCCGCCGTGCGCATCACCCACCTACCGACAGGGCTCGTCGTGACAAACCAAGACGAAAAATCTCAGCTAAAGAACAAAGAAAAAGCCATGAGCGTACTTCGCTCCCGCCTTCTCCAAGCCAAAATCGACGCAGAAAACGCCAAACTCACCGCAGAACGCCGTAACCTCATTGGCTCTGGCGACCGCAGCGAAAAAATCCGTACCTACAACTTCCCGCAGGACCGTATCACCGACCATCGCATCGGCTACAGCCGCAGTAGCATCCCGCAGGCAATGGATGGTCGTATCGATGATATCGCCGAGAAGTTGCAAGCATATGAGCGCGAACTCAAGGCGCAAAACGCCGAAAGTTAACATGACCATTTCTGACTGGCTCCGCTCCGCCACCAAACAGCTCAAAAACGTCGCTATTGAGTCTGCGCGACTCGACGCCGAACTTATTCTCGCACACACATTACGCAAAAATCGCACCTACCTTCATGCGCATCTGGATGAAGCAATAGATGAGCGCAGACATGATATCGCCAATGCTCGGCTTGAATTGCGACTCGACCGTACTCCCCTGGCCTACATTGTCGGCCACAAAGAATTCTATGGTCGTCAATTTACCGTCACACCAAGTGTGCTCGTGCCACGACCGGAATCCGAGACGATGATAGAATGGCTACTTGAGCTTACGGCAGACGAGATTACACCTAAAAAACTCATAGATGTCGGCACGGGCTCTGGTGTTCTCGGCATCACTGCCAAGCTAGAACGTCCAAACTTAGACGTCATCCTCTCGGACATTGATGAAAAAGCGCTTACTGTTGCGAGACGTAATGCTGATACTCTACACGCCGATGTCTACATTCAGCGCGGCAATTTACTCAGCGCTCAAGGGTTTACCTTAGACTACATTCTTGCTAACCTTCCCTATGTGGATGACGCTTGGACTGACACATCACCAGAATTACGACACGAACCACCACGCGCACTCTATGCGGAAAACGGAGGCCTGCGCCTTATTGATCAACTCATCCCACAGCTTGCACGCTGGCTCGCAATCGACGGTATAGCCCTACTTGAAGCCGATCCCTCCCAGCATCATCATATCGACTCCATCGCCAAACAGCATAATCTCACACCTCTCGGGTCGCGTGACTATATTATAGGCCTACAGCACCGCTAAAATCCGAACAGGCTACGTGGATCGAATGTGCTTCCGTTGTTAGACTGAGTATCCTCTTGTACACTACCACCTACCTGTGCAGTTTCTTCGTACTTAGCAAGTGTGAGCTTGGTCGTGTGTTCTTTACCGCCCCGTAAATAAGTGACCGTTACGGTATCGCCCGGGCGATATGCACCAATAATGCTCGTGATACCCGCATTACCGCCCACGACATACTGTTCAATCTTTGTGATAATATCCCCATCTTTGATACCAGCCTTTGCCGCTGGACCATCCGCTATTACCGCCGATGAATTGCCATCACCACTCACCAACGCACCTTCCGAGACAGATAGTTTTTGCTGGCGTGCGATTAGTGGCGTAATATCTACATAACGCACCCCTATGTAGGCTCGCTCTACCTTTCCAGTTGCAAGTACACTAGCAAGTACGCCCTTGGTTGAGTTAATTGGAATAGCAAATCCTATGCCTTGAGCATCGCTTGCGACTGCAGTATTGATACCGATCACTTGACCCGTACGATTTACCAGGGGACCGCCGGAATTACCAGGATTGATAGCGGCATCGGTCTGTATGAGACCCGAAAGAGACTCTGCTTGGGAACCATCTTCAGAAGATGCCGCAACGGGTCGATTCAGTCCAGAAACAATGCCACTTGTTACCGTATTATTAAACTCGCCGAGTGAATTGCCGATTGCAAAAACATTTTGTCCAATCTTGAGCGTACTAGAATCACCTAGTGTTGCCGGCTGGAGGTCTTTTGGCTCTTTAATCTTAAGAAAAGCGATATCATTCAGCGGATCCGAGCCAATAATCTTTACATCACTATAAATCACACCACTTGATGTAGTAACATCAACCGTCGTAGCATTCTTTACTACGTGTCCATTTGTCAGTACATAGCCATCTTTACTGACAATAACACCCGTGCCAGCACCCTGCCCAACAACTTGCCCCCTACTCGACGACGTATTCGTGGAAATTGAGACAACGCTTGGCGCAACTCGACTCGCCACTTGGGATATATCTTGTTCACTCTGAGACTGCAATGCATTTCCGTCATCAGTGGCTATGGGGCCTGTCATCTGGTTACCGTGCATTCGCAGCACCATCCACGTGCCAGCACCTCCACCTATCGTGGCAAGTAAAACGATAGCAACGCCTATAGCTATCGTTCTTAGTATCCGATTATGCTCACTTGCCGCGATATGCGTTGGCGGTGGAGCTACTGAATGTGCTTTATCTTCACCATGTGCGATTTTCGTCATGTTGCTATCCTACCCCTTCAAGCTGATAATAAACTTAGATAATGCCTGTGCCAGAGCTAAATATACCCGCGAGCACCGTAATAATCAACAACGTAAATACAACCGGTATCGCAACCTCAGCTTTGGTGATCTCGCGACCACTTTCATGCAGTGCATAGAGTCGCTCAGCCAAAAATCCGACCATCATTATAATGATCGCACCCTGCGCGACCTTGAAATCACCCATAAGGTCAGTACCGTACCCAACCGTCCAATGATACTCCACCCAACCAATCTCAGCTACAAGTAGCCCAAATACCATTGCGACCAAAATAGGCTGACTCTCGGAATATGCAGCCACTACATGTCGTGCAGCCCCGTATCCAATCACATACATACCCGCTACTACGACCGTAAGCGGCAAGAGATAGCCGACAGCAAGCAGTGCCCATGTACCCAGAAACAAGCTTATAGCCGCCTGTGCGGCGACCCATCGCCTACCAGATCGCGGCTTCACAACAATCAACCAGATTGCATATAGTACCGCAAGTACCACCTGAAGTTCAAAGCTAATAGACAGCCTGCCGGCCGTATACATCAATACAACAATCCCCAAGCTAGCTGCAAGATCAACAATGTTTGCTTGGATATTCGCCCACCAATATCGTGGTCGCACCGCCAAAATACGCCACTTACTCACAATCACGAGAGCAAACGCAAGTGCGATCGAGCCCGATGCAACCAACGCAAAAACCGCTGCTGCAAGAGCCATATTGAGCACAACATGCAACACTTCGCTCACGAAATTCTTACGCCGAGATGCTTTCAAAAACTCCATAATTCTTGTTTATATTGTAGCACAGTTTACTGCTGAGCGGCTGCTTTTGCGATAGAACCAACCACTACTACAAAATCCGTCGACTCGTCTACGAGCAGGGGTGGATCGCCAGGAGTGATTTTCACTCCATAGACTTTTTCAAGCCGCGCTTTCGTAGCGGCATTTCCCTGGCCTATCTGATATATAGCTACCTTGCCATACTCGCCCGCAGGAGCATTATCAATCGCTGCGATTGTGAGACCTTTTGCTTCCAATTTGTCCGCCTCTAGCTGTGCTGCACCAGCAATCCCCGATCCATTGAGTACCACGACATTCGCAGCCTCTTTCGTCACAGCATCACTACTAATTTGTTTGCGTATATAACTCTGAATACCACTATAGCTATATAGTCCCGCCAGAGGTTGTACTACACTTTGCCCCGAAGCCATACCCGTAGTCACTACAGACTCCCCTTCTTTATTGAGGCTAATCGACTGGAGCTTATCACCCTTCACCAATTGCCCTACATCGACTAGCGTACGGATTTCTTTTACTTCAAAGTTTGTGCGGAGGTTATTTCCAAACGCATCTATAAGCCCCGTCACCTTACCAACATTCGTCAGTGTGCCAGCACTAATTGCCTTGTCCTGCAGCGCACGCATCACTTTTTGCTGATTCTTTTCTCGATCGAAATTGCCGTTTGGCAATCCATAGCCACCCTGTGCATTACGTGCCCGAGCAAACGCAAGTGCGTGAGCACCGTCCATCTGCGCAACCTCGCCATTCTTGTAATTGACCATTTTGCACTGATGATTACACTGCCAGTCAAAATTGGGATCATAGATACCCCTAGGATCTTCGCTTTCTACCTTTATCGTTACGCCGCCAACAGCATCAACCGCATCCTTCACAACAGTATTATTCACATGCACATAATACTGCAAGTCCATGCCAAACACTTCACCCACCTTGTCCTGTAACGCCTTCATTCCGGCCTCTTCGTTTATACCATCATCTGATGCGCACATGTATACGGCATTGATTTTCGACTCATAACCTACATCACATGCCGTGTCCAATTTAACCCACATATCGCGTGGCATGCTCACCATAAACGCATCTTTTTTATTTTGATCAAGACTGAGCATCATGATAGAGTCTGTGAGGTTTCCGCCCGGGTGCTCTCCACCCTCACTGTCTTCGGAGGTGCCTACAATCAAAATATTAGAACGGCCATTTTCATCCATCTTCAGCGGCGCCTTTTGCACAAAATCAAAAAGATTACCTTTTAGTGTTTTACTACCTGCAATCAATGCTTTGACACCCACATACCCACCAATAGCAAGCAGTAAGATCAGCAATGCAATCATAACTCTCTTAATAATCTTTTTGCGCTTGGCTTTTTGTTCGGGTGTCTTCTTTACGCGCCCCTTCTTGTCACGCTCGGGCGCATCAATTTCACTCAGTGAATCATCAATCTCAGAACGACTCACGCCAAGCTTTGTTCTGGCGTCGTGCTCTTTTGCCGATAACTCAGTAGCGGCCGGCTTATTAGCATGAGCAGCCGAAGTATCTCCCAGTTGTGCACGAGGCGTACGAGGCACAAAACCATCCATTGAGCGTGAGTGTTTTTTCATAAGTACTCCATCTATAATACCGAAACAGCCCCGAACATAAAACCCCAAATTGCTCATGCTGCAAAAGATTATTGTATATCGCATTTCTCCCACACCTCATGTATAGTAGATGTAATGAACGCAAGCTTTATGCAACGACATCAGGGGCTCAAGGATGTCATCGGACTTATCGTTTTTGTTATTTGCGTGGCAATCGGTACGATTTTTATCAATACTTTTATTTTTCGTACTTTTTCTGTCGTCGGTCCAAGTATGGAAAAGACCATGTACACTGGCGATCGCCTCATTGTTAATCGTCTTCCCGTAACAGCCGCTCAACTTGGTAATAAAACCTACGTTCCAGGGCGTGGACAAGTTATCGTGTTTAAAAACCCTAACTTTACCATCGGCAGCGCTGATGAGTATATTGTCAAACGTGTCATCGGCTTTCCGGGTGAACGCATTACCGTAAAAGACGGAAAGATCACTGTGTATAATTCAGCCAACCAACAAGGTTTCAATCCAGATGACAATAACCACGGCGAGCCAGGTAGCCCGACGAGCGGTGATGTCGATACCACAGTACCCGAAGGTACATTGTTTGTAGCTGGTGACCACCGCGAAGGCAATTTCTCGCTCGACTCACGCAGCGGTCTCGGTACGATTCCGTTCTATGATGTGATTGGTCCTGTGGGTGTGCGTATTTGGCCACTAGAAAAAATCCGCACGTTTTAAAGCAACAGTCTGCTCTTTTTATAAAGTTGTCAGGGTATTTTTGAGACAGAAAAATATAGTTCCTAGGACGCGAGCAGTTTTTGAATCCTTGCAAAATCTTCCTCGTTCTTGAAGCCGATGGTGATTTTACCCGCACCTTTGCTATTAGCCTGAATCTTCACAGGCGCCGCGAAACGCTTGGTAAGCTTCTCTGTTTCGGGCATATAGGTAGCACCTGTAGTTTTTTTGATGCCCGGCGTTTTTTTCACGCTATCTTTTTTGTTTTCAACAATAAACTGTTCGATCTTACGGGCGCTCCACTGTTCTTTGATAATTTGCGGCAACACCTCGACAAGAACCATATCATCAAGACCAATCAGCGGTCGCGCCTGTCCCTCTGTCAGCTCGCCACGTGCGATTGCTGCCTGCACGTCCTTATGCAGCTTGAGTAGTCGCAGCTTATTACTAATCGTACTTACAGCACCGGTACCAATTCGTCCTGCAATCTGCTCTAAGCTAAGATTAAACTGATCGCGCAGTTTTAAATACGCCGTTGCTGTCTCGAGTGGGTTCAAGTCTCGTCGCTGCAAGTTTTCGATAAGCGACAGTTCCAGCTTATGCTGCGCACCAAGCGTTCGCACAAGCGCCGGAATCTTTTCAAGTCCCGCAATATTCGCTGCTCGCCAACGCCGCTCGCCAGCCACAATCATATAACCATCGCCTCTTGTAATCACTACAATTGGCTGCAACACACCATGTTCGCGAATAGAATCCGCAAGCAGCGCCAACGCTTCTTCATCAAAACTCCGTCTCGGCTGATCGGGATCAGCCGTAATTTGGTTCAATTTGATTTGCCGCAAATCACTCACCTGCTGATCTTGAGAAGCCGTTGGATCAAATGACTCATCCAATAATTCATCTGGTATCAGTGATGAAAAACCTCGTCCAAGTCCTTTTTTCGCTTTAGCCATTTGCCCGCTCCTCTATTTCCTTGGTGACTGATTTGTACGCCCGTGCGCCTTTGCTCCATTTGTCATACTCACCGATAGGTAATCCATGACTTGGCGCTTCCGCCAATCGAATATTGCGCGGGATAGTTGTCTTAAATACTCGCCCAGGAAAATGCTTTTTAATCTCTTCGTGTACCTGCGTACTCAGGCTCGTACGTTTGTCTACCATCGTCGGCAATACTCCAAGCAAATCAAGTGTTGGATTCATATTTTTACGGATTAGCTTCATTGTCTCTAGCAACTGCCCTAGGCCTTCCAGCGCATAAAACTCCGCCTGCACTGGCAACAGTACATACCGCGCCGCAATCAGCCCGTTGACCGTCAGCAAACTGAGACTTGGCGGGCTGTCAATAATCACATAATCAAACGTTGGCGTGTTATCGATCGCGTTACGCAGCCGCGTAAATCGTCGATTCGCCTGCGCCAGTTCTACCTCAGTATTTGCAAGATGCGGCGTGCTTGGCGCCAGAAAAAGATTCTTGAAATCCGTTTTGATAATCACGTCCTTCAGTAGCTTTGTCTCTAGCATTACCTCTGTCATAGTACCATCAAGCGACTCTTTGTCGACACCAAGCCCACTCGTCGCGTTGCCTTGCGGGTCAAAATCAACGAGCAGTGTTTTTTGGCCAGACTTCGCCAAATAATACGCGATATTAACAGCCGACGTCGTCTTGCCTACACCTCCCTTTTGGTTTGTCACCGAAATAACTGTTGTCATGTGTATGTTGCTACCCTCTTAGTAGTACTAGTATATCATGACACAAGCACTTTCGTGTACAGCTTACTCACCCACGTCGTCGTCAGCAGCATCATCCGCTTCCAAAGAGGTAAAGCTCCAGCTTTCCTCTTCCGCCGAATCACTACAATACACTTTCACGCCATCATCCGTGTGCCCATGGCAATACACCGTCATCGCCACCATCTGGTCTTCATCAACTTCAAAGTCAACCGCCACCAGTTCAACTTTCTCTTCTACCCATCTCGGGGTAGTAGTTTCCCCGATTGGTCCGTCAATCTGCATCATTATCCCACCGTGCACATCAAGATACACCGCATCATTGTCATGCGCACATTTAGCAAAATAGTAATTGCAGGCACTTGCAAAGTCACTTATATCATCGATAAACCCTGCTTCAAGTAGCTTCACCAGCTGCTCGCTCAGCTGACGTGTTGTTGCAACGCTACCATCGATACCAAACAAATCTTGTTCAATGATATTGAGAAGTGACCACTGTACATCCTGTTCATCTGACTCAACTTTTCGCTGATCAGCATCATGCTCATACACCGTGTCGAGCCCAACCTCGACGCCGCTTTCTGCAACAGGCACAGGCGCATCATACAGCCGAGGCGCACGATTCACCCCCTCGATAGCAAGCGGAATGTGATACGACTGCGTCTCGCCGTCATCATCAAAAAATTCCTCGACTCGCGCCACCAATGCTTGCTTACCGCCATAATCAGGCAACGTTTGAATCTTG
Source organism: Candidatus Saccharimonadota bacterium (assembly GCA_027492635.1). Classification (GTDB taxonomy): domain Bacteria; phylum Patescibacteriota; class Saccharimonadia; order Saccharimonadales; family Saccharimonadaceae; genus Mycosynbacter. Next base: position 32,660 of record JAPUEH010000020.1, read on the forward strand.
AAATCCCGAATATAGCCATGTAGCGTTGTATCTTCACCATATGATACCGGTAGTCGATTACCATCTGGCTCAACATAATACACAGGGGTGTCTTCTTGTGCTACAACAAATACCTCACCATCGTAGATATCGTTTTTATCCCCCTGTCTGCGAAGCGCAGTACTCGCAAGCTGACGTAGTCGCTTCAAATCGCTAACTGTATAAGTATCAAAAACCGGCTCTGCAAAACGCGCATCAATCTCATCTTGCAAGGGCGCAATAGAAAAGCGCTCATCTGCTGCCCGTCGAAAAGTATTATCAGTAAATTTATTGCTCATGCTTATTCTCCCGAAAACAAAAACGCCCGACATGCGGGCGCTCTTAGTATCTGCAGCTTATTTAATCGAAGCGATTTCCAGCTTGCTATATTTCTGACGGTGGCCAGTCTGGGTGTTGACGCGCTTTTTGCTCTTGTAGCGAATCACGCGGATTTTGTCGCCTTTTACTTCTGGCTCAGTTACTTTTGCAGTAACCACTACACCTTTGACAGTTGGCGTACCGACAGTAGTTTTATCACCATCGATGACGAGGAGCGCATCTGTCTTGAGCTCTTTTGTGCCTTCCGGGAGGAGGTCCACCAGGAGGGTCTCTTTTTCGCTGACGATGTATTGTTTACCGCCGACGCGAATGACTGCTTTCTTTGTCATGAGTTTCCTTACGAATTTATTTAATCAATCAACGTCTGATTATACCAGACTTGCGCCTCTATTACAACAGATGCACCTCTACAAAACCTCCGACAAATCATCGGAGGTTTTGTAGAGGTGCTTGACAGAGATATTAAAAATCTTTTTTGTCGTCTTCTTTGTGCGTATCAGTACGCGCTTTGAGAAGTTTTGGCGCATCATGCGCGGCATCAGCTGCTTCTGGACTTATGCCAGCCATTGCTTTTTTGAGGTTTTGGCGGCTGCGGTACCAGTAGGTAAAGCCTGCAGCTAGTGCGCCAATACCGATAATTGTAAGGATCGTCTCGGCAGGACCAGTTGTAGGCAATGCACCTGGGGTCGATATACACTTACCATTTTCATCCACTACCTGGCCTTCGGCTGGTACACATGCCTCGCTACAACGCGCATCGCCAGCAGGCACACCTGGCTTACATTCATTTGGCTTACAAGGCGCATCAACAGTTACCGAGGCTGTCGCCTGTTTGTTACCGTTTGGCGTAATGATAGTTGCCGTATTCACAAGTTCATTCACACCACACTTCTGCAGCTCTTCGCCAACCTTGGCACTCAATGTTACATAAGCATTCGAATTTGCGGCAAATGAACCAATATTAAGTCCGTTTGTTGCAACAGCATCTGGTTGCACGGCACCGCTCGGTGCTTTTGCAGTTTTCAAGACAGTTGATCCGCCAACATAGCTCATACCTGCTGGCAACGCATCTTTTACAACGACACCGTCTTGCTGCATACTGCCCGTATTGTCGTAGCCGATACGAAAATCTACAACTTCACCTGGCTTCGCAACAACTTTATCTTGCCATTTGTTTTCACCTTTTTTCGAGACCTGCTTTGTAACTTTAAAGTTTGGAGCATCAGCCTTTAGTTTGTAAGTGACAGTGCCAGCAAATTCCACACAGCCAGGCAATACGCCATTGAGGCTATCAAAACCAAGCAGTGCACCAGTCGTAAAGAGCGACTCTGGTAGTACCTGTCCATTGACAGCGCCATTGCTTTTTACTGTCGCAGAATTCGGTACATACCGTAGTGCGATATCGGTATCAGCTGTGATATACGCCTCATCCCATACTCGATTCGGGTTAGCATTGCTTGAAGTAATAGCAGCGCTCACCTTGCCGCGTTCGCCTGGCTTAACGACAGATGGCACATCCGCCTTAAGCGTCACATCTTTGGCGATACCTTTGCCGCTCTCGTTGAGCGAGGTCTTGGCGTTGTTGTGATAGTAGTTAATCACTTCATATTCTTTGCCTGGTTGCAGCTTCATTTCATCAACGTAGTTACTAGTACCAGCTTCACGAATACGCACGAAGTTACGCTCATCGCCCACCTGCGGGTTGTTGGTAATTGAGTTAAAGGTCACGTAGTCAGCTGGATTTTCACCAGTAAACGTTGGCCGTTCCGGACCCCATGCAAACGCCGTCACGCCTGTAATAGTTACCGCTGCAATCGCTGCCACTACACCAGTCACTGGTTGGTTGATGTAGTGTTTTATATTCAATTGTTTTTTGATACGCATTTTGTTTTTCCTATGATTAGTTTGTTTACGTTTATTCTACTCGTCCGCTATTTGGATTATCGGCAGTGCCAGTTGCATCACTTGTTCCGGGCGTCGCTTGTTCGATAGCGCTTTGACTCGACTGATTAAGGTCTGTTTCGGGAGTACCGCCAGTCTCACCAGTGCCCCGTACGGCTCCTTCAGCTGTAGTATTGGGATTTGCCGAACCAGGCTGCTCTGTACCATTGATACTTGGACTGTCGGTACCATTGCCACTTGTCGCAAAGTCTTCCGTCTGTTCAGTTACACCGAGCGGTGTCATACCGGTATCTATTTGCTTGTCCCACTGCTTACCGTCATTTGGTTCACCAGGCTCCTCCGGTTCGTTCGGCTCACCAGGCTCATTTGGCTCGTTCGGTTCACCCGGAGGGTTACCGCCACCAGTACCAGGCTCCTCAGGATTGTAAGGTGTTGTATGCGCAGAAGGCACATAGCCCTCAACCGACACCGCAGGCGCGCCGCCAATACCCATAGGCACTGGAGACTCCTGTGGCAGCAATTCGATAGGCTGGCCACATGGCAAACGTATACCACGTTTGTCGTCGAGCATAATAATCTGATCATTTGAATCAGGCGATTCAACCCTCTCATCCCAATACACCTGATAACCACCCTGACCGTCTTCTACGAGATACGCCGAACGATATGGTCCATCAAGCGAAACTGCTTCCTTGCCAATAAGCTGATCGGCAGCAAACTGCACCGCATTGTCATGAAGCTCTTGGTTTCCGTGCATTGCTTCAGTAATACGATCAATATATGCCGTATATTCTTCGCCGGGCTGGCGGTTCAATTCGCTGAGCTCTTCTGGGAACTGAATACCCGCATCCCGGAACTGGTCGAGCTGCGCACCAAGCTCTCGTGGACTCGCATTGTACTGATCCATCAGTGCATCAAAACCAGCTGGTACGTTAGGATTGTCAACAACTTCACCGTTTTCATCAAGCATCGTGCTTCGTAGCTTCTCGCCAGAGATATCGTTGAAGTCATTACCCTGACGGCCGTTGTTATCAATAAAATTGCTCTCCTCGGCATGCGAAAGCGCCGCCAATTCAGATTCGTCCAAATGTCCATCAAAATTCGTGTCGCCATCAATCGTTGTATCGCTATCGTGAGCCGATCCACCCGTACCATCACCAACATGGTCGGACAATGAAACTCCTGTACTGTGTTCGATACCTTTCATAGCAGTGTAAGCTTTTGCGGCACCAAACACTGCGGCTATCGCGACACCGCCCGCAACCGAATACCACTTCTGCTTCTTCATGCGTGCGTCATATTCTTCTTCAGATTCTTCGGCTTGGCGAACAAATTTGTTCTCTCGCGAATAAAAAGTTGCGACCGCAAGGCTAGGCAAACCGAGCAACATGCGCGCTTTTTGACGCCATGTATATTTCTTCTTGGGCTCTGCTTCATCGTCTTCTGACTCACCCTCTGGAGCAGTCTCAGTCGACTCTGCAACCGGCCTCTCTTGCGTATCTGCCGCTACCCCATGCTGCGCATCAACCTCTGGGGTCAAGCCGCGAGCATAGGCATACTGCTTGAGGCCGTCAATAATCTCTCCATACGCAGCAACGAGTTCGTCTTGCGTCTGTACATCAATATTTTTGATATGCTCAACTACTTCACTATGAAGCTGAGCTCGATCATTCTCATCAATTTTACCTGCATAGCTATTGATATATTCACTTGCAATCCCCGCGTAGGTCTCATCGCTCTGACGCTCCGGGGTCTTTTGGCCTGGAGCCTGTTCAGTATGCTGTGTTTGTTCCTCTTCTTGGGGGGGGATTTTTGTCGGCTGCTCTGACATGGCGTGGTGCTCCTTGTCTGTTTTTGATATATTTTTATTTTTGTTGTACTATGTATACATATTAGCATAAGAGTAAATAAAAGTCAATACTTATGCAATCTAGTTGTATCTATAGCAAAACCAACCTGTACTATAGTACAGGTTGGTTGGTAATCTACTCGTGCCGATTACTACTGCACGTCGACGATTAGTACCGACTTATCATCGTTTTTCTTACTAGCCATCATAAATGCTTCTGCGGCGTCTTTCGGTGTCGCTGCACCAAATGCCTGCTCAAACTGCTCGGGTGTCAAGAACTGAGATTCCCAGTCACCAGTGATACCATCCGAGTTGAGCATAAATCGCTCGCCCGCCTCGACAGGCACGACGATATACTCATCTTTCATCGCCTGGTCACCCTTGAAGCCGTTGAATACCGTATTGCCGCGAGACTGATCTGTCGTCAGTGCATCATAGGAGCCATCAAGCTTACGTCGAAACACCCGCGTGTCACCAGCATGTGCGATAGCTGCCATCTTTTTACCATCTATCTCGAGAAACTTCACCATCGACCCGACAGTATTACCTGCGCCTTCAGTCTCCTGAAGTTTTTCACGAGCACTTGCAAATGCATATTCCATAGCTCGTTTGACGCTGTCTTCTGTCACTGCGTCAAGCTGTGCGAGCTGGTGTTCAAACACACCGGCCGCTGTTGATGCTGCAGTTTCTGCAGCAAGACGCGGACTACCGCCTTCGCCTCCCATACCATCAAACACTGCGTAGAGATTAGATTCTTGGTTTTGTATTACAAAATCTTCACTCTCTTCTCTATTTGCGTTTTCTTTGACTTTTTCAAGAGACGCGCTCAGGGTTGTGAGTTGTGTTTCGCGTTCAGGCGAAACTGCTCTTCAACTATCTTGCGAATTTTCTGCCGTCTCGGTCTTTTCCGCCTTCGATGCAGTCTCTACATTCTGGCGAGTGTGCTTTCCGCGGTATGGACGTCGCTTATTGAGCCAGCCAAATAGTCCATTGCTAGACTTACTGTCAGTTTGCTCCTCTTTCTGAGCAACGGATAGCCGCTCAGGAGCTTCATTTTTTATAGCAACAAGCTTGTTCCAAAAACCGCGAAGCTTCTTGAAAGCATTTCTCATCTTTGAGTTTGGCTTTGTCTCAACTGCCCCTGTATCTGAGCTACGTTCGTTGTCGACATCAGACGTCTGGGCAACAGGCTCAGTTTCCGTATCATCTGATTCAAATGTCTCAAGAGTACCGTTTTCACGAGCCGCATCACGCGCTTCACCTGCTGTTGGACGACTTGGCGCCGCCTGCTCAGTTTCTGGAGTAGGTTCCTGCTCACTCGTAGTAGGAGTAGTTTCATTGGAAGCCGCATCAGCTTCAGTGGCTGCGCGCCTAGCCGCTTCTGCAGCCGCAGCCGCATGATCAATTTCCGGGGCCGCTTCTGCTTCTGGTGAAGCACTTACAGATGGCGCCTCTGATGCGGTCGCCTCCTCCGCCTCAACAGGATATAGCTCACCGCCTGTGCGTAGGGTGTCGTAGTCTTCTTTGGTGAGGGCACCGCCATCTAGGATGAGTTCTTTGCGCTTTTGGCCAAGGCGTGCAAGTTGCGCGTCGACGTGAGCTTCGGCTTCTTGGGCTGTTTTGCCATTGGTGATCTCTGCGCCAATAAGCTTGCCGCGTTTTTGGACGTCGCCCTCTTCGAGGTCGAGGATGAGCTTTGCTTGGGCAAGCTCAAGGCCTTCGTCTTTGGTGAGCCCTTCGAGGCGAGCTTCGTAGGCATCGGCGTAGGCATTGCGATCGTCTTCGGTTTTGCCGTAGCGGCGGTCGGTGCGCATTTGTTCAAGCAAGCCTACTTTAGGGTTGCTTGGGTCGGCCATCACTTCACCCGTCTCAGGATTGCGAATGGTGCTGTTGCCGGAGCCGAAGAGTTCGTACTCAGCCAGGCTGTTTTCGGCAGGCAGACGATCACTGAACGCTTCTTGGCGACGAGTTGTTTCAGCATCTTCGGCGCGGGCTACGGCGTTGACTTCAAGGTCGCGGGCTGCGGCTGCTTCCATGGCGGCCATACCTGGATGTGCGTTGGGATTTTTCATAATGTGGTGGAGTTCCTTTGCTTACTTGCTAGTTAATTATATTCATTAGCTTATACTTGCATATTAGCACAATTGTTATAAAAAGTCAATAGTCTTATGATTATAATCATAAGACTACCCCTATCCGTACGACTCACTAGACTGATACTACCGAGTACCGAAGGCGACATTATCCGGATTGATGTCAAATTTTGGTGCGACGTTACGCATAGCTACCGCAAGCAGTTGTTGCTTTTTATCAGCAGACTGCGCTTGCCATTTATCTTCGCCAATATCCTGAATGAGCTTCTGCTCTACGGCGTCTTTGAATTTCTCCCTGTGAGATGTGAGTGATTCTCTGCCGGAAAAACCCTTTGGCTCCTCGCCAACACCAAATCCAGGAGCTATCTGGCATGGTATACCGCCCAGCTCTCTACCTTCAAAGTCGTCTGCATATTTAGCATAGACATCACGAGCAATTTCGTACAGCTCTTCGGTTGAATCCTCAAATCCGTAGAATACCATCGGGTCTCGCCTTTGATGAGAGTATCCCTCGTTAGCCAGCTTCTGTAACCATGGGTCCTCTTTGCTCACATCACCTTTGTAGGCTCTCATGAGGAAATCTAGGTTTTTAGCCTTGAAACGTAGTCCCTTGTCTTCTGCACGCGTATATATTTCTTCGTATACATCCCACATCCGATCCATCGGTGGATTGAAATAAATCCGTGACGACGGGGCATCCGTCGAGGCATTTTCCACCCTATCGCGCACAAATGCTTCCGAGTCATGCTGCATCCAACCAAAATGACCGCTTGTATTTCCACGTCCACTGGGGTACGGATTTTTCTTTTTGTGGTCGTCGGTAAATTTTACCATACGCGCCTCGTATTCACGCACGTTTTGCGGATCACTATAGAACACGTCATCTCGCGGGTTACGCTCTTGCAGCATAGGACGCCTTGCACCAGCTGCCCATTGTTCTACCGTGAGCCCTGGCAAATGGCGAATTTCTTCAAATGTCTTAGGGAGATCAATCGTAGTATGATTTTCATGAGAAGGTTCCTCGACGGCCTTCACCGCCGCCTCGTCATCACTACCATCGACTGTTGTATGAGCTTCCTGCTCTTGCTCATCACTTGTCTCAAGCGGAACCTCTTCTGGTATAACCGAGGCGATTTGTTCACTCGCAGGAATTGCCGAAGGTGTAGAATGCACATTAAATATATCGAGCGCTTTAGTGGCCAATGTGTCGCGAATGCCCAAACTTTTATTCACACTATCGGTATCATGCCATGTATCAGCACCCCAAATTTCTTTCTGATAGGATTGTGCAGCTGACGATTCTGATGATGCCTTTTGGCGCGCCATGGCGTTTAGCTCCTTGGCTGGTATTTTTTATCGTTGATAATTTCTTCGATAATGCCATCATAAAGCTCTTGAAGTTGCGGGAACTGTTCAAGAAACCATGTACTAGCACGCTCATCATTTGCATTTTGCAGTTCGTCGAATCGTGTGCGCTGCTCACCAGTAAGAATCTCGTCAAGCAGCAACACCAGTCGTGATTCAGCGATAGTGCGTACGTTGATAATCGCGCCCTGCTTTATGCTTTGCGAAGCTCCCGCGAGGCCTAATGTTTGAAGTATGTAATCATCTGTCATAATATAGCTCCTATATATGGGTATCTTACCATAGTCCCTTATCGCCCATCCATGATTGGATAGCTTCAGCTACGCCAGGATTCCATGATGCCGAACCCGGGTTCGAAAGGCGTATGTCACCCATTTGCTGGTATATATCCGTACCGCTAATGTATTGCTTCCCAAACTCCTCTACCAAATGATTATGGAGATCAAAGGCCTGATCTGGTGTCAGGTTGTGACCATTTGCCTGCGCGAAGTCGACAAGCTCTTGTGTATATCCGTGGCCAGCCTCGATCGTAAATTCAGTCCCCTGTAATTCTGGTGTTACCGATGGATTTTCGGGTGATGGTGTCTCTTGCGACGGATTAGACGCTGGTGCTTCTTGTCCACTTGGAGCCGCTATGAAGTTATACGCCATGTTGCCCAGCCGAGCGCCAGACATCGCAAGTGCCGCCGTACCAATAAGCCGCTTACGATTTTTGTATTGTTCACTGTCGGTACGTTGCTCTGTAATATCCGTAAATGCACCTACATCGATTCCTGCATCGTATTCATCAAGCGATAGTTCCAACACCTCACCAGCTTTTTGCTGCTTTGTATCAAAATCTTGTGCAGATTGGCGTTCGGCAACAGTCTTGCCGTCAATCACGGCGTTAGCGCGACGACGTTTGACATGATGCGCTGCCCAGCCGCCCGCTGCACCTGCCGCTGCGATACCAGCCAGTCCAGAGCCTATGGCGGCACCAGCAAATCCTATGGCGAATCCGCCACCAGCTATTACTGCGCCTTTTTTGAGCTTACCTTTAAAGCCCTGCTGGCGCGTCCACCAGTTGACAAACTTATTGGTATCTTTACTCATCTCTTGCCGCATCTTGACGACCTGCTGTTCAAAGCTCGCCTCAAGTCCAAGCACCGTGCCAACTGTCGCCTCGTGAATCTTTTGGTCATCAGCTCCTGCAGCTTCATACTGCTCCGCTATCTTATCCTGAATACCCTCAAGTATCGACTCGTACTCTTCACGCGCTTGCTCAATATCGGCATCAACTTTTTCGTTCAGCTTTTCGGCGACACGCTCAACACCAGGGATCTTTTTGAGCAACTTGCTCACAAGGCCTTTCTTCTTAAGAAATCCTCCGAGATATGAATTACGACCTTTGGCTGTGCGTTCAGCGTATTTGTCGCGTGCAGCTTCAAATGCAGCTTTTTCTTCGTCAGTAAACTCTAGAGATGGTACTTCTTCCTCTGGGGTATCTTCAGTCTCTGTATCAATAGGTTCGTCATCGATAGTATCGAGTTCCTCCGCCTCAACAGGATATAGCTCACCGCCTGTGCGTAGGGTGTCGTAGTCTTCTTTGGTGAGGGCACCGCCATCTAGGATGAGTTCTTTGCGCTTTTGGCCAAGGCGTGCAAGTTGCGCGTCGACGTGAGCTTCGGCTTCTTGGGCTGTTTTGCCATTGGTGATCTCTGCGCCAATAAGCTTGCCGCGTTTTTGGACGTCGCCCTCTTCGAGGTCGAGGATGAGCTTTGCTTGGGCAAGCTCAAGGCCTTCGTCTTTGGTGAGCCCTTCGAGGCGAGCTTCGTAGGCATCGGCGTAGGCATTGCGATCGTCTTCGGTTTTGCCGTAGCGGCGGTCGGTGCGCATTTGTTCAAGCAAGCCTACTTTAGGGTTGCTTGGGTCGGCCATCACTTCACCCGTCTCAGGATTGCGAATGGTGCTGTTGCCGGAGCCGAAGAGTTCGTACTCAGCCAGGCTGTTTTCGGCAGGCAGACGATCACTGAACGCTTCTTGGCGACGAGTTGTTTCAGCATCTTCGGCGCGGGCTACGGCGTTGACTTCAAGGTCGCGGGCTGCGGCTGCTTCCATGGCGGCCATACCTCCAGAAGAAGTATGGGAATCCATGGCTGCTTGAGCCTTTTCTCGGCGCTCACCCATTGGGCTGCGAGGTGGCATCGTAGTGTCGATAGCAGTCTCGTCTACAGACTGCACCTCTGGAGAGTCACTACCGCCATACCCTGCTTGCGACATGTCTTGCCATGCATCGTGAAGCTCATCAGGATTATATGGAGTTGAGAAGTTATTGGGGTTTTTCATGGTGGTAGAGTACTATACTATGCCTTATATATGTTTATGTTTGCATAATAGCATAAATATTATAAAAAAGCAATAGTTTTGACATAAAACTATTGCTTTTCCAGTTTATACAAAACCCTAACTCTTACTGTCCAAGAATGACGCGATTGGCATAGAGCCATGAATATGGGTCGCCCGCATCTAGATACTGCCCGACTGCCGGTACAACTTTGATACTTCCGCCCGTCAAAACATACTGATTCATAGGCTCAGTAATGTAGTATTCACCCGTAATGTCCACCTGCGAATACGCCCCTATCATTTGCATGAGATCGTAATTAAAGATGTACTTGCTGATATTTATAGATGTACTTGGCGCAGATGCAGGATCAGGCTTTTCAACCATTTGATAATAGTTGCCATTGACATCAAATTCTATCACACCATAGCGATTGACTGTTTCTTGCGGCACTGTAGCCGAAAGCATGCTATTGCCGCCCTCTGGGGTAGACGCAATAAGTCTCCTTAGTTCGGAGCTGCCATCGGGATTGTAGACAAAATCGTCGCCCATCATCACTGCAACCGACTCGCCCGGCTTAAGATACTGCGCGCACATACCGACGGGGATTGCGGTACCATATTTGCTGCTGCTCGCCTGATCGATATAGTAAAATTTGATTCCCTCTGGCGGCATAACATAACGAAGGTATTCTTGCTTGCCAAAATAGTTGAGATGCTGCTCTAGACCTGGATTGTGTGAGTAGTATTTTTCGAGCTGGCGATCGCCTTGATTGACCACAAAAAATATCTCTGTAATACCAGCAGCGATAGCATCCTGCACAACATAATCAACAATAGGACGATTACCGACGGGTAACATGCACTTTTCTATAGCCTTGGTAACGGGCAAGCGGCGTGTCCCCCAGCCGGCAACGGGAATAATAGCTTTTGTAATGTTCATGCTTATGATTGTACCCCGTTACCCCTGTTACTGCAACCAGAATTATTTTTTATGCTGACGAGCATCCATATCCGCGTGACTAAGACCATAGAAGTGTGCTATTTCATGCCACAATGTACGTTTCGTGTTTTCGAAAAACTCTTTCTCGCTGTGCGATATTGCGAGCAATGGGTTCTTGAACAGGGTAATCTTGTCTGGCAACACAAACGTATATCCGGCGCCTCGCGCCGTCAGCGGAATACCCTCATAGAGACCGAGCAGTAAGTGATTGTCATCAATCTCCATTTTAATTTTCTGCTCGTGCGTTGGCTCATCAGCTTGGACAATTGCAACGTTGTCGAGCCGGCGAATATAGTCCTGCGGCAGTTCATCCATGGCGCAAGTAATGAGCGCGTCGAATTGCTCATCGCTGACCGTGTTCATGCATGTCTCTTTTTATGAGTACCGACGGCATGATGTAAAACCTGCTTTGGCTTGGCATTTTTTCTTCGAGTGGCACGCTTGAGTGCTCGCAGCTGATTGCTGTGCTCTTCTTCGATATGGCGATAGTGCCGACCTAACAAGTAAAAAACATATCCAAAAAAGAGCGCACTCGCGATAAAAGTTAGCCGCCACGAGGGATTGGCATAAGACATCACCACACGACGAAACTGCTCTATAAGTGGCGTACTAGCGTCCGACACAATACGCCCATCACCTTTGCTGCCATTATACGCATCACCAGACGTATTGCGCGACACACCACCACCCGTGCTGGCAGCTGCTGCTTCAACAGAGGTGTCTCCGTACTGTGACTTTCCTAATATGCCACCACCCGAGCTACCGCTAGACCCTACACCTGCGCCACCAGACGAATCTATTGGCTGCACGGGAGCTGATACAACAAACGTCTTCGATACAACGACTGTCGCGCCATTTGTTGCGCCCATCGAGACAGTCATCGTATAACTACCCGGAGGTAGTACATCTACTCCCGTGAGACGCAGCTCCCATCGATCACCCGATACACTAAGCTGCGGATCTACACCTAACACGTATTCTCTTCCGTTTGAAAAAGTCACCTTAAGCGATTGCTTGTTCAGCACGTCAAACCACCCCTCGAACACCATTGGAGAGCGTGGAATCAGCTGCTCTTGTGTCTCTATTGTTGGCGGCTCAGGACAGCCATAGGCAGTTGTAATACCAGACCCAGTGTGAATAGTCGTTTCTGTGCAATCGGAAGCAAAAATATCTTGATGCAGCTGGCTTGGTGCAGCCCATGCGACCACCGCAACACCGCATGCCGCCACACTTATGGTAGCGAGCGTTGCGATTAATTGCGTGAGTATTCGCATGACGAAGCAGTTTATTTGCGCTTGGCGCGTTTGATTGGTACACTCACCCGTCGACCAGGTTTAATAATATACGGCGCCTTGAGTTCGTTGATACGAGCAAGCTTTTTCCACTTGATCTTGTAGGCACGAGCGATAGATTCGATTGTTTCACCCTGCTTAACAGTATGGTAACCCCAATGTTTCTCACGATACGCTGCGCCATAGCGGCGACCGATTAGCCACGCGATAAACGCAATAATGGCAAGGATGAGGGCCAAGATAAGTAGCAATACCATCAGTGACGGCATCACAAAAATACGAATCTCGTCGCTGTACTTGGTGATCGTACGCCCCGCCTTGCTACCGATAGTTGATGCATCAGAATTATACTGCGCAGATGCCTGTGCGGTATAAAAACCACCCCAAAATAGCTTGGTATTCTCCTCAAAATTTAGCTGTAACTTGCCAGTAGATTTGCCGGATTCATTTTTCTGTGGCACGATTGGATACTCACCACCAAGCGCCGAGACTTGCTTGTTACCATCCGTTAGCTCTACCGTACGTCCAAATATGTCACGAAGTCCCACGCGTACACTTGTATCTACCGATACATTGCCGATATTTTTTGCTGTCACATGATATTTGCGACCATCTGCGCCCTGAGATACAGAGAAGTCTGTCAGCGCCACCTCTCGATAGAGATTACCTGGCACCGTCAATGCCATACGAAGCGCTTGGCGAGTCTGAATACGCACACCACCCTTGGTCTGTCCTGCATCATCCTTCTTCTGAAACACTACACAGCCGTTGTGCTCGCCTACCTCGGCATCTTTTGGCACATTGACAGTAAACTCAACTTTTTCTGTCTGCATAGATTCGAGTGTCACTTCATTCTTAGCAAGTACCGTCCACTTGCCCACGTTATCACGGGTTTCAGCCTGCTGCTCGCAGGTAAACGCACCGTCATTCGAGATAGTACCGTCAACCATATAGAGCTCAATAGTCTGCGTTTCATCAGTGTTATTGATGACATTAACAGCATCTTTTTTTTCGGCACCCTTATCGAGCGTGTAGATAAAAATTGATTCTGTGCGCGGATTTTTTAGATCCGGATTGGCAGGGCGACCACCTATACCACCACTCGAGATAGCGCCTACTGTAGAACCCGCCAGCGTAGCACCGACAATTGCGCCTACGAGGCCGAGCGAGATAAGACGATGTTTCATATGTTTACTTTTCCTGTTTTTTCGCTAGTACTATTTGTCCTCCAGTATACCATAAGCATATGCAAAACAAAAAACATTACCCCCGGACATTCCGAGGGTAATGACGAGATAGCTCGTAAGTTTGCGCGTACTAGATAGCAGCGACAGTCTGAGTCATATCAAGTGTGTAGGTACCAGCTGGCTGAGCTGCTGGGATAGTCTGGCTGAGACCAATACCAGTGATGTAGCCATTCCAAATGTCTGCTGAGCTTGCGTCGGCTGACATGATAGTGATAGGTGATGCACTATTGAAGGTTGCTGAAGCACCCTTTGATACACCAGTAGCACCGCCATTTACAGGTGTGATAGTACCTGCAGTTGCGTTTACAGTCAACTGACCTTCTGCTGCAGTAGCACCGTTGTACTTGTATGTACCAGCACTGCCAGTCCACTGACTTGTAGCAGGAGTTTTACCGTTAAGGGTAAGTGTCCAACCGTTGTTAGCGCCACCAGGATTGTCAACGCTAATACGTTGCGCGTTGTCACCAAATGTACCAGTAGCCGTCTGCTGGCTTGTAGATACGGCTACAGCGCCCATGGCAAATACTGGATTTGCAACAACAGCGTTTGATGCATTACGAATGTCTGTTGACAATACACCTGGGTTAATTTGTTGTGTTAGCTGTGAGTCTGCAGTCAATGCAGCGTATGCAGCTGGAGTGGTGATTGCAGCAAGTGCAAATGCTGAAACAGTGATGATTGAGCTTAGTCGCTTTTTCATTGTGTTTATCTTTCCTTCTTTTTAATGTACTCGCAGTTTTATGGTGGAGTAGCTTTTTGTTTTGTTTGATTACGCTTCGTAGTATAGCAGACCATAAGTACTTTGTCAAGACCTTTTAAAAATTTGTTCACAGCTTTTTTGTTCATCAAAAACACCCTCTGTAGAGGGTGCCTAGTCGTTGGCAAAATCAAACCAGTCAGGTTCTTGCTGCACCTCTTTGAGTAATGCGCCCCACTTCTGTTCTAGCGCATGGGGATCAATCATATCATAGAGATCATTGATTGCCTCGGGCTCACGTCGCTCCGCGGCAATATCATCACCAAGACCATCGCCGAGCGGGTCGATTGGGTGGAACTGAATTTGACTGTGTCGATGAAAAATCATGTTGATGTGGTGGTTTGAATAATTTTTGTGTTTGCTAGTTTGTACTACAATTTATAGCATACTTGTATAATAATGTCAATGCCCTATTCAATAGACCTACACGGCACGAGTGCGAGACTTGAGAGTAGTGATGATGACGGTCTGTGCACCCGCGAGTCCTATTAAGAGCAGCGTCCATACAAGATTACCCCCTATAGGCGTAGTCGAATTAAGACTATATGCAATCGCAACAACTGCAGCGACCGCCAAGCCCATAGCCATAATTCTCAGCTGACTACTAAACCCTTCGGCATCACCCCGTGCTGCAAGCACACCAGCCAATGCCATAAGGCCAGCAGCAATCGCGACCGAAGCAAAAAAGATATTGAGAAATAATGGCACGCCGCTAGTGTGTTGCACAGTTTGTCTCTCTTGCGCCGAACCATCTGTCGTAGCTGCAGTGTCACCAGCAAAGAAATCCGGAAGCGCCGCAATAGCTGGCGCACCTTCGCCGTCGGAGCGACGTGCGTCATCGGTATCTAGGGCGGTTACTACACCCACATTCGACACCGAGCCAGATAACGACTGGCCTGCCGAACGCTTTGACGAGTCAAGATTGACAATCTGAATAATCTCGAGTAGTGGAAGATTTGTACCGCCACCGGTAGGATTTTGGTACTGGCCACCCGACACCGACCCTGAATTTCCATCAGGATTTGACGTACCCACTGGGGCCTTTGCAATCACAAAAGCCAGCGTAGCTGCGTTGCCAGCGATGTCCGTCGCAACAATAGAGTACGCGCCCTCCGCCGAAAAAGTATAGCGATACGTGCCATCTGCAGCTTGCGTCATAGCGACCGGCACACCATTTACCTGTAGGCCAAACCCGCTATCAAACCCATGATATCCTTGGTAGTCTGGGTCTGTCACGACAATCTCAACCGGGGTGTATGCCGTAGCACCGCTCCCTATGCCGCTAATCACCGGTAGTCCGCGATCAATTTGCCGCACCTCGCCCGCCAATACGGCTGTGTTACCGACAATATCCGTCACCGTCACGTCAAATTTCCCATTGGCATCAAAAACTCTGGTGAATACATTGGCCTTTTGTCGATCCCAGCCTTCGATATCCCGAACTGGCTCGTTGAGAGTAAGTGTCACCGTCACGTCAGTTTTTGTAAGCCCGGCATTATTGGAATATGAAAATACCCCAGACGGCGCATCTATATCCGGCCCGTTTGTTGCGCCCCGTGTGGCTTCGCTGAGACTACGCGCCTCCCATCTTAGCGCTGCGTCCGACGAGCGAGCGTATACCTGCTCCTCTTGGAGAGCAGGATATGCTACACGATCAATCGACTCATTGGCTACCAGTTCAAGCGTCGCTGCATCGACAGGAAAGGGATCGTTCGTGACATATACATGATATCCATGCGCTGCAAGCACAGTATTGTTGCCGATCATCGGAGCAAGCACAGTTGTCTCGCGCATGATCCGCCACCCGGATATATCGATTGGCTGATCACTTGGGTTGTACAATTCAATCCAGCCCTCGCTTGGAGCAAGTTCGTTGATGACAACTTGAGAAGAAGTAGCATGCACGGGCAAGGTAGTGACAAATACTTGCGCCAACAAGATACTGCCCATGAGGGAGAGATATAAAAATAGAGCTATTTTGTTACCCACTCGCATCGTCCGTTACAGTCCCCTACCTCCGCAATCATACCTTTGTAAAAAGGGATAGCTGCTTTAGTTTCTGTCTCCAGTATACTACAGGCCACGCGGCCTACCAACTGCTATACGCTACATGCACCCCATCCTTGCCACATCTACTGTAGCGAGGGTAAGCTAGTATATTTATTACTGCTTGACCAAGGCTATGTCTAGTGCCGCACCTTCTACTGTAGCTTGTGCAGTATACGCTGCATCGTCTGCAGTGTCGACAAGAGTCGCAAGCGTCTCTTGTGCGATAGCTTCTGCATGCTCCTGTATAGCTGTGGTTAATTCCTCATCGCCTGCTGCTAGGTACAGAGCTATGCGATCATCGACGTTGAGTCCAGCCG
>JAPUEH010000021.1 GCA_027492635.1 Candidatus Saccharimonadota bacterium
AATATATCCTGGGTTAGGGCGCTCGAGAGGCCAGGTGACTTCGTACAACTGAACGTGCTTAAAAGGTACGGTAGATACGATCACATATCTACTCTTTTATATTAGCATAAGCTTGTAAAAAAGTCAATAAACTAATGTGAGTTCTAATTTATATACACCCTTTTGGCTGCTAGCTAGACGTCTGCGTGCTTACTCGGCTTGTTATTTCCCCGCGGGTTGCGTGCAGCCACCACCCGCAAGTCGTCGTGCATATCAAATTCGTCGATAATTTTGCGTCCTATAAGCGCTTCGATGACGTCTTCGAGCGTGAGCACGCCGACCGTTTCGCGATATTCATTAACCACAATAAACATATGATGATGTGTACGCAAAAATGCCGCCAGCGCCGCACTAAGCGTCTGCGATTCTTTGATGTAGTAGACTGGTGTCGTCATTATATCGCTTGCATGATGCGTCTTTTTGTCCTGGAGTTTCAGTAAGTTTTGGATGTGCAACACCCCTACAATATGATCGACATCTTTGTCTATAACCGGAAATCTACTGTGGCCTGTTTTGTGTAACTCATCGAGCAGCAAAGGCCCTACCACATCTTCCACCTTGACGATATCAAGCACACTGCGTGGTGTCATGACCGTTTCGACTGTTTTGTCACCAAACTGCAAGCCGGAAACAAGCAGTCGCTGCTCCTCTTTGTCGAGCAACCCCGGCAGATGCTCAAGCGTAAACACTAGCTCATCGCGCGAGGCAATATGAGTCGCGCCTGTATCTGCCGGCACCGCACTAAAGAAACGAAAAATCGCTCTATTGCGCTGAGCAAACTCCAAAAGCTGCGGCTCCCAGCGAAGATAAAGACGCTGCACCGAGTCGTGGATAGGAATTGCCCGCGCCAAAATCCCATAACACAGCACGCCTGCCACTGCGACAATAGCACCGATCAACCACCCAAATGCTGTCAGCGCAAGTAGTATAAAGATAACAAGGGCAAGTGCACCAATCACCCTGAAGAGCCCTGCAATATCATTGGCAGTCGCATCACGCTGGACTTCTTTTGCAATATCCACATCGCCCAGTTTTTGCCGACGCGTCCGCTCATACGAACTGTAGCGCGATCGGGGCGGCACGATACTCGCGCACATAACCACAAGTATATAAAATATGACTGTCAGAATCGTCAAAAACACAAACATATTGTCATTGTACACTGTCAGTTGCTCGCCGCCTACTTGTTATATATACTTATAGGAGTAACATAAGGAGTTTACAGATAAATGGATAAACGCACGTGGATTATTTTCGCCGTTGCTGTCGTTGCGATTTTGGCAGGACTGGTGATGCTCTCACGACAAAACAGAGTAGACGTGAGTGACGTTAAAAACAGCGAAATACGGACAACCCCAACAAATGACTCGGGTATTGCCGATCACGTATTTGGCAACAAAGATAGCAAGGTTGTATTGATCGAGTATGGTGATTTTCAGTGCCCTGGCTGTGGCACGTTCCATCGTAACTTTGAGCCGGTCATGGATGAATATAAAGATAAGATTGCATTTGTATTTCGTAACTTCCCCATTACTCAAAGTCACCCAAATGCACGCGTTGCAGCGGCCACAGCAGAAGCTGCTGGATTACAGGGTAAGTACTGGGAAATGTGGAACCTGATTTACAACAAGCAAAACGACTGGAGCTCTGCCGGTATCGATGAGCGTGACAAGAAGTTTGAAGGCTACGCCGAAGAACTAAAACTAGATATGGAGAAGTTTCGTACTGATGTTGCCAGCGATAAGGTCAACAAAAAGATCAATTACGATCAAGCACTTGGCAAGGCCAATGGCGTCACAGGTACACCAACCTTATTCCTCAAAGGAGATATCCTTGCGACAGATAAATATAAGTCTACCGATCTTATCCGTAGCACGTTGGATACGGCACTAAGCCAAGCAAAATAGCTGACAGCTAGCGAAGATAAAAAATACCCCCTTCCGAGACAGAAGGGGGTATTTGTTGCCCACGCCTAGTGTGCGATGTACACCTGCCACTCAGCAGGCTTCACGTCCACAGCGATCTTTTTGCTTCGAGATGAAACAAATTCGATTGCGATTGGCATGCTAATCTCCTTGATTATGTATAAGCTCCGCGCATTCGACCTTTAGGTTGCCATAAAAGTTTTTCTGTTTTGGGCGCGAAACCCAAGATTTATAGTAACAAAGAGATGCTGCATTGTCAATATATTAAGTAATAGAGACAGTGCTACTGCTTATTTTTATAATATATCACTCTCCGGCAAAGCGCAAGCGTATTTTTATAAAAAACACCCGCCATCTATAAAGATAGCGGGCGCATACGAGAGATAGTATCGACAAGTATTGTTTCTAAACCCCTGGTGTTTGATCAGCCGAAGCAGACCGCAGCGGTTTTTCATGCAGCATAAATACCAGCACACTCGCCGCAAGCATCAATACTGCCGAAACACGGAAGATGTTTTGCAAGCTATCGCTAAACGCATGAGTAACTTTGGAAGCAAACTGCTCTTGCTGCTCGTCAAACTGCTTAGTTGCCTGAATCTTTACTTCGTGTGGCGCATTGGATTCTGCAAGGCCAGTAGTAAATCCGTCGGATATCTTTTGCTTAACATCAGGCATATTAAGCGTAAGTAGCGTATCAGAACTTTCAAGACTACCGAACTGTTTTACCTGTGGATTTTGGCTCAGCTTCTGAACATACGGATCTTGGTCTGCTCCAGCAAGTCCGGAAGTTAATCCCGCCGTCAGCATCGCGCCAAATACCGCGATACCAACCGTTGACCCAAGGCTACGAAATAGCTGGCTTGAACTTGTTGCGACACCTAATTCTTTTTGGGTAAATTCGTTTTGTACCGCCAAGTTCATCACAGGCATCACCACACCAAGTCCTGCACCGAGAAGCACCATTAGCGCCGCCTCATATGCATAGCTACTCTCTGGCGTAAGTGTTGAAAGCATAAAGATCATCACTGTGGCAAGCACAATACCTACCTGCATAAATATTTTGTAGCGACCAGTACGCGAGATGATTTGACCCGATGCGATTGATGTCGTCATGAGACCCGCCACCATTGGTAACAGCATCAAGCCAGACTCTGTCGGGCTGGCACCAAACACTTGCTGGTTGAACTGTGTAAGATAGAGAATTGAGCCCATAAACGCCGTACCAAAGAGTGTCGCAATACCCATAATCAGCACGAAATTGCGGTTCTGGAAAAAGCGAAGCGGGATAATTGGCTCACGAGCGCGACGCTCTACCCAGATAAACAATGCTGTAGCCGTGACGACAATTGCTGCCATAATGCCTCTCAGCCAGCCAAGTGTCAGTCCTGTCGACGCCATAAAATCAGCAAAAATCTTGTCAGTATTATCGACTGCCAGCACCAACACACCAAGCGCCACCGTGAGCAGTGCAGCACCAAGATAGTCCACGATCGGCTTTTTGGTGTGGCGCAAGGCCGGACAAAATGCTGCGATAAGCACAAAAGCAACAATCGCTACCGGCACGTTGATGAAAAACGTCCAGCGCCAATCTGTCGTCAAGCCGAAAATGCCATGACCATCTGTCAGCCAGCCTCCGAGCAGTGGCCCAATCACAGAACTCAAGCCAAACACCGCCCCGAAAAGTCCCTGCCAGCGCCCACGCTCGCGTGCCGCAAACAAGTCGCCAATAATAGTAAACGCATTGGCAGTAATGATACCGCCGCCGATACCTTGCACGGCACGCCAAATAATCAATTGATCAACATTGCCAGCAAGCCCACTCATAAGCGATGCGCCCGCAAAAATACCCACACCGATGAGCAGCATAGTACGGCGACCATACAAGTCAGACAATTTACCAGCAATTGGAACGGTAATAGTTGTTGTGAGCAAGTAGGCCGTGACAATCCAGCTAAGCGAGCTATATGAGTTGAATTCTTCGACAATTTTACTCAGCGCGGTCGCGATAATTGTCTGGTCGAGCGCCACGAGAAACAAGCTCGCCATCACGCTCAGCATAATAATCAGTTTATTGCGGAGAGGTAAATGGTGCTGCATTATGATTTCCCCTCTTTGTCGGTGAGTGCTCGAAACTCATCAATCTGCGTGCTCATCTGATTGACGAATGATTGCAGCATCTCTTCTTTCAGAAGCATGATTCCCGAACCATGCATTGCATTAATAACATACAGTCTATCTCCGGGCTGAATTCCTAATTCTTCCCGAGCATCAGCCGGTATTACTACCTGGCCTTTGGTACCGACGGTTGCGGTTCCATATAATTTTTTATCTTGAAGTCCCATATAGATGTCCTTTCTTCGGTGTCTTATTGTATACCAAGTATGAAAAGTATGTCAAGGCTGATAAGTTTTATCCCCCGATTCTCCTTTGTCAGGACAACCGAGGGACGCGATGTAGATATGGCGAGCTATTCTTTGACGCTACCACCTCGCACTAGCTTCACCAGCCAGAGCAAAATAACCGATCCAAGTAGCGCAATTAAAAAGCTCTCAATATTAAATCCAGAAATATCTTTGCCCATCACCATACTTGTTAGCCAGCCACCAATGAACGCACCGACGATACCGACGATAATATTGAGAACTAATCCCATCTGCTTATCTGTCTTCATAATGAGTGATGCGACCCATCCCGCAAGCCCACCGAGTACTATCCAACCTATGATTCCCATAAGACCTCCTTTGGTTGTACGTTAATGTACCCTTACTATACATTCAAATTCTGTAGTTTTGCTGAGAATTTACTTTTTATAGCCAATTTCCTGGCGATGATTGACATGCGCGCCGATAAGTAGCGCCATAGCGCTAAGATTAAACCATACCATTAGCACGACTATCCCCGCAAACAGCGCATACGAGGCGCCAAATCCAGAAGAATAGCGCGTGTAGAGAAATAACCCAAGCGTTGCAAGCAGCCATAATGCAGTTGCAAGCATCGCCCCCCAGCTCACCCAGCGCCATTTTGCACGGGGTCGGTCGGGTCCATAGCGATACACAAGCGCAAACGCCGCACTCATAATAACCAATAATAACGGCCAGCGAATTATCGCCACAAGCGTGACAAGCTCCCCGGGTACACCCCAAGAGATCATGTATTCATCAACAATAAGCAGCAGTGCGACGACTAGCGCGACAAGCAGTGCGCAGATAAGCACTATGATACTCAAAACACGAAGCTTAATGGGATTACGCGTCTCTGTCGTGCCATATGCCACATTCAACGAACGTAGCATATTTTCGGTTGCAGCCGACGCGCCAAACAAAGCTACGGCAATCGCAACAATAGCAAACAAGATATTGCTATTTGATGCTTCGTCCTGCATATCAAGCTGCGCGCCGACAAGTCCGGCAATGTCAGAGGGGAGATATACGTTTATTTCTCGTATAATTCCAGCGGCTTGCTCGGGTGAAATCACTATTGTCGCAATCGCAAACATTGCCGCAAAACTAGGGAAAAACGCTAATGCCGCAAAATATGCAATACCGGCTGCAAGCGTCATGGTATTACCCCTGTTCATGTCGCCAAGTAGCTTGCCGATTACTCGGCGAGTCTGTTGCCATACAGTCTTTTTCTTGTGCCACATCATGGATGTATCCATTGTAACACTTCGCAGTGAAACTTATCTTTTGCGGAGAAAATACGCCGCTAGCGAAAGGGCAATCACACCACTCACGCCAAGAATAAGCCAAAACATATACGGCGCGTTTTCGTCGCCCGGCAAATCAACATTCATGCCATATAGTCCGGCAAACATCGTTGGGATCGTAAAGGTCAACGTGATGACCGTCAGGAGACGGATTGTCTCGTTTAGCCGCGTGTCCATCACGGCGCGGTAGCTGTCGCGCAGGTTGGTGATGGTACGCAACAAACTTTTACAGCGTGCAATATTCTGCTCAAAATCAATCGACAGGTCCTCGACCAGATCGCGGTCATCTTCGTATAGTTGGAGCATTTTGCCGCCCAGGATCTTTTCGAGAGCGGTGTTTGTAGGCAGCAGCGCATCGAGATAGTCGTTGAGCTTACGCTCGTACTCTGTCATCGTCGCAATATCTTTTGCCTTGAGAGCATGGACACTGCTAGTCGTGGCTCGCATCTGGCGATTTATTGTGGCGATACGTGTCTGATACTGACGAGAAATCGCGTCAAGCATATGCATAAAAAGCTTGGTTTTTTGCGTTGTGGGCGCCAGTGTACGATCTATAAATGGCTGCCACAAACGCCCCAGACTGTCGCGGCTCACTGTCACAATATATTTGTCGCCAAGCGCAAAGAGCATCGGCGTCGTATAATCATTAAACTCGTCGTCGGTATCTGGTAAGCGCGTGATAAAATACGTCCAGCCGTCTTCGAGTTCCACACGCGGTACTTCGTGCGGGTCGAGCGCATCGGCCAAAATATCAGTATCGAGACCAAGTTTCACGAGCTGCGTGCGCTCATCTTCATTGGGTCGTTCCGAGCGAATCCACGTACCTGGCTGGAGTTCATCGATTTGCTTGATAGCTGGCCGATAGTGTGTTGAGCGAAGATATGAAATCATGCTTGCCCACCTCTCGTTTTTAGTTTATATATACTATAATTTTATTTTATCATATTTGCATATAATATGCAAGCTTTATGTGCGCAGTATCGCGAGCGATGCCTCCACCGAAAGATGAGCGTGGTGAGTTTTTAGCCAGTCATCGACCGCTTTGGCAGCTCCTGGTAGCGCCTCATTAGCATAGTCATCCACCACCACAATAGCTCCCGGCGACAACCTATCCCATATCAGCCGCAGCGGATCTATCACCGAGTCATAATAGTCGCCATCGAGAAACGCAAAACTAATTTGCTGCGGCACCTGCCTAGGCTCCACATCCGAAAACCAACCTTTTGTAATATTCGGCATCGGTACATTGGCTTGCTTGAGATTACGAATCAGCTTTTTTTTAGTCGCGTGCAGCTCACCTGCTTTGAATTGCTCGCCCGCCGGGCTACTGTCCTCTGGGCGCTTTTCTGGCAGCCCCTCAAATGAATCATAGAGATAGAGCTGCTTGCCACTGCCCTGCAACTCCCGAGCTAGGTAGACACTTGTTGTGCCGACATAGCATCCAAACTCCACAACGTCGCCAGAGACATCATATGTACGGGCAAGCTCGCGCAAAATAACCTGAAGCTCTTGCTCAGTAATTTGGTCGGATAGGAGTTTTTTTGAGTTGGTATGTTTCATTGCGTGGATTTATTGTAGCATTATTTTGAGCTACAGGGCGTCGTCAGCCAAAAAAGTAAAAACCACCCATATGGGTGGTTTTTACTTGGCTC
>JAPUEH010000022.1 GCA_027492635.1 Candidatus Saccharimonadota bacterium
TAAGAGGATCATATTACCACAAACCCCCTGAAGACTATTTAGCTCGCGGTACGTTTGATAATCATCCTTCAGCCCCTGCCAAGAAGAGAAGCCAGTCCCGCGCTGGCTCTTCTTCTTGGCGAAGATAATAGACATCGAACCCAGCTTGATTGCTTTAGCAAGAAGTGAAGACCTAGGTTCGATAGCGAGGAGTAACTAGAAAGAACTACCTCCTAGTTCTTTCTAGTGCGACGATGGTATATCTTAGTGTTCCTAGTACCCCCTGCCGATAAAAGTGGCGCACCATCAAGGATGTGCTTTTATTTCTTATGCTTGTTATATTATTCCTCCTGACGGATACTTAGGTAAATGATTGAGCGATTAAAACAACCCTATGTTGGTGTAAGCGGTGTCGTGTCTCCTGGGGTGCAGGCGATGTTAGAGGGTATTGCTGTAGAGTCTGGCTTGCACGAAAAGGGTCGGCTGTTAGCACTTGGCGTAAAGGCTGTTCATAAAACACAGTTTCTTGATATCGAGAACAAATACGGCAAGGAGTGGTATCCAGTTGGCGAAGAAGCATTTACTCATGCCCTGCGTCATGACGATCTCAATACAAACACCATTGCTGTTGCTCAGGCGTATCTAGATATTGAGCACGTTGATAGCGAAGAGTATCGCGAGAAATTCTTAGAACGAATTGTTGAGCGGGGCCGACCGTGGCTCCAGGCAATTCAGTTCGATATGCTTCCATGGCATATCAATCATGACACGCTACAGTTTCTCGAAAAAGTGAAGGAGCAAAATGTAGAAGTGTTCCTTCAGGCACACAAGAACGCCATGGAGGAGCTTGGCCCAGATGGCGTTGTTCGTCGGTTGGGTCGCTATACTCATTTGATAGATTATCTATTGTTCGATTCTTCACACGGAACGGGACAACGATTAGACGCTTCGGCGTTACGTCCATTCGTCGCTGCGGCACATGATAAATTAGATCTATCTCAAACTGGCATTGCTCTTGCTGGCGGCCTACATGGAGCCGTCGTGCGAGAGGATTTGCCAGAACTAGTGGTGCAATTTCCCAATCTATCATGGGACGCCGAAGGACAGTTACATCCAACGAACCAAGATGGCAAACGACCGCTAGATCTTGCAGTAACCGAAGATTACTTGCAGGCATCAGCAGAAATACTTACTGCACAACAATAGGTTTGATACTCATCCTTATGGTCTCTTTTGCTTTCTCTGTTGTCTGTTATTTTTATTGTATAATCGAACCATGACGGCCGAAGTGAATGGAGTGACGAAAGGACTTTCAAGGACAAAGTATGAGTCTATCCGCGATAGTGAATATAGTCCTCATGCTAGCTGGGCTATGTGGCGGCTCTCTGGTCCCGAAGAGAAAGCCAAGGCGCATATGGGAGATATGAGCATCTTTGACGAGGATGCCGACCCTTTTGGGAGTCTTCATACGGACATTGTGTTCGTAGCATTAAACTCAGCCGACCGCGATATACAGCCAGTGCCCTTTAGCGCTTTTCACGATTCAAGCCCACGTGCAATGGATTATAAAATACGCTATGCTTTCAAAGATACTATTCTCTGGGGTGGCTACATTACGGATTTTTTTCATGGCTTACGCGAAACAGACTCTGGAAAAGTTAAACAATTTCTTGCCGAGAACCCTGAATATATAGTAGGGTCAGTGGCCAGGTTTAAAAAGGAACTAGAATTTGTCGCGCCTGACGGTATGAAACCCATATTGGTAGCGCTCGGCTCGCAGGTGAAAGAACTCCTCGACCTCTATGCCCCGAGAGAATACATTAGTCTTGCATTGCCGCACTACAGCTACTCAGTAATGACCAAAGAACGCTATCGCGAAAAAGCCTTAGAGCTAGCATCAGAAATTGAAATGCTGGTGCTGTGAGTTTGATGATTGTCTTGTAAGCTTCTGCCCTGAAAATCGTCAGACCTTTTCGTCTGGCGTTTTTCATTGATCGTACAAAAGCAATTGGGCAGAAGGGGCTTCGGGCTGGTCGCGCGTACTGCTAAAATCTGCTATACTACAACTATGAAATCGCTGAGTTTGACAACGCCGCATGTAATCTTCGTCATCGGCATGCCTGGAGTAGGTAAGACATATTTTGCTACTAAATTTTCAGAAACATTTGGAGCGCCCTTTGTTGAGGCGGACAAACTGCGTAGCATCGCTACTCTTGGGCAGCCAAATTTTAGCCAAGATGAACAGTCTATCGTAGATCAACTTGTTCTCCAGCAAGCACGTGAGCTATTTAAGGCCAAGCAGACTTTTATTATAGAGGGTACTACAGAGGCGCGTATTGATCGCCAAAATATGAGCAAGCTCGCAAAAGCCAATGGCTACGAACCTATGTTTGTCTGGGTGCAGACGGACTCGGATACTGCTCGTTTGCGCGCAACCAAATCAGGACGCGTCAACAAAGACAAGGCGCTTATTTTGCCCGAAAGCCGCTACGAATATCTTGTAAAGCGCTTCACTGCGCCTACGGCTATAGAAAATGCAGCTGTTATAAGTGGCAAGCATACCTACGCATCGCAAGCACGTGCAGTTCTCAAACGCTTAGCTGAGCCAAATCGTCCGGCAGATGCCGTGCTACAGGTGCCTTCGCGCGAGACTTTGGGGCGCAAAGGTAACTCGATTAAAATATCTTAGTACACAACTATGGCGACACTGACGGATGGCGAATTTGGCGAAATAGTCGTGCGAAAAGTTGCCACTAGTCGCCACATTCGACTTAGTGTAGCTCCGGATGGCCGACTGCGGGCATCTATGCCGAGCATTGCGAGTATGAGCTCGTTGAAAAAGATGATACAAAAGTCGCGCGAGCAAATCCGTGCAATGCTTGAAGAGCACGCACCGGATACGATTTACGAGGATGGCACTAGGGTGGGCAAAAGCCACACTGTACTTGTAACACACGGCGCCAAAACAAAAGTATCACGGCAAAAGCTGAAGCTTTGCGTGACACTTGCGTCTGGTCGACAAATAGATGAGTCTGACATTCAAGCGCTCATACGCAAAGAAGTACGCGCTGCACTGCGTGTCGAGGCAAAGCATTATTTGCCTCGGCGTCTTGCAGTACTTGCGGATCGACTCGACTGCCAATACGAAAAAGTGCGCTTTTCGCACGCAAGCTCGCGCTGGGGGAGCTGCAGTAGCTCTGGTACAATCAGTCTCAATATCGCGCTTATGCAGCTGCCATTTGAACTGATTGACTATGTGCTGATGCATGAACTTTCGCATACCAAGCAAATGAATCACAGCGCCGCTTTTTGGGAATTGGTTGCTGCCGCAGACTCCGAATATCTTGCGCATCGTAGGCAACTTAAAAAATTTCATCCAACTATTTGAAACGCTTATGCTAAGTAGGGTATACTAGAGACACTTATGCAGCGGAGAAAATCAACTAAACGCAGTCTCAAAACTGGAAAGTGGATGAGAATTGCTTGTGTTGTCTTCGCCACGCTGTTTATCCTGCAGGGTTATTTGGTCAAGATTGGCACATTGCCGCAGACACATTATATGGGCGACGGAATCTTTCTGAGCTTGACGATGATTGCCATTACTCTGACCATCTATGCGCTTACTGACTCTCGCGTGGCAATTTCAAAGCCTATGGAGATGGCTCGGGCGATTGGCATAGAGCTGGTAGCTATCGGCTTCATTATCACTTCAACTGGTTTTGGGTCGCTGCTGAGCCTTGCGTTGATATTGGTGCTTTATGAGATGTATGCAATTTATAAACTACGAGGACTATATGCAGGAGTTATTCTCCTCGCGCTTGCTGTCGCCTACGACATCAATCGATCTGTCCAGTTAGGACTGCCAAATATTGCGGACACACTGATGGTGGTATTGGCGCTAGCGGCTATCGTGATTACGGGCGCAGCTATCCTGCGTATCCAGAACGTGCGACAGGAAACCTTGGAGAAAAGTCGCGCACAGGCAGACTTGGAGCGTTATCGAGTCTCCACGCTGATGAACAATTTGGCACAAGGTGTGCTCAGTATAGATAGCAAAGGTGTCGTGCGCATGTACAATGCAGCCGCGCTTAACATACTCGATACCAACGGCTCGCTTAATGGTCATCATATCGATGAGGTATTTAAAGTGAGAGATGAACGTGGAAAACGACTTCATCTATTTGCTCTTATGAAAAATATTCAGCATACAGAAATCCATGACGATTTGTACTATCATTATGCCGATGATATTGCGCGGATAGAAGTTTCTATCACGCCAATACGAGTCGGCAAGCGCCACACTCGTCTCGATATCGACCAAGGATTCATTCTATTGCTACGCGATATTACAAAGCAAAAAAATCTCGACGAAGAGCGCGATGAATTTATCAGTGTTGTGAGCCACGAGCTTCGTACGCCGCTCACCATCGCTGAAGGTACACTTAGCAACATTGAAGCACTTTATCAAAAAGGAATAAGCGCACCAGATCGTATTCAACCAGCACTCAATGCAGCGCACGATCAAATCATTTTTTTGTCGAAAATGGTCAACGACCTGAGCACATTGTCTCGTGCGGAGCGTGGTATTGCCGATGAGACAGAAATAGTAAACGTCAAAGAACTACTCCATGCCCTCTATGCGGAGCATATGCCAGGAGCGCAAGCTGCCGGCCTCACGCTCGATCTTGATGTGGTGCACAATATCGGCAATGTTCGTGTCAGTCGACTGTATCTCACCGAGTTGCTTCAAAATCTCATCACTAACGCCATCAAATACACCAAAGATGGAAGTGTAAAACTCACGGCGACACGTAAAAAAAATACTGTTACGCTCGGAGTGGCGGATACGGGTATTGGTATCAGTAAAGCAGATAAAGCACGTATCTTCGATAAGTTTTATCGCAGCGAGGATTATCGTACGCGCGAAACACGCGGTACTGGCCTTGGGCTATATGTATCAATGAAGTTGGCTGCAAAGTTAGGTACGGCCATAGCACTTAAAAGCCGTCTCAATCATGGATCTACCTTTAGTATTGATTTAAAGATTACCGATGAGCCCCAGGAGTCGTAATAGGGCGACCCTTCCAAGTGATGCGTTTCATTTTGTAACCCAAGGCACTACCTAGCGTTAGTCCTGTGTCGAGGATAAGGAGCAGTGGCCAAAGCCATGCCCCAAGGATTGCTCCACGCTCCCACGTAAACCGCAAATACTGATAGTAGCACCCAAATCCCATGATATATACTGCAGCGGCTAGGATAGCGAAATGGCGAGACGCTGTCACAAGAACCAACGGGCACACTACGATGGCTGCCATGAGGAAAGCTACTGCGAGTGTACGCACAACTGAATAGTTTAGCTGCGGAAAGCGAAGCCTCATGATAGTTTCTATCTGCGAGCTCATTTTTTTCTCATACTGCACTCCGAGCAGCTGCTTACTTGTAAGGAAACGGTAGCTGTTTGAGACGGCATAGCATTCTGCAATCGTTACCTCTGGCTCGATATCAAGCCTCAGGGCTTCGAAGTTATTGAAATCCTGAAGCAGCTGTTTTCTACGGACCATCCATGCGTTGCTCGCTGCGATAGGGCGATGTTTGCTATGAAATAACATTGCCCAAAAATATCTGAGCGGCGCCAAGATGACACTTGGCCTCCAGAAGTCGCCACGGATAGGCAACACCGATACCATATTGGCTTGAGATAGCTCTGAATAGCTGACAAGCTGACTTATCGAAGAAGGCGCAAGCGTCGTGTCGACATCAAGAAAAAGTATATAGGTACCGCTTGCTTCGCTGGCAAGTCGTTGCAGCGCATAGTTTTTGCCTAGCCAGCCAGTTGGCGGAGTGCTTCCCTCTATGAATCGCACACCGTCTTTGGCAAATGCACGAATAAGCTGAGAAGTATTATCGACCGACGCGTCATCCAAAACGAGTATTTCAAGTTTTTTGTATCGACTTTGGAGTATCGACTCCAGGCACCGCGTCATCGCATGGCGTTCATTACGTGCAGGTATACAAACAGTGACGCTTGGCAGGTCGTGCAGCAGAGCAGGGGCGCTGATGAGTGCGCGCTTATGAAAAAGAGCGAGTAGGCGACGTAAACGCCAACAAGCAGCTGTTTCCGCTACAAAAACTGCAGTACCATAGAGCAAGAGTGATATCTGTACGAGCATAAGCATATTGTACCATGGCTTGACAGAGAGGGCGGTGAAAGGGTATACTTCTACTTGACAGTCTGCATAGGCAGACTTTTTAAATTGGGAGAAACAAGTGGCGGATAAGAAAAAGGCATCTTCGGCAAAAGTAACTACTCGCGTGGTTGCTGCGACTGACGAAACCAAAAAGCCAAAGCAGGCAGCCAAAAAAACTGCAACGAAGCAACCGACAAAAGAAACAAAAAAGAAAATTACAAAAAAAGCAGCAGGCAAAAAGCCGCGCGACAACTATTTTGTAGGTGCATGGCGCGAACTGAAGCAAGTACGCTGGCCAGATCGCAAAGCAACATGGGGGCTTACGATGGGCGTTATCCTCTACTCAATCTTCTTTTTTGTGCTGGTTATCGCACTTGACGCAGTTTTTAAATATTTATTTGATCTTTTGGTGAAAGGTTAGGAATTAGTTACAATGACACGAAAACGATATGACTCTAGTAAGCAATGGTACGCTATTCATACTTATAGCGGCTACGAAGACAAAGTAACGGATAGTATACGTCAACGTATCAACGCCGTTGATATGGCCGATAAGATTTTTGACGTGATGGTGCCAAAAGAAAAACAGATTGAAATCAAGAATGGCAAACGCAAGGTCGTTGATCGCAAAATTTTTCAAGGCTATGTGCTAGTAGAGATGAAGCTAACCGAGGAGACGTGGTATATCGTGCGTAATACTCCTGGTGTGACAGGTTTTGTGGGAAGCGGCACGGACCCAACTCCTGTATCGGAAGTAGAAATCCGCAAAATCAAGAAGCGCATGGGTGTTGAAGAGCCAAAACATCAGATTGACTTTACTGAGGGTGAGGTTGTGTCTATCACCGACGGCCCTTTCAAAGGCTTTGATGGCGCCATTAGCGAAATTGATACGCAAAAGGGCAAACTCAAGGTGATGGTAAGCATGTTTGGTCGTGACACTCCGGTTGAGCTTGACGCACTACAGGTCAAAAAAGTCTAACATTGATTTTTCGGCAAGGTTGCCAAAAGTTAAAAAACGCTGTGCTGTGGAACTTTCCAGAGCGCAGCAAGTTTATACTGGACGAAAAACAAGCAGGCAGCTGTTAGGCATGCACCACTCGCAATAAAAAATGGTAGGTTTTGTGTTGCCGCAGCACCAGGGTGATATAGCGCAATGATGACAATAACAAAGAGGCATGCTGTGTGAATTTGTTTGACTCGATGTTGTGTCGAAAGCGTCGGAGGTAGATTTGTCTGGCTAATAAGCCACCGTGTGCCATGCCCGCAAAATAGTCCTATAAAATAGGGTAGCACGATGACAAATCCTATCGTAGAAATAGCCGCAACTAGTGCGATCACTCCAGAGACGACACCTGGCACTGTAGCCACTGGAGTGGATCCGTCGGTGGCTATCGTAGTTACTGGAGTATCATACAGCAATACGCCGTCTGACACGACATACTGCAGCCCGCCCCAACACACCAGGAGGATTGTCAGCATCCATGTGACAAGGAGAGCGTAGTAGCCCATGCCGCCAATGTAGTTTAGTACAATGTGGGCGCGTGGCGGAAGGGGTAGCTGCAAAATGCTCATGCATCCAGTATACCCGTAACCGCTGAGCGCTTGCAAGAATGTGTTTTTTTTGGTATTATCATATGGTTACGCACTCTGGTTTTACTAGAGTAAAAAGAAGGAATAATAATCACTATGGCAAAAAAGATCATCGGTAATCTCAAACTCCGTATCCCAGCTGGCCGTGCATCAGCAGGTCCTCCTGTAGGTAGTACGCTTGGTCAGTGGGGGCTCAATATGATGGATTTTATCAATCCGTTTAACGATGCCACCAAAGGTGACATGGGCAAAGATGTAATTGTTCATATTCAGGTATACGAAGACCGTACATTTACATGGAAGAGTCTTGGCCAGCCTGTTGACGATGCAATTCGCGCTGCCATCGGCATCCAAAAAGGCAGCGGCAAGCCACATGCCGAAAAAGTAGGCAAAATCACACGTGCACAGCTTGCAGAAATCGCTGAAGCCAAAAAAGATATGCTCAACGCTATCGACGAAGAAGGTCGCATCAAGACTGTCGCCGGTACTGCTCGTAGCATGGGTGTAGAAGTCGTCGAATAGACCGATTTCTCACTACCATAAAAATACCCGCATCATCGCGGGTATTTTTGTTTGTGTCGCCATTATTTACTCATCAAAATTTTGGCGAATGTGCGAATAGCTATAGTCCCAATCCGCATTGGCTTTTTTGTGCGGATTAAAGATGCCTTGGGGGTCAAAGATTGACTTTGTCTCTTTGAAAAGTTTGAGTACTTCGACGCCATACATTTGCTCCAGCCACGGGCCACGCACTAGTCCATCGTTGTGCTCTCCGCTGAGAGATCCACCATACTTGAGCACGAGTGTATTCACTTCTTTCATCGCAGGCAGGAGCTTTTTACGTTCTTCCTCTTTTTCGATATTCATGAGTGGGATGATATGAAAATTACCGTCTCCCATGTGGCCAGCGATTGTAGCAAATAGCTTATATTTTTTGATAATTCTACGGATTTCCGGCAAAAACTTCGGCAAAAATTCGGGTCGTACGATTAAGTCGTCGATAAAGGGCGCAGTGTGCTTGTCTTTTACCTTGCTACGCAAAATCTGAAAGCTATAGCGGCGCATTGTCCAGAACTTCTCGCCTTGCATGTCGCGCGGCAGCTCTTCAAAAGCCGTGATACCGTACAGCTTAGCCTTTGACTGGAGATCGCCGTGAAGTGCTTTGATTCGCTCGTCCACCTCTTGTATGTCGTTGCCCTTGATAGACACCATGAGTATCAACTGCGGCAAGCCCTTGAGTAGCATAAAGCCATTTGGAATGAGGCTAAAAATGAGTCGAATAAATTTTGCTGGACCAAGCAGCTTAAGGAAGCTTGGCATAAATCGGATCGAAAGCCACAGGGTGTTGTCGTCAAATGACTCAAATCGAGATGGCTTAACCGCCACGACATCATTGACAAGCTCAGGCAAGTGATCGATATCTTTAAGAAACATAACAAGCAGACCCTCCTGGGTGCGTTCGTTGATCATGCGAAAGTCAATATCCGTAACCATGCCGAGTGTACCCTGAGAACCAACGATAATTTGCGTAAGATCGAAAATACCTGTCTCACGATCCCAGACTCGCCAGAGGTGATAGCCAGTAGAATCCTTGCTTACATTTGGTTTAGCGTTTTTGATCATGTCGTAGTTGTCATCAACAAGCTTAAACATCTTACGATACACTTCACCCTCAAAGTCGTCTTGTGCCATTTTTGCATCGAGTTCATGCCTGTTTAGAGGCTTGACGACACGTGTGATGCCATCAGCAAATACCACGCGCAACTCGTTGATAAAATCTTCTGTGCAGCCAAATTCGATAGACTTTTCACCACCGGAATTGTTAGCTACCATTCCACCTACAGTACAAAGGTCGCGAGATGCGGGGTAAGTAGGGAGCAATAGCTGTTTCTCGCGAGACAGTTTGTCAAAATCTCGATAAAAGGCACCTGGCTGTGTGCGCGCAGACTGTACAGTCATATCTGAATCAACTTTGTTCATGTGGCGCAAAAAGTCGATGATGATAGAATCATTGATCGCGCCGCCGCTCATGTCGGTACCTGCGCTGCGCGCTGTGAGCGACAAGTTTTTCTGTCGCTTTTTATTGTCGGCAACGTATTTGACAGCAATCTCTACGTCTGCGTTATTTTTGGGCGCAATCACTAGCTTGGGCTCAATTTCAAACATCGACGCATCATGCGAAAACTTGCGCAGCACGTCTGGCGCATCCTCGATTTCGCCGCTAAATCCCAAATCCCGTAAGTGTTTTTTTGTCTCTTCCATAAGCATTAGCATAGTACACATGCGAGTAATTCACAAGTGTTATATACGTGTCGTGAACACGATAAAACCAGGTTCCGATGATATTACCGTACCTATCACAAAGTACTTGTGCTTATATCAATATTATTTTATAGATTGCTTTTTTGTTCATATCGCTCTATAATGCGGACAAAATCAGTAAAACCACGAGACATGTACATATTGTGGGTGGGCTAGAGCAATCTAAGTATGCGGCAACTCCCGTGCAAAAGATGGAGTGTTGTATGAGTATAGGTATATCGAATAATTTTAAGCGCTTTGCGATGCTAATGGCGTCTCTTGTTGCTGTAAGCGGATTAGCGTTTTTGGTCGACATAACAAACGCCGCAACAACATTGCAGCCAGGTGAAGTTCGTGTATCCAAGACGGCAAAAGCTGTCGCTGGTAAAGTGAATACGTGGGATATCGAGCTCACAATGGAAGCTCGAGACAGCAATAAGACATCTGATACGGTACTTGTAATTGACCGATCAGGTAGCATGGGAGAGACGGGAAGTGGTGGCAACACTAAACTAAAGAATGCCAAAGATGCTGCAAGTACGTTTGTCGATACACTTCTTCCAGCGGGCAACACTACCAATCGCATTGCTGTGGTTTCATTTGCTGGCGATGTGAGTACCAACGCTAATTTTACAGGCGCCACAGGTGCAGCCTCGCTCAAAACAACAATCAATGGACTAAGCGCAAGTGGAGGCACCTATACCCAGACGGGCATTCATCGCGCACAATCCCTGATTGCCTCTTCGACAGCCAATTACAAAAATATCGTGCTGTTATCCGATGGCGAGCCTACCTATAGCACGAGCATCAACAATCTTTGCGCCAATACTTCCGCATGGACAACAAGCAATCAAACAAATACCTCCGTGCCATCAAGTGCATATGACTACTCGACGCGTGTTGGTAACGGGAGCGATGGTACGCAAGGTTACGGATGGTGTGGCTTCTCGTATTACTCATACAATCACGGTAATAGCACCATTGCCGAGGCTGGATTTGCCAAAACAGCCGGCTCAACGATCTACACGATAGCACTCAGTGCTGGCGCGACTGGCAACAATGTACTCAATCAGGTAGCAACGCCTGGCAATGCCTACACTGGTAGCGCAAGTGATTTGCAAGCTATTTTCGATGAAATCGCCGGCAAGATCGCTGCCGCAGCAAAAGATGTATCCATCCAAGATGTTATCGCTCCAGAGTTTACGCCAATTGCTAGCAGCGCGAGCAACAGTGGAGTGATCACTGGTAACACAGCCAACTGGGGGACGTTCCAGCTGAGCGCTCCTGATAGCGATGGTGTGCGTAAAGCGACACGCACCGTACGAGTCCAGCTCGCAAATAGTTTTGTTGATAATCCTACACAAAAGCTCTTTGCGACCAATACCAGCGTTGCGTTCAACTACACGGATGCTGACGGCAATATCCAGACACGAACAGCCGCGTCACCACAAGTAAATCCAGTACTCATACACACTCAAAAAGTACTCAATAGCAACAAAGCTGATGCAGGCGACCAGTTCAAGATTGCTGTCACCGATCAGGGCAACGCTGATTTTGGCGCAACCTTTGCTGGCTCAGGCACCGCCATCTCTAACAAGCCGCGCGAAACTGGCAACTACACCGTAAGCGAATCAATTCTTGGTAGCGGTCAATACGACACGACACTGGAATACCGCATCGGTAGCGGCAATTGGCAATCAGCCGCCACATTCTCACTCGCAAACGGCTACCAAGCCTCGACCGATCCAAACAACACTGACAATGATGTCTATGTGCGCGCCACCAACACCGCCAAGGTTGGGTCACTCGTGCTTCACAAAACACTTGGCAACTGTACACAAGGCGTCACAACGACAACAAATGGTACGACGTTCAACTTTGAAGTCAAAAACGCTGCTGGCACAACTGTTGCCACGCCAAGCCTGGTCGTATCACGAGATAACTGCCACGCCAGCGTTTCGCTACCGAGCCTTCCGCAGGGTGTCTATACGATCACCGAAACAGGCGCAGCCGACTACACTACCACGCATAGTATCGACGGCGATCAAACTGTCCATACCGGCAAGGTCGCGACCGTAACAGTCGGTCTGGCAAGTACTCTTGACCGCACCGTCACCTTTAACAATCGTTTTGCTGTCGCCGACCGCAGCATAACCATTACCAAGGCATGGCAGGGCGGCCTTGCGACTGATCACACGGCAACATTTGAGCTGTGGCGAGACGGCGCCAAGCTCGCTGGTCAAGACAAGACGATCATTGGCAATGCGAGCGCGGCATGGACAGTTCCAGCGACCGATATTTACGGTGTCGCATATACCTACACGATCAAAGAAGCGGCCACTCCAACGAACTATACCGTATCATGCGCAGGCCTTGCGAACGGTGCATGCCCTGTACCAGCAAACGGCAATGTGTATGTAAATAATACCTACACATCACCAAAAACCAGCTTTACTGCACAAAAAGTCTGGGTTGGCGGGCCAACACCTCGCCCGACGGTGCAGTTCCAACTCTATCAAAATGATGTAGCGCACGGCGCATCTGTCAGCCTGGCAAACGGCATCACCAGCTACACCTGGAACAACCTCGATGCAACCGATACCAGCGGCACAGCCTATGTCTACACCGTAAAAGAGGTAAGCGCGCCCGAAAACTACACCATGAGTCAGCAAGGCAACACCATTACCAACACCTACGTGTCGCCAAAAATCGATGTTACAGCCAACAAAGTCTGGGTTGGCGGCCCGACTGAGCGCCCAACAGTACAGCTCCAGTTGTATCGCAATGATGTTGCACTTGGCACGGCCGTAAACTTGCCAAGTGGTACTACCAGCTACACTTGGACAAATCTCGACAAGACCGACGAACAGGGTAGCGACTACACATACACCGTTCGTGAGCCGACAACGCCGCCAAACTACACCAAAGAAGAGCGCGGCCTGACAGTCACCAACACCTATGTGTCGCCAAAAATCGATATCACCGCCAAAAAAGAATGGGTTGACGGGCCAAGCAGCCGCCCGGATG
This sequence comes from Candidatus Saccharimonadota bacterium, assembly GCA_027492635.1. GTDB lineage: Bacteria > Patescibacteriota > Saccharimonadia > Saccharimonadales > Saccharimonadaceae > Mycosynbacter. The sequence continues at coordinate 13,086 of JAPUEH010000022.1, forward strand.
TCGAGTTTCAACTGTACCGCAACGGCGCTACCCTTGGTAGTCCTGTTACACTCACGCAAGCCACTGGCTTTACCTACACTTGGGCAAGCCTCGACCAAACTGATGCAGACGGTGTGAATTACATCTATAGCGTCAACGAAGTTACCGTGCCGCAAGATTACAACGCTACCGTTTCACGAGACGGCCTCACCGTCACCAACACCTATGTTATCCCGACAAACGGCCAGGCGACAGCCAGCAAAACATGGGTTAATGGCCCAAGCCCATGCCCAACAGTGCAGTTCCAACTCTATCGTAACATCGTCGGTAGCGCGCCTGTTGCCGTGCCCGGTGCCGAAGTGAAATCGCTCGTCGACGGCGTCACGAACGTCACCTGGACAGGACTTGAAACAACCGATCGCAGCGGCAATGCCTATGTCTTCACGGTGCGAGAGGTGAATGCACCGGCCAACTACACACAAAGCTATTCAGATGATGGCCTGACGGTGACAAACACCTACGTTATTCCAACAGATGGTGAGGCGACTGCTACCAAGACATGGTCTGGCGGCCCAAGCCCACGCCCAACAGTATGGTTCCAGCTCTACCGAAGCATCGGTGATACCCGCGAAGCCGTACCAGGCGCAGACATCAAAGAGCTCGTCGACGGCGTCACGAACGTCACCTGGACAGGACTTGAGCGTACCAACCTTGCTGGCCAAGACTATGTATTTTCCGTCGAAGAAGTCAACGCAGCAGGTGCGCCGACGGTACCGGTCAACTACATCGCCACCGCCAATGGCCTCGCTATTACCAATACCTACGTGTCGCCAAAAACGACATTTACTGTCGAAAAAATCTGGCGCGGCGGACCTGTTGTACGTCCAGCAGTACAAATTCAGCTCTATCGCAACGGCGCTGCGTACGGCGAGCCAATCATCCTAACAAACGGAGTGACGACCTACACATGGACAGAACTCGCCAAGACAGATGAGGCTGGCAACGAATATGTGTATACTGTCGACGAACCGATCGTACCAGAACACTACAGTAAATATGTCGACGGTAGCCGCATTACCAACACCTACAATCATACCCCTGGCCGAGGAGGTGCAACTCCTAGTACTCCAGTGACACTTACGAGCATGAGCGCACCGATTGTGGCACCCGCCGAACTGCCTCGCACAGGTGCTAGCACAAGAGGCAATCCGCTCATCATCTTGCTCGCAGGATTTGCCACCTACATCGCAGCCTATTTCCTGCAAGGTCGCCGCAAGCAAGACCAGGAAGCATAAGCACACCTGTCGTTTGATTAGCTCTCTAATCGATACCGGCCTGAGCTCAACACAGAACTCAGGCCGATGCCATTGACTTTTTATATAAACTATGCTATTATAAAGATATGGAATGGATTAAACGTGAGGTGAATCGGCTCAAAGCATATGCCGAATCAGACGAAGGCCGCGCAAAATAGCGCGGTTTTCGTTTGTAGCGACACCTCGCCATCGTTGTTGCGCCAACAAAGCCAGGGATCGTAAGCTCGTTTGCCACACTCAACGATCTCAGCCCTATACCAAGCGGCAAAATATACCCCGAAGTACGCTCCAGCGACGGCAATACATGGTATCTAAGCCCGTTTGTCTATACGGCCGGTGTCGATGGCGGTATGCAAGATGTGATCGAGTATCAACTCGTTGGCGCAGAGCAAGATTGTGTCCTGCGGCCAGTGGTTATCTTTGGCGGCTCGCCTGATTACACGATGAACAATCCGAGCAATTTGCCCTATAGTTTTCAAGTAAGACGATGGGCGCGTCACTACCTGTATCATCGCGATTGGGCGATAATACATAGGCCGCTTATTTCCAGAAGTATGTATCGTCGCGGCGTCAGTTGCAGAACCGTGACACATTTGCTATAATTTGTCTATAAATATCAATGTTGGGAGGCATACTATGCCGTTTGCACCACAGAAAGGATTTAATTCACTATGGCTAAAAAAGCCGACCTACTAGAAAAAGCCGCCGAGCTAAAACTCGAAGTAAGCGAAAAAAACACCATCGCCGAGATCGAGGAAGCAATCGCTGGCGCTGAAAAACACGAAGTAAAAGAAGCGACTGTCGCTAAAGCTGGCAAACGCAGCCAAAAGTCACTCGATGAGGCCGAAGCAAAAGCAGAAAAAGAAGCCCGCAAAGAAGCTGGCGATACATCTGCACAAGATCCAGAAGCCGAAGAGCACAAGAAAAAAGGCCCTGTGCCTGTCGCACGTCCACGCATCGAACGCCGTGGCAAAAATTATCAGACAGCTGCCAAAAAAGTTGAAATCGGCAAAGTCTACACACTTGCCGAAGCCGTCGCGCTTGCCGTCGACACAAATCCTGCCAAATTCGATGCTAGTGTCGAAGTGCATGTACGCCTCGGTGTTGATCCACGCCAGGCCGACCAAAACATCCGCGCGACTGTCAGCCTGCCACACGGTACAGGCAAAAAGATCCGCGTTGCAGTCTTCGCACCAGAATCTGAACACGCTGCGGCCAAAAAAGCTGGCGCAGACATCGTAGGCGACGAAGAATTTACCAAGCAGCTCGACAAAGAAGAGCTCAACTTTGATATCTTGGTAGCAACACCACAGTACATGCCAAAACTTGGCAAATATGCACGTCTTTTGGGTCCACGCGGCCTTATGCCAAACCCTAAGAGCGGCACTGTTGCAGCCGACGTTGCTAAAGCCGTCACAGAAGCCAAAGCTGGCAAGGTAGAATACCGTGTCGACAAGCAAGCTATCGTACACCTGAGCATCGGCAAGGTATCGTTTGGCGCGGACAAAATCGCCGATAACGCCAAAAGCTTCTTCGACAGCTTGGCGAGCCAAAAACCTTCGAGCATCAAAGGCGCCTACATCAAAAGCATCAGCCTCTCGACAACCATGGGTCCTGGCATCAAGGTAGAATCAAGCAACTAGTCGCACTGCGCACTCGCTTGGCAGCTGCTCCCTGGAATTTTCTCCAGGGAGCGGTTTTATGTACAATAGAGAGATGCGGCAAAATTTTGCTAGAGTAAGTCTCCTCACAGTCTATTTACTAGTACTGCTGCTTGGTGTTTTTGCCTACAACTCGCTTTTTGATGCGCTTCAGGGAAGAGGAGAATCGGTGCGCACGGGCATATCAGGATCGGGTTGCGAAGCCCGTACTGTCTGGCGAGGGTCGTCTAGCAAGGCATTTGGTATTGCAACGCCAGATGGCAAGCGAACCTACTACATTCACTTACCACAAGGCTACGAGTCGTATCGGCGCTATCCGGTCATCCTGGCGTTTACGGGCAAGAACATGAAAATCTCATTTCTAGAAAAAGTCTCCGGACTCAATGCGCTGCCTGCCATTGTCGTCTATCCGCAAGCTATGCGCGGAACCGCAGGCGCCTACTCGTGGCAAGGCGCGCCCTATTCACCCAAGGTAAATGACGTACGATTTGTTGGCCAAGTGCTTGACCAAGTACAGCAAAAACTATGTGTCGACACCGCACGCATCTACAGTGTTGGTATTTCCAACGGTGGAGGTATGTCGTGGCTGCTGTCATGCAAACTGTCGCATCGCATCGCCGCATTTGCTATGTTGTCTGGCGCCTATTATTTCCCCGACAAACAGTGTACGCCAGACAGACCTGCGCCACTACTTAATATACACGGCGGCAAAGACTCAGTGATACCTTACGGCGGCTCCAAGCGCAAAAAATTACCCGCAATCACTACATGGGTACGGGCACGTGCGGCCTACAACGGGTGTCACGACAAGCAACCAACTGTTACGCGGCCGAGCCGGACAACCAAGATCACGACCTGGCGGAATTGTCCCTATAACGCCACAGTGCAAAACGTTGAGCTTACTCAAGCTCGACATGATTGGCCGACAAGCGTCACGGTTCCAAGCGACGACGATGAACGTATCATTCAGCTAGGCAACAGTAGGCAGTCAGTTTCAACGGCCGTTCCGACAGCATTTTACATCTGGTATTTTCTCGAGCAACATCCTTTTTCTACAGAGGCCATGAGAGAGTTCTCCAAGCATCGTCCATAATACTAACTTATCTGATATAGTATACTAGTTGTAGAAGAACGTAAGTTCAAAGGAGGCGTGTGGCAGATCAACAAGAAGCAGAGGCAAAGCGCGAGTACTATCCTACAGTAAGCGCAGTTATCATACACAATAACAAGGTATTGTTGCGGCGTGACGAGCAACACTACAACTGGCTCAGTCCAAATACACATATTGGTATCGATGAAACACCCCTTGACGCGTTGTTTCGCCAGGTGAGACTCGAAACAGGTTTACCGCAAAACAACCTTGTCGCACTGCTTCCGTACATGGACAATCTCACGCTTGAGCGTGATGAAGCAGAGAGTACGACACAGCCATTGCCATTTGACCTAGATATTCACCAGGTAGGGCAGGGTAGCCATTTCCATGTCGATAGCGCCTATATTCTTGTAACCAATACAAATGAGCTGACACCAGAGGCAGATGTACCGCCAGAGCTACAATGGTTTTCACGAGATGAGCTTGAAGACTTAATGATGACGAGTAAGGCAACTGTTAGTCGAGCGCTGTATGCACTTTCGCGCCACGAAGAAAATCCACCAGAGGAGCAATAGCATGCGTCAGTATCTTAGACTGCTACAAGATATCCGTGACAACGGCACCGAAAAAAGCGACCGCACTGGCACAGGCACACGGAGCGTGTTTGGACGGCAGGTACGCTACAATCTGGCCGATGGTTTCCCGGCCGTGACGACGAAAAAGCTGTATTTCAACAGTGTCGTGCACGAGCTGCTGTGGTTTTTACAGGGTACAGGCAACATCGAGTATTTGGCGCAATCGGGCGTCCATATCTGGGATGAGTGGCCGTTTAAAGCGTATTTAGAAAAGAATAATCTCTCTGTTCCAGAGGTTAATTCCGACGAATGGAAGACACAGATGAAAGCGTTCATCGACCGTATCGCCACCGACCACGAGTTTGCCATGAAGTGGGGCGACCTGGGGCCGGTCTACGGTGTGCAGTGGCGCAAATGGCCCGACGGCAAGGGCGGGCACATTGATCAAATCGCTCGGGCGATTGACACCATCAAAACCAATCCTAATTCCCGCCGCAACATTGTCAGTGCCTGGAACGTGGCCGAAGTCGACGAGATTGTGGAGATTGGTGGGCTACCGCCCTGCCATAGTCTGTTTCAATTCAATGTCTCGGGTGGCAAACTCGACCTCCACTTGTACCAGCGCAGCGCCGATACCTTCCTCGGCGTGCCGTTCAACATCGCTAGTTACTCACTCCTACTCGCCATGATTGCGCAAGTGACAAACCTCGAGGCAGGGGAGTTTATTCATACGCTTGCCGACACCCATTTGTACCTCAACCATATGGATCAAGTCGACAAACAGCTTGCCCGTGAGCCGCATGCACTGCCGACGCTTTGGCTGAATCCGGATATCAAGAATATCGACGATTTCACATTTGATGATATCAAACTCGAAGGCTACGATCCACATCCACCTATCAAAGCACCGATAGCGGTATAAAGTTCAAATTCATATGTGTGCGTATGTTACAAAATCATACGCATATTTATTCCGCTCATCCGCCTCGTGATGCTCGCGGACGACTTCACGCCAGTTATTTGCATCTATCCTAGGAAAAAACACGGTTGCGGCCGAAAAAATCGCGTCAACTTCTGTCGCATATAGTATATCTACGTCTTCCAACGCCTGCGCATAAATTTGCCCGCCACCAATCACCATTACATCGTTCTCGGCAGCTGCATACGCTTCGTCGAGCGAAGCCACCGTCGTCACACCATCAGCCGCAACACCGCCACGACTCACCACGATATTTTGCCGCCCCGGTAGCGGCCGGCCAATAGATTCGAAGGTCTTGCGCCCCATCACAATCGTCTTGCCCATAGTCAATTCCTTGAAATGCGCCAAATCCGCCGGCAAATCCCGCCCCCATAGCAAATCATTGTCCGCGCCAATACCACGCTTCTGATCATACGCTACAACGATTGCTTTCATACTCCTATCTTAGCATGTGGTACAATTAGGTAAGTAAAAGTGAGGGATTTTCATGAGTGTCTATAGTAATACCGAGATTAGAAGCGCCATCGACGACGGCTCTATCGTCTGTGTGCCTTTTTCCGAGCGTCACGTGTCCGAGGCGAGCCTTGATTTCACGCTGGGGCATTATTTTTACAAACAAGAATACCAGCCAGAAGCGACAGGTGTCTACAATCCGTTTGACGAAGCTGACGTATCTCGCTATTTCAAAGGCCCGCTTGAGGCCATCTCGCACAAGGAATGGTGCGAAAAAAATGACAAACCCTTGTTTGAAAATATCCCCGAAGATCACCCAATCATCGTCTTGCAGCCCGGCGAGCGCATCCTCGCGCACACGCACGAATTTGTGGGAATCCGTGCGCACGGCGGTGCCTGCGAGGTCAAAAGCCGCAGTAGCTGGGGGCGCAACGGCGTCGCCGTCTGCTTTGACGCTGGCTGGGTCGACCCAGGTTACATCAATCGCATTACGCTGGAGATTTATAACCTCAACATGCACGAAAGCGTCGTATTGCCTGTCGGCGAGCGCATTGGGCAGCTGATTTTTCACCATACCGGGCCTGTTGACGGCAACTATAGCGAGGGGCGCGACGGCATGAGTGGCAAATACCAGCACACCAGCGACCTAGACGAACTGATTCGCACCTGGAAACCAAGTGACATGCTGCCACGAGCCTACAAAGACAAACGCGTCGCGGCACCAGTGATTGAAGGTCTCGCAGAAGGTGTCAAATAGCACTATGGCGCGCGGTAGGCTTATCGTCATCGAAGGCGGTGACGGCTCGGGCAAAGCAACCCAGGCAGAATTGACACGCCAATACTACGAAGCAACCAATCGACCAATCTATAAAACGTCATTTCCGCGTTATGGCAAAGAGTCTGCCATATATGTAGAAAAATACCTCAATGGCGAATACGGTGAGAATGTTGACTCCTTGCCGCCAGAAGTAGCCGCAGTACTATTTGCTGTCGATCGTATGGCGGGCACGCAAGAGATTGACACATGGCTGCGCGAACATCCAGACGGTATTGCTGTACTCGACAGATATCGCGGCTCAAATCTTGCCCATCAGGGAGCTAAAATAGGCGAGCGGGCAGTGAGGCATGCGTTTTACGAGCAGCTACAGTCATACGAGACCAATGTGCTCGGTATACTCGAACCAGATATCAATATCGTACTCAATGTGCCACCCGCCGTGGCCCAGGCGAACGTCGACAACAAAGATGCTGCGACGCGCACGTACACAGAGCGGACACGCGATATCCACGAGTCCGATGCTGACTATCTAGAGAAAGTGAAGGCGTGCTACACGGAGCTGGCGGAATTATACCCACAGCAGTATTTTGCGATAGATTGCATTGACACGGCGACCGGGCAGATGCGTGCACGTGAAGCGATTCAGCAAGATATACAAGACCTCATAGAGGCAGCATCAGAAATGCCATCATAGGCTACTCGGTCATGCGCGCCGCGTAATAGGTCGACATGAGTGGAATAATCTCGCGGGGTTTGTCGTCGGTATCACGATTGCGCATAGAATCTTCGAGCAATTCATAGAGTACATCCGAATGCTCATCATACCCACGACTACCCGTCCGTACATCTTGTTTTGCCTCGCGAATATGCTCCCGCAGCTCATCGGATATATGGTTACCATCTACAAGCACAGTATTGCGCACAATAGTCACGACTTGTCCGCCCAGATGAGTACGAACGCGCCGTTTTCGCTCAACAATGGCGCTATCTGGATGTGAATCCCAAGAAAAGTCAAACTGCTTAAATTTGTAGTGGGGTGCCGCGCACACTTCTGATACTTCTTGAGTTTGTAGGCCGTAAGACGGCTCATCGAGCTCTTGGCGCACAGGGTCATCTATAAATCTTCGCACGTTCCAATCACCTGGATGGACAAGGCGCGCAATTTCTATAGATGAAAGCTGGGGATACTTACCCATAAATTCAACAAACTGGTGGGTTGCTGCTTCGCCGTTGATGACACGTATGTCACTTTCCGATAACTCTTGCTGATCTATCCCGGAGCGATAAAGATTATCAAAACTGCGCGCAGCATGATCGGTCATACGGGAAAGTAATGCAGCCCGAGCAAGATTGCGCTTACGATCACTACGGATGCTTTTGACGCGCTCATCAACAGTTGGCAAGATATTGCTATAGCCGTGCTCGCCCTTACCCCAGCTGTACAGTGCAATAGGGCCATGGTCTCTATAGGCCACAGATTGATTATCCAAATCTGCCACACTTGTTGGCATGGCTGTCTTAGGAATTTCCCGTCGGTGCATATTTGTCTTTGATGACATAATATATTTATTATAGCAAATTTTCTACAAAAAAGCAATACCTCGCTCTTGATCCAGCAGGATACTGTTGACATTTTTACGCACTGCCTGTATACTCCTTAGAGACATTACCAGAGACAGTAGCCGCGAATAGGAGACTATCGCTTAATCCGCTACCGAGGATATGAATCTACCACCATACAGTTTCACATCAGTAAGTCTTTGGTAATGCGAGAACCCGAGACTTATTTTTGGTTTTTGGGCAATCTCGACATTACCGAACTTTGACAATCCGGCCGATAACAATATATAGAAACTAAAGCTATTAGGAGATTTTATGGCTATCACACGCGATAAAAAACAAGCTTTGGTTGCCGACTTTAGTGATGTGCTCGCAAGCTCAAAACTGACTGTGTTTGCGCAGTACCAGGGTCTTAGCGTTGCTGATCTTCAGGCGCTGCGAGCAGCTGCTCGTGCGCAGGGTGTCAAAATCCAAGTGCTCAAAAACCGCCTTGTGCGCGTCGCACTTGCAGGCAACGACACCTACAAAGACACCGATACTTCAGCGCTCGCTGGTCAGTTGCTCTACGCGACAAGTGACAGCGACGAAATCGCACCAGCAAAGGTGCTCGATGAGTTTGCAAAAACTCATGATGCACTCCAGTTTGCTGGCGGTTTTTCTGCTGAAGGTGCGCTGCTGAGCGTCGATGATGTCAAAGCACTCGCCAAACTACCAAGCCGCGAACAACTCGTGGCCGAAGTGGTGGCACAGCTGCTTTCACCAGTTCACGACGTCACCAACGCACTTTCTGGCAATTTGCACGCGCTACTTGATGGCGTAGAAGCAAAAGCGTCTGCATAAACGGCAATCAATTTTATAAATCAAAGAATATTTACAAGGAGTCTATTATGGCTGATATTGCAAAACTTGCAAAAGAACTCACAGGCTTGACAGTCCTCGAAGTTAACGAACTCAAAACTGTCCTCAAAGACGAATACGGCATCGAACCAGCTGCTGCAGCTGTGGCTGTTGCTGGTCCTGCTGCTGGCGGCGACGCTGCTGGCGCAGAAGACGAAAAGAGCGAATTCACGGTACAGCTCAAAGACGCTGGTGCACAAAAAGTTGCTGTGATCAAAGCCGTGAAAGAAATCACAGGTCTTGGTCTTGGTGAAGCAAAAGCCCTCGTCGACGACGCTCCTAGCGCCATCAAAGAAAAAGTTTCTAAAGACGACGCAGAAGCTGCGAAGAAGCAACTCGAAGAAGCTGGCGCATCAGTCGAACTCGTGTAGTTCGATTTTATCGGCCGTGATTGTCAAAGCAGATTACCGCTCCGCGATGGGGCGGTTTTTTGTCGTGCTCATGCTTGAGCGAGACACATAGTAGCTGATATGATTTGATGACAATGGCTTTTGGCAAAAAACAGCGGCAAATTGAAGAACTGACAGCTCAGCTCGAAACGGCGACACATCAGCTTGATGAGTTGCGTGTGGTTGAGCCGTATCTAGAAGATGCCAAAGCAATCAACGCTGAAATAGCCAATATTCTCGCCACCGGAGGTGGTCATTTCACCACTTCAGAGATTGCAACCCGCGCGGTAGAGCTCGTATCGAGGCGACGACACGATGTGATATATGACGAACTTGCGGATGAGTATGCTGCAGCACACGAACGCGAACTACTCGACACGCTCGTCGATAAAGCAAGAGCCGAAAGCGGCGAAACAATACGCCGCAAGGTACGCGAAGCGCTCGCGGTCAACCCGTCGCAACAAGCAAAACTCGCGAAACGCGCCCAAAAAGCTATCTGGCAAGAAGAGGAAGAACGCTTGCTCGCAGAAGTAAAAGAACAGCAACGCCTACATATCGAACAAGCGCTTGCCCGACAAACGATCTTCAACACGCACAACGCCAATTTTGCACTCAACGCCTCGATAAACCTCGCCCATCCAGAGCTGTGCGAAACCTACCAAGATAACGATTTACTTGTTATCGCGCATCAGACCACCCAGCCTCTTATTTACAGCTATCACAGCTCAAGCGAGGGCGATATTTGGTGGAGGTACAAGCAGGGCGGTGTGCAAGGCGGGCGTTTTAGCACAGCAATGTCCGATTCACTACGACTCTACAACCTTGGCGGGGTTGAATTAACAGAGAAGACCGATGCGCATATTACGCCAAATAAGCTTTATATGGATAGGCCAGTGTATGCACGTTTTTATATCGACGGCGAAGAGAAATCTGCCGCCCTGTCTACAGGGTCGACCTACAGAGGTGACACGCGTGAATTACATCCTCAGCAGGTCAATCTTTTTACGCCAATAGCATACGACTACTACAAAGAGCAATTACAAAATTAACAACATTATACAGCCGACTACTGTTTTTGCTGTGGATAGACGATATAAACTTGACAACACCAAGGCTAGTACGCTATATATAGAGGTGATAAGTATAAAAACACAGACAAGGAACTGCGAGAAAATATGTCTGAACTACCAGAAAAACAAGTTAAACGACTGAAATCACTCATCCAAGATGCCGAGACCAACCTAGCGGCAGCCAAGGAGCTTTTAATTAGTATTTTGGGCGAAGACGATACTATCGTCACACCACGAAGCAGCCAGGAAGATGTGACCGGCAAGGTTGTCGAGGGAGTCTTTGACGGCCAGATGATGATTGGCCCCGACGGCAAAAACTACCCCGTCCCAGCCAACTACGCCAGCAAATCAAAGCTCGTCGAAGGTGACATGCTCAAGCTCACTATCACCGACGATGGCGGCTTTGTCTACAAGCAGATCGGCCCAGCAGTACGCAAGCAAATCATTGGTACGCTTGTGCAACATGATGGCGCATACTACGTGGAAGCAAACGGACGCGAATATCGCATCTTGCTTGCGAGCGTAACCTACTTCAGGATCGCCGTTGGCGACCAAGTGACGATTATCGTACCAGAAGATAATCCTGAGGCAACGTGGGCAGCTGTTGAAGCAGCATTATAGGCTTACCTCATTTATGGCAAAAGCTCCACGCAAAAAACTCACATGGGGCAAACTACTATCTATTATTAACCTCACTTCTTTTGCACTTATATGTCTTTCTATACCCATAAAGCTATTATGTGATACCTACAACTTGCCGACACAATGGCTGTCTCATGTCTTACTACCATTGCTGTTTGTGTGTTTTATGTCAGGTATACTCAACTACCTGATCTTTCGATATTTCTTTCAGCTTGCAGTCATGGAGGTAATAGGCGGAGTGATGAGAAGTTCGCGTTCGAAACGGCCGCGCAACTAGTTAGGTAGCAAATCACAACAGACAGATGCACTACAAGAGTGTACAATATATAACAGACGACAAGAGGGGAGCTATGACAGTCGCGCTATATCGTAAATACCGCAGTAAATCACTCGATGAAATCGTCGGTCAATCACATGTGACCGATGTGCTTCGTCGTGCACTCGCGGCCGACAAAATTGCGCACGCCTACCTCCTCACGGGTCCGCGCGGTGTCGGCAAGACGTCGATAGCGCGTATTTTGGCGCATGAGATTAACGGCCTCGAGTATTCCGACGATAGCGAGCACCTCGACATTATCGAGATTGATGCCGCCAGCAACAACGGGGTTGACGACGTACGCGAACTGCGCGAAAAAGCACTTGTCGCCCCGTCGAGCGCCAAGAAAAAAATCTACATTATCGACGAAGTACACATGCTCTCAAAGGCTGCATTTAATGCGCTGCTAAAAATCCTTGAGGAACCCCCAGAACACATCGTGTTTATCCTCGCTACGACCGATTTTGACAAGCTGCCCGATACTATCGTGAGCCGCACACAGCGATATCATTTTCATACTATTTCGCGCGAGGCAGTCGTCGCACATCTCGCGCATATAGCCAAGCAAGAGCACATCACTATCAAGCCGGAAGCGCTCGAAATTATCGCCGAGCGAGGTGGCGGCAGCCTGCGCGACAGCATTAGCCTGCTCGACCAGCTTCAGCATACCCGCACCATGCAAAGTGGTATTTCCAGCCAGGATATCGAACAAGCACTAGGGCTCATGTCGGCGAACGAATGCGAGCAGCTTATCGCTGCACTGCAATCCGGCGACGCCAAAGCGATTATTACTCATGTCGCAGCGATTCAACAGCGAGGCGTCAGCGCCACGACACTTGCATCACAACTCACGAGCGCCATCACAGCACAGCTCATCGACACGCCAGAGCTTGTTGGGCTGCTCGAAGGCCTGATGGATGTGCCAAAATCCTCACATCCTAGTACGAAGCTGCTCGTCACATTGCTTTCGCAGGCGACAATTGCCGCGCCCGTGAAAACTGTCGCGCAGACTGCGCACGCACCAGCTATGCCGACAATTACCGCGCCCGTCGTAGCTCCCGCGCCAAAGCCTACGCCAGCCAAAAAAGCCAAAGCCTCCGAGCCGCAACCCGAACCAGCCAAAGAGCCGCGTCCAGCTCCCGCGACCCCGACAGATCTCTCTAAATTCGACTGGAACGCCGTACTCAGCTACGCAAAAGAGCATCATACTGCGCTCAATGCTATTTTGTCGAAATGCACCGCCGAAGTGCGCGGCGACAAAGTGGTGGTCTATGCAGGGCGCAAATTCAACAAAACCAAGCTCGATAGCGCCAAATACCGCCCAATCCTGGGGCAAATCATCGCCGAGACAGGTGCCGGCAGCGATGTCTATCTGGAAATCATCGGTGAGACTGCGCCGCCAAAAGACGCGCAAGCTGCAAAAATCGCTGCTATGATGGGTGGAGGAGAAGAAGTCAATGTCGAATAGCCAAAAAACCACCAAAGACGTGAGCGCCCGCATTCCACCGCAAAACGTCGATGCCGAAAAAAGCCTGCTCGGCGCAGTGCTGATTGACGAAGAAGTGCTGCCAGACGTGACAGAGCTAGTGAAGCCAAAAGATTTTTATGAAAAACCGCACGAAATGGTGTTTGATGCCATGGTACGACTCTACGAGCGCCACAAACCTGTCGACATGCTCACACTCACCGATGAGTTGAAACGTAAAGACCAGCTGGAGATTATCGGCGGCGCAGCCTATCTATCTGAACTCACCAACTACGTGCCGACCGCCGCCCATGCCGAAGCCTACGCCGATCTGGTAGCACAAAAAGCCATTCGCCGTCGCCTTATCCACGCCAGTAGCGAGATCACCGAGCTGAGCTATGACGAAGAAAGCGAAACACAGGAGCTGCTGAGCAAAGCCGAAGCAGAACTCTTTAGCGTAAGTGATCAATCGCTCAAGCAAGACCTCGTGAGTATCGAAAACGTGCTGACCGACAGCTTTGACCGCATGGAAGAGTTACACCGCAACAAAGGCGCGCTGCGCGGCATCAAAACTGGCTACCGCGACCTCGACAACATGACCGCTGGTCTCCAACGCAGTGACCTTATCATTTTGGCGGCGCGCCCGGCGATGGGTAAGACCACGCTGGTGACAAATCTGGCCTACAACGTCGCCACGATTGAGCAAAAAGCCGTCCTGTTTTTCAGCCTTGAGATGAGCAAAGAGCAGCTGGTCGATCGTATGCTCGCCGACGCCAGTGGTGTCGACGCTTGGAATATTCGTACGGGAAATTTGAGCGATGAGGACTTTGCCAAACTGTCTGATGCCATGGGCGAGATGGCCGAAGCCCCTATCTATATCGACGACAAACCTGGCCTCTCGGTACTCGAAATGCGCACAAAAGCCCGCCGCATCGCCCACGAGCAGCAGCTCGGCCTCATCATCGTCGACTATTTGCAGCTCATGCAAGGCAGCGCACACAATGCTGGCAACCGCGTACAAGAGGTGAGTGAGATTTCTCGTGGCCTCAAACTCGTGGCGCGTGAGCTCAATGTACCGCTTATCGCGCTCAGCCAGCTCAGTCGTACTGTCGAAACACGCACGCCGCCGATTCCGCAACTGTCCGACTTGCGTGAATCCGGCTCCATCGAGCAAGATGCCGACATCGTGAGCTTCATTTATCGCCCCGGCTACTACGAACCAGACAATCCGGACGTCCAAAACATCACCGATCTCATCATCGCCAAGCACCGTAATGGCCCCGTCGGCAAAGTACAGCTCTTCTTCCACCCAGAGCGTCTGCGGTTTATGTCGCTCGACAAACGACACGACTAACGAGTATAATAGACCTATTCATGACAAAAGATACGGTGAAAAACTATCGCCTCTATAGGCTGCGGTTCTGGATTGGCTATTTACTACTTGCATCGCTAGTTTTGGCAGTCTTCGTACTCGCTGCTACCTATGTACCAGGTGGAATCACCCCGAAAGAGCAAGATTCTGCGCTCACAAGCGCAAGCCTTAACCTTGCTCATCCGACGTCTTTTCTCATTGTAGATATGCCATATCATGCGCTTCAAAAGCTCTCGCTGTACTTGTTCGATCTGAATAGCTTTGCTATCAAGTTACCATCATTGATCGTTGGATTCGTGACAGCAATAGCGCTCGTACTCGTGCTTCGACGTCGCTTTAGTCAAACTGCAAGTATTGTTGCAGCTGGCATCGTGGTTGTGTCGGCACTCTTTATTTCTCTCGTCTCTTCAGGAACACCAGATATTATGCTTGTATTGTGGCCAGCGCTATTTCTACTTGTGGCAGCCTATGCGATTGATGGCAAAAAACTGCGTACTCCAGCGTTTTTGCTAGCGGGCGCGTTTGCGATGCTGAGTGTGTTTACCCCCTACATGCTATCACTCGTAGTGATTTTTTGCCTCACCGCCATATTGCATCCCCGAATCCGCTATATGCTGCGCAAAGCTCCACGCTCAGCCCTTGGAGCAGGCCTCGTGCTTGCTTGTATTGGAGTTGCAACAATTAGCTTGGCTATATACTACAATCCAGCGCTACTTTCGCAACTTATATATCGTTCCGACAGCTACTCGCTTGATATTCTTGCAAATCTCAAATTAATCGCTTACCAGACAATGGATTTCGCCTCCGCCAGCATAAGCAAGACAGGCCTATTGGCGCCAATCTTTGGACTATGTACCCTCATCTTTGCCTGCATCGGTGCTCGTCACCTTATCGTGTGGCGTCATTCTGCAGTAAGCTACCTTGTTGCGCTCTGGCTTCTCTGCATAACTCCAATTGTGCTGCTTAACCCATTAGCACTTCATCTTTATATCGTGCCTATCGCGTTGCTCATTGCTTCTGGTATTGGTGCCGTGCTAAATTACTGGTATCGGCTTTTTCCGCAAAACCCTTATGCGCGCATATTCGCTCTTGTGCCCCTCACAATTCTATTTGCCTGCATCATTATTCCGGGCGCACTGCGCTACTTCTACTCCTATCACTACCTTGCTCCACTTGCAAACAATTCCTCTCCAGATCTCGCGCTTGTTGCCCGTGAAGTGAATCATGCGCCTAGCGCGACGCTACTCGTAGCCAGTAGCGAAATAAACTGGTATCGACTCTACCTGGATACTCATAAAAATACGACAACAAAGCTTGCCACTGACATATCGCAAGTGTCGCGAAACGGAACAATTATTACCGATACTATTGCTACGCGAAATAGTCCGCTCGTGGCTACTGGTATTCGCCCCGAGCGGATTGTCGCCACCAGTACACTCCATTCACCAAGTGATCGCGTCTACCTCTACAAAAAGACAGCGAAATAACGTATACTAGAAAGAGTAATTCAGAGGAGGAATACTTTATTATGGCGTTTGACCAAATGAAAATGCTCAACGACCTGCGCAAAGCGCAAAAAGAACTCAAAAAACAGCAGATTATTGCTGTGGCTGGCGGTGACGATGATGCCGACGATCCAGCAGTAGAAGTGACCATCAACGGCGAACTCAAAGTTGAAAACATCAAAATCAACCCAGCTTACGTCGATCTCGAAGATATCGAAGAACTTGAAGGCTGGCTTGAAGCGGCTATCCGCGACGGCATGGCAAAAGCTCAAGAAGTCGCCGCCGAGAAGATGAAGCCACTCATGGGCGGCATGAACCTGCCAGGCATGTAGTCTGTATGGCGCAGCTTTTGCCCCAAGCACTTCTCAGTGCCATAGATGAAATCGGTAAACTGCCAGGAGTTGGTGCGCGTACAGCCGAGCGGTATGCGTACCATCTTTTGCGTGCCAATCAATCGTCAAACGACAAACTGGCGGCGGCTATCACGCGTTTGCACAGCGGAGTCAAATCATGTCCCGTCACCTTTGCGCTAATCGACGCCAGCGAAGACATCTCGCCGCTCTATAGTGACAGCACGCGCGACAAATCGCTCATCGCTGTAGTCGAAGAGCCGCTCGATATCATCGCGCTGGAGCGCACCGGGCAATATCGCGGCACCTACCACGTACTCGGCGGGGCGATCAGCCCGATCGACGGTATCGGGCCAGAGCAGCTCCATATCTCAGAGCTCATCAAACGTATCACAGACGACGAAGTACAAGAAATTATCATTGCCACCAACGCCAGCGTTGAAGGTGAGTCCACGGCACTCTTCCTCCAGCGACAAGTAGAGGAACATGGGCTTGATGTCAAGATGAGCCGCTTGGCACGCGGACTACCTGTCGGTGTCGACCTAGAATACGCCGATCAGATCACCCTGAGCCATGCGCTTGAGGGTAGGCGAGTACTCTAGAAAAGAATGAAGACCCCTAATAGAGGGGTCTTTTACGATACCCATGGGGGCATCGTGACGGGAGAGTCTCTATCCGATGGAGACTCCATCCCGTCGTATAGTGCGTCAGCTACCTTTCGATCAAATCGTGGCGACTGTCAGAATCGTCGATTGTCTCGTGTATCCTGCGCGAAATATCCGCGCAAGACGCTTCATAGATGCTGCACGCTTCGAGCGCGTCGGACAGTCGATCGTGCACAATCAAATACTGCAGCTGCATCACAGCAAGGCCAAGCATGAGCACCAAGAATGCACTTGCAACGCCAAAGATGGCGTATACAGTCAACGCCAACGCACCGACCGCTACATACAGGCCGTTACGCGCTACCCAACGTACACTCTTCTTTTTCATGTCAACTCCTAATATAGGGAGACGGGGTATACATACCCCACCCAGACACCATGTCTGAGCAGTTATACTTTAGAGTATTATTTTTGTTTTGTCAATATTTTATCCTCTTTACACCTCTGTTACAATAAGTATAATGTTTGATACCGCCAAAACCCTCATCACCGAAGCCAAAAAAATCATCGTCATCCAAGCCGAAAACCCCGACGGCGATAGCCTAGGCAGCAGCCTGGCGCTCGAAGAAATCCTGGGCGACCTGGGCAAAGAAGTCGTACTATATTGCCCGGTCGACATCCCCAAATACATGCGCTACATCGTGGGCTGGGACAGGGTAGTAACGGATTTTGATGCATCGGCAGACCTGGCTATCATCGTCGACACAACCGCCGATGTACTGATGAGTAAAGTACTCGAAACACCCGACGCACGGCATTTTCTGGAATCGCACCCAGTACTGGTGATTGATCATCATACAGAGACCGCGCCAAACCTCAGCTTTGACCACACACTACTCATCGAGGAAGCCCCCGCTGCGTCGCAGGTAATTTATCATCTGGCACATGATGCGGGCTGGGATATCAACCAGCAGGCCGCCGAAAATTTGATGGTCGCCCTGCAATCCGACACCCTCGGCATGACCACGCCAAACGTCTCGCCCGAAAGCTACCGTGTAGCCGCCGACCTGACCGAGCGTGGCGCCGTCGTAGCCGACATCGAAGAACGCCGCCGCGAGTTTATGAAAAAATCGCCAGAGATACTGGAGTACAAAGGCCGGCTCATCGGGCGCATCGAATACTTCCTCGACGGCAAACTAGCATTGGTACGGATTCCGTTTGCAGAAATCCAAGAATATAGCGATGCCTACAATCCCAGCGTGCTGGTGCTCGACGAAATGCGGCTCGTGACAGGCGTGGAGATTGGCGTGGCCATCAAAACCTACCCAGACGGCAAGCTGACCGGCAAACTCCGCAGCAACAGCCCCATCAGCGCCGACGTGGCCGGCTACTTTGGCGGCGGCGGCCACAAATACGCCGCAGGATTCCGCGTATACGAAGACGAAGAACAAGTAGTACGCGAGCTTGTTGAGGCGACCGATAAAGCGCTGGCAGAAAATGACTAATCAAAAAATTATATTCATAACAGGGCCGACCGGAGCAGGCAAGTCGACTATATCCCGCATGCTTGCAAATCGTCTTGGTCGCTGCGCAAATATTGAAGTGGATCATATCAAACACTTTACTGAATTTGGATTTCCCGACCCAAAGAACGCATCGTCACGTCATTTTGATGAATGGCCACTTGTAGGTGAAGCAACCAAAAGACTGGCGCAATTTTACCTATCAGAAGACCTCGACTTGATTATCAATGGGTATATCGGTACGCAGGCATGGGACAATATTATGTCTGATATTACACCGTCACATGCATTTATGCTCTTGCCCGACCTAGAGACATTGCAAAAGCGAGACGTATCGCGACCACTCGACCAACAGCTGGGTGCGACACTGAGCGAAAAACATCATACCTACTTCTCATCTGCCGATTTTTTCGACGATACATTTGAAATTATCGACACGAGTCGCCAAACCGCAGAGCAAACCCTAGAGAATATACTCTATAAAATAGGAAAGTAGCTGCTACTCACAGGCTCAACCAGTATATTAAATCCCGCATTTTGTCATTCTCTGACTTGACCAGAGAATCCAGATCAAAAATCTTCAGCTAAATCACGCCAGTCTGGATTCTGCGCCTCTATCAATGCTATCTTCCAGGCTCTATTCCAGCGCTTGAGCTGTTTTTCACGCTGGATAGCAGTTTCAACTGACGTAGTCTGTTCATAAAACACGAGATTCACCACGCTATACTTATTCGTAAAACCTTTTGCTACGTGTTGTTTATGCTCGTCGACGCGACGTAATAAATTATTTGTCATACCTGTATATATAGTTCCGTTTTTACCAGAGGCAAGTATATATACATAGTATTCTTTCATTATTGATCTATTATACCTGGATTCTCCGATCAAGTCGGAGAGTGACAGGGGATAGAGATGGGTTCTCTGGTCAAGCCAGAGAATGACGGTACGAAATTTCCAAACAATCTAGACAATGACAACAGCCAGTTCAAAATGCTACACTATACACATGACCGTTTCACTTCATAACACCCTCGCCAAAACGACCGAAAAATTCACTCCGCTCGAAGACGGCAAAGTTCGCATGTATACCTGCGGGCCGACGGTCTACAATTATCTCACCGTCGGCAACTGGTTTGGCTACGTGATGTGGGACGTGCTGGTGCGGACGCTGCGCACACATGGCTACGAGGTAACACGCGTGATGAATATCACTGACGTAGGACACTTGGTGAGCGATGCCGACGACGGCGAAGATAAGCTAGAAAAAGGCGCCAAACGCGATGGCAAGACAGCGTGGGAAGTGGCCGAATTTTATGGCAATGATTTTCTCGAAGGTATGAAAAAGCTCGGGCTCATCATACCAGAACACATCACCAAGGCCACAGAGTACATACCCCAGCAGCTTGAGCTCGTACGGACGCTCAAAGACAAGGGCTACACCTATCAAATCGATGATGGTATCTACTTTGATACTGCTAAATTTCCGACTTACGCAGACTTCGCAGGGCTTGACCTAGAAGCACAAAAAGCTGGCGCGCGCGTAGAATTCAACGCAGAGAAGCGTAATCCCAGCGACTTTGCGCTCTGGAAGTTCACCCCAGCCGGCGAAAAGCGCGACATGGAGTGGCCCACACCCGCCGACCTGACAGACGAAGGTCTGGAGCGCCCTGGCTTCCCAGGCTGGCATCTGGAATGCAGTGCCATGGCGATGACGCTTCTCGGCGACACACTTGATATTCATGGCGGCGGCATCGACCATATCCCTGTCCATCACACTAACGAAATTGCACAGAGCGAAGCGGCCAGTGGCCAGCAGTTCTCTCGCTACTGGATACACAACAATCATCTCAAAGTCGACGGCACCAAAATCAGCAAAAGCCTAGGCAATGGCTATACCTTGCAAGATTTGGCTGAGCGCGGCTACACGCCGATGGATTACCGCATGTTTGTCCTGCAAGGTCATTATCGCAATGAGGGCAACTTTACTTTTGAAAACCTCACCGCTGCCAAAAACCGCCTCGCGCATTGGCGTAACGTTGCCGCCTTGCGTCACCAAACACACGACAGCAACACCAGCGAAACCGAGCAATCCGTGCCGTCACTCGCTGCCTCGGGCATCATCAAAGAAGCGCTCTACGACGATCTCGATACGCCGCGGGCACTTCAGATTATTGATGAAATATTTCGCGAGGTAGAGTCACATAGCCTGAATCGCATCGACCGCCATGCGCTTATAGAGGTGCTGCACACAATCGACGACGTGCTTGGCCTGCAGCTGCTTGAATCCACCCCAGACATTACCGACGAGCAAAAGCAACTTATTCTCGAACGTAGGCGCGCCCGCGAGGCCAAAGACTGGGCAAAATCGGATCGACTCCGAGATGAACTGGCAGAGCAGGGAGTAGCGGTGCGCGATACCGCCAGTGGCTCGATCTGGGAATACACTTCTTAATATTCACATCGCTAGAGCGAACATGATGCAATACAAATAGCCCCCGATCTCCACTGGGGGCTTGTTCTTTTTATGCTTCGCCTTGTAGCTTCTTGGCAAGCTTATGAACGGGCTTTTTGCTGCGTGCGCGCATTTTGCGAGCATGGCTAAAATGGTCTTCGAGCAGAACCTTGATACAGCCCGCGATTGGGATAGAGATGATACCTCCAGCTAGGCCAAACACATACAAACCAATCGTCACCGCTACAAGTACCGCGAGCGCCGAAAGCTCCACTGTTTTCGACTGAATCACAGGCGACACGAAGTTATTTTCGATCTGTTGGTAGATGATGAAGAAGGCAACAAAAATGATGGCAGCCGTCACATCATTAAATGCGAGCAGCAACGTAATGAGTATACCTGCAATTGTTGCACCAAACATCGGAATTAGCGAAAAGATGAACGCTATCGCCACAGTTGGCAGTGCAAAATTCATCGGCACATTCGGGAAAAAGAAATGCAATATAAATACCATAAGTCCTGCACAAAAGGCGCCGAGGCCAGACACTGCCAATTGACCTGTCACGTAGCCCGTCACCACCATATGCATACGCTTGGCAAGCCGCTGATGATACTCCAGTTTTGTTTGATTTTCATAGAGGCCCCATAGCATTTTGAGCCAACGAGGACCTTCTACTAGCATGAGAAACGCGAGTACAAGCGTCAGGAACGTAGCTGCCAAAAAGCTAAACAACGATCCAATACTCGATACAAACGAGGTGCCGATATTTGCAGCCCACGACGTGGCATTGTTTTTGGCAGATTCAATCGTACTGTCCACCTGGGATTGCAGATGATAACGCTCGATAATATCGTTGGCGAAATGCCAGTTTTCTTGTGCTGAATCCATGAGATACGGCACGTTATCGGCTACTTTTGCCGTCTGTTCAATGATGGGCGGCACAATAAGCCCCACAAACACACCAATAAACGCCACTACCATCACAAATGCCAGCGCCGTGCCACCTATACGGCTTTTGCCAGGCAGCCAGTCTGCAAGTTTAGTGACGGGATTGCTGAGTGCAAGCGAAAGAAAGAACGCCACGCCAATAATAATAAGGGCTGTTCGGGCGCTATATATAGCGAGACCAGCCAAGCCAAATCCGATAACCACAAGCCAAAAACGAACAAACGTTTGTGTGTCTATTTCTATGCGTACTTTCATACTATTCCTCTTGCTATACGATACTACACCCAGTATACCACTAGTGAATTATTTTGTCCGAAAAGAAAACACCACCCCCGTACAAGCAGGCGGTGCTTCCAGCGAGATCACACATCTCACGAGCAGCCTTTCGGCTTGGTTGGGGGTGGTTTCATGACTGTTTGTCGGCGCCATACTCCAGTCGGGCACGCGCCAGCTTCGCTTCTTCCGCGCGAGCGTTGGCCTCAGCGACCTTTACGCGGCCGTCCTTGGCGGCTTTGATACAGGCTTGAGGTCCACCGCCTACGAGAAAGAAGAAAGCCCCGAAAGCGAGCACAACAAGCGGAGCAACAAAAAACTCCATGTCCATATCCTTCCGATAGGACAATCGACTGACCGTCAGTCGATTATATTTTAATACAAAAATGCATTTAAGTAAATAGTAGACACACAGTACTTACTGGGGTTTTGCAGAAGTAGGGGTATAGTATGTAGAAAGAAATGACTTTTTATAGTCATAAAATGTACCGTTAGCAATACTGGCACGGATATCGTCGACCAAGCGGACGATGAAGCGTTCGTTGTGGATGGTGGCGAGCGTGTTGGCGAGGAGTTCACCGGATTTGAACAGGTGATGGAGGTAGGCAGCCGTGAAATTGGTGCAGGCATAGCAGTCACAATCGGCGTCGAATGATTCAAATTTTTCTTTGAATTCACTGCGAGTGATATTGACGCGGCCGTTTTTTGTATATAACGCGCCATTGCGACCCACGCGGGCAGGCGAGACGCAGTCAAATGTGTCGGCACCATTCTCGATACAGTCGAAGATATCGTCGGGCTCACTGATGCCCAGCATGTGGCGCGGCTTGTCTTCGGGCAGCTCTTCGCACATCCAGCGGACATTGTTACCAATATTGCTTTTGCGCAGCGCCCCGCCAAGCCCATAGCCGTCGAAATCCATCCCACCGAGAAACCGTGCGCACTGGCGGCGCAAATCTTCATAATCCGCGCCTTGCACTACGCCAAACAACGCTTGCGGCGGACGATGCGACCGTTCTTCGTTTAGGCGTTTATGCTCGGCCAGGCTCCGGACTGCCCATGGATGCGTGCGCTGCTCCAAACTCTCCACCTGATAGTTATAATCATGAAACAGCGTCGTTAGCTCATCGAACGCAAAGGTGATATCTGCACCAATTCCATGCTGAATCTGCATACTGAGCTCGGGTGTGAAATAGTGCATGCTGCCGTCGAGATGCGATTTGAACCGCACGCCGTTATCATCAATCCACGCCAGCTTATCCTTTTTCTTGGTCGCCTGGACGTCTGGTGCACCGTCCATATCCACCACTTTTTTGAACCCAACGCCGAGCGACATTACCTGAAACCCACCGCTGTCGCTGAAACTAGGGCCGTCCCAATTCATAAATTCATGCACGCCGCCCGCGCGATCAATCAGTTCGTGGCCAGGGCGTAAATACAAATGATAGGCATTGACCAACACCGCCTGCGCACCTGTCGCTTGCAGCTGCTCGGGCGTCAAAGCTTTGAGTGTCGCCTTGGTGCCAACAGGAATAAACGCTGGTGTTTCGATAGAACCATGCGGCGTCACAATCGTGCCCGTGCGACCAAGTGCACCCTCTAGTCGCGCGTGAATAGTAAACTCAAGAGATTTCATCCGTACCAGTATATCACAGTTGTCGTGAAAATGTTGACATAATGCCTATAAACCTGATATAATATATTCGTTCTTACGCACAACCATTGGAGTAATAGTGAGCCATCACACCGTCAGCAAGGACGACGCCTACTTCGTCATGATCATGGCGTTACAGTGCACGCTCGTCACAACGGACAACCTCAAAAAGCAGAAGTCGTTGATGACCGATGATGAGATACAATACCTCATCCTCGGACTGCAGCTGCTACGCCATGCAAGTCTTGCGGATGCGCGGGAAAAGGTGCGCCTGTTCACCAAGTTCCAACTCACAATGATCATAGGCCCAGCTACCCGCCAATCCCTCCAGCTCGCCAAGAGTGCCCAGCGTGCCCTTCGGATACTGCGTGCATAAGGACGTGACGCCCGCCCAGAGTCGAGATCGCCTGCCGAACTCCTCGGCGGGCGATTTTCATTTTTGCGACAAAATTACCATTGCAGTACAGAGATGGTATACTGGAATAATAAACACGGGGAGGATATTTGCCAGTGACTACAGCAGCAACCGTCATTGAAATAAACAACTTTACGATGCGATTTGGCGACAAAACCGTCATTGATGATTTGTCTTTTGACGTCAAAAAAGGTGAGACGTTTGGTTTTCTCGGTAGCAACGGCAGCGGCAAGACGACAACGATGCGAGCGCTCCTTGGCATCTATCAACCATCTGCCGGAGAGCTACTCATCAATGGTAAAAAGTTTGAGCCAGAAGACGGCAAAAGCCTGGGCTACCTACCAGAAGAGCGCGGACTCTACAAGAAAGAATCGGTTATCGATGTGATGACGTATTTTGGCCAGCTCAAAGGGCTTGACAAGCGTGAGGCGCGTGAATGGTCACTCGACTACCTAAAGCGCGTCAAGCTTGAAGACAAAGCCAAGTCGAAAGTCGATAAGCTCTCTGGTGGACAGCAACAAAAAGTCCAACTCGGCGTGACAATCATGAACGATCCTGACGTGCTCATCCTCGATGAGCCTACCAAAGGCTTCGATCCAGTAAATCGCCGCCTACTCATGGATATTATCGAAGCGCAGCGTGCCAAAGGAGCGACGATAGTATTGATTACGCACGATATGAGTGAAGTAGAGCGTCTCTGCAACAGGCTGATTTTGCTCAAAGACGGCAACAAAGCCGCGTACGGCACTGTACCCGAAGTACTTGCCAAGTTTAAGAAAAAAAATATGGACGATGTTTTCTTGCAGGTATACGGCGAAGACGCGTCTATGCAAGAAGGGGAGGAGTAGACTATGGCATCAGGACATAATCTTGGCACCGTCATCTCATTTGAGTTTTGGCGAACTATCAAAAAACCATCATTCTGGATTGCGACACTTTCATTTCCACTAATGTTCGCAGTGATTTTTGGCATCGTGTATTACAGTAGCAAGTCATCGAGCGATAGCAGCCAAAAACTCGCCGAAGAGCGTTTTAGTATTGAATACAAAGATGACTCCGGCGTCGTACTGCCCATTGTCGCAGAGAAGCTTCAAGCCAAAACAATCGACAACAAGCAGACGGGTATAGAAAAGGTTAAAAGTGGTCAACTGGACGCATTTTTCTACTATCCAGGCGACCTCGGCAAGAAAAATATAGAAGTATACGGCAAAGACAGCGGCTTGTTTGACAACGGTAAGTATTCGGCCGTCGCAGAGCAGATGCTCAAAACAAGCGCGTCGGCAACAATTGCAAACCCGAAGCTTATAGCCGTCACCCAGGGAGCGGTGAGTAGCGACGTTACCACCTATAAAAAGAACGGGGAAGTCTCAGCAGGATGGATGGCAGCCATACCCCCGTTGCTATTTCTTGTGTTCTTCTACTTCACGATTGCGATGCTTGGCAACAATCTGCTCAATAGTACCGTCGAGGAAAAAGAAAATCGCGTCACAGAGATGATACTCACAACGCTCAATCCAACCGTACTCATCGTAGGAAAGCTTATCGCGACGTTTCTCGCAGGACTTGTACAAGCGGCGGTGATGATTACACCAGCAGTTGCCGCCTACTTCATACTGGGCGCAGAAGCTATAAACTTGCCAAATGCCGACATGCTCTCTCGCCTTGTAGTTGACCCGACAGCCATGACAATTGGCGCGCTCCTTATGATTGGCGGCCTTATGCTCTTTACAGGGACGCTTGTCGCTGTTGGAGCGATTATGCCAACGGCCAAAGAGGCGGGGCAGTACTTTGGCATCGCAATCTTGTTAATGTTCATACCTTTTTATATCATTATGCTCATCCTCAGTAATCCAGAGACCCTGGTTGTGCAGATATTTACGTTCTTCCCGTACACTGCGCCCGTGACAGCGCTGCTGCGGAACGCATTTGGATCGCTGAGTGTATCGCATGCGGCGATTATTATCAGTATGCTTATTGTACTTGGTACTATTATTATCTTGCTTGCCGTACGACTTTTCCGCTACGGCGCAATGCAGTACGATAGCCGACTTTCGCTCAAATTTCTAAATGCAAAAAAGAGGTAGCCTTTTATGCGCGTACTTGTCATCGAGGACGAGGTGAAAATTGCCAACGCTCTTGCGAAAGTATTGCGATCTCAAGGCTACGCTGTTGACGTTGAGCACAATACCGATGCTGGCTATGCGATGGCAAGTACAGAGCCGTATGATGTGATGATTTTTGACCGACTTGTTCCCGGAACATATGACGGAGTAACACTCCTCAAGCAACTCCGCAAAGAGCATATCACCACACCGACACTTTTGCTTACGGCTCTTGGTTCAACCGAGCAAAAAACTGAAGGCCTTGACGCGGGTGCAGACGATTACCTCACGAAGCCGTTTTCTATTGATGAGCTACTTGCGCGCGTGCGAGCACTTTTGCGTCGTCCTCGCGAGCAGCAGGATACTACGCTGCGAGTCGGTAAACTACTGCTCAATACATCACTCCACGAAGCATCATATGACGGAGAAAACTTGTCACTCACTGTCAAAGAACTTGCGCTACTTGAATATCTCATGCGTAATGCTGGGCGACCACTTTCAAAAGATCAGATTATTAGCCATGTCTGGGATTTTGATGCAGACGTACTGCCAAACACTGTTGAAGTATATATTCGCTATCTGCGCAATAAAATAGATGAACGCTACGACGTAACCTATATCAAAACCGTTCGTGGAGTTGGCTATAAACTTGAGGTATAGATAATGCAAAATATCTCTCGTATGTTCCAGTCTGCCAGCCTTAAGCTCACCGCATGGTATGTGATTGGCATCATGATTATCAGCGTAGTATTCAGCTTGTTGATATACAATTTTGCAACTGGGGAAATCATCGCTAGGATAGAGGTGATAGAAGCTCGGATAGCGAACGATCCCACTTTATTGAATCAAATCAGTACAGACATCACCAAGCTGCGCGATCGTCAGTTGGAACAAGCACATCATAATATCATCACCATGCTCATCTACGCCAATATTGCCGTACTATGTATTGCAACAATCGCCGGATATGTTTGGTCGAAGCGAATACTCAGGCCAATTGAGCTTGCCCACGAGGCTCAGAGCAAATTTACAAGTGACGCAAGTCACGAGTTAAAGACACCGCTGGCTGTGATGAAAACCGAGCTGGAAGTCGTCCTGGCGGATTCACGAGCCAAAAAAGCAGATTATCGGGAGACACTGGAGAGTAATCTCGAAGAGGTCGACAGACTCAGTAACCTGTCAAACACGCTACTCCAACTTGCAAAATTGGAGTACAGTACGCTTGAATGGCGCAAGTTTAACGTTACCGAAACTGTCGATGTCGCCATGAGGTCTCTGGGCGATCGTAGCGACCGTATCGACGTTCGTGCAATGAAAAAACTGCCAAATATCGAGGCGAATCCATCAAGCATCACTGAGCTAGTTGTCGTCTTGCTCGATAACGCGCTTAAGTATAGCCCCGAACACAGTCGCGTCGAAGTTGCCCTAAAACGCAAGACACGAGCCGTAGAGATTAGCGTCACAAACAGCGGAAAGGGCATCGCACCAGAAAAACTCCCCTATATCTTTACGCGATTCTACAGAGCAGACACCTCACGATCCAAGCACGCAGAAGCAAGTTACGGCCTTGGCTTGCCGCTTGCAAAAAAAATTGTCGAGCTTCATCGCGGGGAACTAACCGCCACCAGCCAGCCAGGTGTATTTACGCGGTTTGTCGTAAAACTACCCCTGTCACAAACATAACGTAGTTTTATACACATCGTAAAAAGCCTGTTTCAGGAAACACTCAGATTGATTTGGCATACTACAGGCAGTGATCAAAAAGACGGTCACAAAAATGAAAAGGAGAACAAGCATGACAACAACACAGTATACTGTCTACTTGAGTAAAAAAGGCCTAAAAGAGCTCAAAAAGCAAATCGCCAGCCTCGAACGCACCCTCCACCACGCACAACATGAACTACGCGAACTTGATCGCGCCGATTCACGCGAAGAACGGTTTGAACGCGCAGAAACGTTCGGCCGCATCGAGCTACTCGAAAATGAACTTTCCGAAAAACGCAACCAGCTTGCGCATGCCAAGTTGCTCCCTCGTAAACGAGATGCACTCAAAGTGGCACTGGGCTCAGTGGTCGACCTCATGGATACGAATGGACGCATGATTCGCTATACGCTCGTCGACAGTCTTGAAGCAAACCCTAGTGATGGAAGAATTTCCATCAACAGCCCTCTTGGGCAAACTCTTATCGGACGTAGTATTAAAGAAACGATAGAGTGGGGCGCAGGCCTCCGTCATAGTAGGCTCCAGCTTGTGAAAATTAGCTAACGTAAGTAAGACACAAAACAGCACATCGCTCTTGGTACATTTGCGATGTGCTGTTTTATATACTCTCGTCGCAAAACTCAGTTTGTTTTTGCACAACTACTAGTGATAAAATAACACTAATGCTTTATCATGCACATAGTCCTGACGAAGTGATTGCAGAGCTGCACTCGTCCAAACACGGCCTTCATCAAATATACGCAGAAGGCCGTGTTAAACGTTACGGCCGCAACAATATACGCCTTTCGCGTCGTTCTTTACTGACACGCACACTTATGCCGCTTACTCATATTTTCTCGCTCGCGATACTTGCAGCAGTACTCGCCAGCTTACTAGTAGGCAATTACACCGTGAGTGGCGTCTTGCTTGGTACACTTGCTGTCTACATAGCTATGCGATACCTGCAGGATTTTAGCCTAGAGCACACAAAACGGCATATCGAGCAGCGCGCTACAGCCAAAACCACAGTACTACGCGACAGTATTACTGCTTCAATTGATGCTGCGCTTGTTGTACCTGGAGACATTGTCGTAGTAGGTAAGGGTGATAGTATCCCTGCGGATGGACGCGTCATACATTCGCGCGCGCTCCACATCAATCAAATATACCTCACGGGCAGTAGTCTACCAGTTCCCAAATATGCAAAAACCCTCCATAGTGACACCCCGCTTGAAGAGCAGTCCAATATGGTATTTCGTGGCTCATACGTTACCTCTGGGGACGCACAGTTTGTCGTGACA
This sequence comes from Candidatus Saccharimonadota bacterium, assembly GCA_027492635.1. Lineage (GTDB taxonomy): Bacteria > Patescibacteriota > Saccharimonadia > Saccharimonadales > Saccharimonadaceae > Mycosynbacter. The sequence continues at coordinate 42,462 of JAPUEH010000022.1, forward strand.
GCAACTGGTAACCACACACAATACGGGCAGCTCCACAGTTCGCTCATCAAAGCAGAAACGACTGGTCGCCTACAGCAAAAAATCAATCATCTACTAACACGTATCCTACTGTTCGCACTTGGCGCAGCTTTTGTTGTTGCACTCCTGAGCATGGCACGCGGAATCACGGCAGATATTGCACTGCAATATTGCGTAGCCATCCTTATTGCTGCCATACCACAAAGTCTTCCCGTTGCAATCGGAATTATCGTTGCGCTAGGCATGAGGCAAATGGCGAAGCATGCCATACTTGCAAGCTCGATTCATGCAATTGAAGCGACAAGCATCGCTTCTGCGCTCGCATCAGACAAGACGGGCATGCTCACCCATGATATGCTTGCTATCAAAGAGATTTGGCAGCCTAATGCAAGCACCCTTACGCCAGCAGTGATGTGTGACAAGGCAGCAATTCGCCGTAGCGGCGACTCTCATGATAGCGCCTTAGCAGCGCACCTTAAGCAACTCAAGCACACGCCGAGCACGCACATTCCAGCAGCAAGCTTTGGATTTTCAAGAGAAGTTGGCATGAGCGGCAATTTATGGCACAACGGCAAATCCTACACACTTCATATAAAAGGCACGCCTGAAAAAATCCTCAATCGGTCACTACTCACAAGTGCAGAATACGAGGCAGCCGAACAGCAGCTTCATCAACTTGCAGGCAAAGGCTATCATATCCTTGCACTTGCTCATACCACACTTTCGTCGCCCATTTCGAAACTCACTTCATTGCCCAAACGACAACCATTACAGTTTGATGGATTTATAGCCCTACAGGATCATGTGCGCCCCGATGTACAATCAAGCATTGTACGAGCCACAGAGGCTGGAATTGCCACGCATGTCGTCACGGGGGATCATGTAGAGACTGCGTATCAGCTAGGTAAACGCTTGGGGCTTATCTCTACACGTAGTCAGGTTTTCGATAGTCGCAAACTCGACGTCATCAATGACTCGCAGCTTGCACGCATATGCCGCGACGTTGCCGTGTTTGCGCGAGTAAGCCCATCTCACAAGCAGCGCATTTTAAATGCGCTCAAACGCAGACATATCACAATGATGACAGGCGACAGCGTCGATGATGTACCCGTGTTACTCGGCGCGCAAGTAGGTATCGCGTCATCTCGCGGCTCACGCATTGCCCAGGAAGCGAGTGATATTCTCTTGCTCAACGACAAGTTTTCAACCATCCTAGAAGCCGTCAAGTATTCTCGCACCATACTCGGCAATATTCGGCGAATGGTTTTCTACTCTACTATCGTTGCCATAGCAGAACTATCTATAGTGATAGGCTCCCTACTCGCTAGTCCGCAGATTATACTACTGCCAGAACAACTGCTTTGGCTTAATCTTGTCGTTGCAACATGTGTACTACTGCCGCTTGGGCTCGAACCGCATAGCCGTAATATCATGACACGCAAACCTGTCTCGCCCCGTGCACCTATCCTACCAAAATACCTCGTAGTTCGCGCAGCGTTACTGTCGATTACGCTGGCAGGAGTAGCCATCCTGGTCTTCAAAACCGTATATCCGCTCACCAGCTTAGAATACGCACGCAGTCTCACATTTGCTACAGTTATTGTCATGCTACTCGTCACAGCTCTCATCGCTCGAAGCGACCACACCTCAACATTAGTTCGCTTTCGCACCTGGAGTCCACTCATATACGGTAGCGTGATCTTTCTGGCAATATGCCACATCTTACTTTTTATCTCGCCACTCCATGAAGTCTTCGGCCTCGCGCAACTAGCGCCAAATGATATTGTGCCAGCTATGCTAATCGCCATTATTGCACCGCTGGGTGTCGCCGAACTTCACAAATTATATTCACGCCATGCTGTGCGAAAAAAGGGAAGGAGTTATTGATGAAAAAGATTCTAATAATTGGCGGAGGCGGTGTCTTATTTATCACCATCATCGCTGCAGCGTTGCTTAGCAATCAGCCGTCCGATGAGCCACAAAAAGCTCCTGCAACAACCGTCACAAGCTCAACAACCACAACGGCCACAGAAGAAGAGACTACATCCAGCACCGGAGACAGATCAGAAAAATCCTCCGCCGACAATTCCAAAGGAGATACTACTCAAAAAGCCCCGCAAGCAAACGTAAAACCCTCTTATCAAAGCTTTAGTCGAGATGCATTCAACAAAGAGACAGGAACGAGCAAGGTACTATTTTTTTACGACAAAGATCATGCTCCAAGCGCAAAACTCGATGCTCTTTTGAAAGCACATATTGCAGAGTTTCCCAAAAATACCACCGTATTCAAAGTTCTGTATAATTCAGAACGCGACCTTGCAAAAAGCGCGTCAGTGACCTCGCCGGGCACAGCCTTGAGGTACGACGCAAAAAATAATCTTGTTGGAATCTATCTTGCAAACGATGCGCCTGATATCGCGACATTTCGTGCCGCCCTTCAGTTGGACGATAGGCCCTAGATTTACAAATCTATTTATGCTAAAATAATCTAAGTTTTGGGGTGTCGCCAAGTGGTAAGATACATGGCTGTTTGAGCGCTTCGCGCGAGTGAATCAAATGCGTCCATGATGGACCAAAATCTTATCAGCTGGCGAAACCGCAATAGTTTCACAAAATACTGGGGTGTCGCCAAGTGGTAAGGCACATGGTTTTGGTCCATGCATTCGGGGGTTCGAATCCCTCCACCCCAGCCAAG
>JAPUEH010000023.1 GCA_027492635.1 Candidatus Saccharimonadota bacterium
AAGTATCTACAAAACACCGTGCCGTTGAAGCTTGCTGGCCCAGCGCTTGAAACAGGCACATCTGCGGGTGTAATTGACGCCAAAGTCTTCAGCGCTACGGACGAAAACAAAGCTGAAGAACTCAATGGAGTACAAACCTTCGCTACTTTTGCCGAAATGCTTGACGCTAGTGGTGCCGATACAGATGCAGAGCGTTTTCTAGTTGCTGCATACTGGCTTCAGGTGATTAACGGTCAGCAAGATTGGAAGTCATTTGAAATTAATAAGCTGCTTAAGGACACGGGCAAAGAGATAACCAGGATTAGCAATGCGTTGCGCGACGTGTCTAAGAAAACGAAGACCAAGCCGGCGCTCATTGTCCAGGTGTCAAAAAATGCCAGTAGCAGCGGCAGGGGTAGTAAAGTCTTGAAACTCACAAGTGAGGGCGTTAAGAAAGTGAAGACAATGCTAGGGTTGGTGTAATGCGCAAAGAAGAATTGCAAGGTACACTGCGCGGGAGCTACGCAAAAAACTTTCACAGTCGGCAATTAACGCATGCAGAAAAGGTTTTATTTGTTGTGGCATTTCTCGGTCGAGGAATCGTAGGACAAATCGTGTCAACGAGTGCTGTTAAACAGGCGTGGCCAAAATCCTTACTTGGAGTTGTCTTTCACTCTAAGTACGTTCTCGAAAGTGAAGATCAGGGCTGGATAGGGCGTATTCGGTCCGGTCAACTTATACTCACTGATGATGGTTTGGCTCATCTTGAGGAAATGATAAGCGCTGAAGAAAGCTTGCCGCTTTCGGATAAAACTGAGTTGCTAGTGTTTTCGGCCAAGAAAGCACATGACTTTGACAGTCTGCTTCGGCAAGCCTTCTCCTCCGCTAAGTCGTATGTATTAATTGCAGATTCGTACGTTGATGAGACCATCTTTGATACGCTGCTGGGGTTTATCCCAGCAGATGTGCAGATTGACTTAATGTACAATCACGACAGTGGAAATACTTTTCATCAAGTGGCAAAACGATTCAAAGTTCAGTTTCCTAATTTCCACTACGGACACTACCCAAAGCTCCATGACCGCTACTTGGTTATCGACGGTATAGGTTTTGTTATAGGTCCATCACTTAAGGATGCTACCGTCAACGCACCTGCAATAATAGTCCGTCTTGATGCTAAGCAGTCGGCGAAGTTAACGACTCTTTTCGCTAACATCTACAAGAACGTTAAAAAGAACGCTTGACCTAAACTTGCCCACCCTTTATTGTCAATAGTCTGTTCTATTGTAAGGATACAAAGGAGGTAGTTTATGAACGCACTACTATATATCCGTGTATCAACGGTGGATCAAGCAATTCGAGGAGGGCAGCCGGAAGGATTTTCAATTCCGGCGCAACGAGAAGCTTGTAGAAATAAAGCAAAGAATTTGAGAGCAACCGTCGTCGACGAATACGTCGATCGTGGTGAATCTGCTCGCTCGGCAGACCGACCTGAGCTACAACGCTTACTTACTGATCTGGCATCTCGTAAGGACATCGATTACATTATCGTCCACAAACTCGATCGTCTCGCTCGGAGTCTTCATGATGATGTGACAATCGCGCTCGCTATCCAAAAAGCGGGCGCGAAACTTATATCCGTTATGGAAAACATTGACGAAACACCATCGGGTCAACTACTACATGGCATTATGGCAACGATCGCTGAATTCTATAGTCGCAACCTTGCTGCCGAGGCACTGAAAGGGGCAACCCAAAAAGCGAAGCGTGGCGGCACACCGTTTCGTGCCCCGATTGGATACGTGAATATTGTGCAATATATCGATGGTCGAGAAACACGAACGGTTGCTGTTGATGAAGATCGAGCACCGCATATTAAGTGGTTATTCGAACGATATGCATCTGGTGAGTGGAACGGGAAAATGTTAGCCCGCGAACTTGCTAGACGAGGATTTAAGAGTCGTCGAACAGGGAGCTCAGTTGCTAAGGTAATCTCTCCGTCGACTGTCTACAAGATATTGCATAATCGCTACTACGCAGGATACGTCACGTATTGTGGCATTGAATATAAGGGTAGACATCGGGCTATTGTGAACCCTGCACTTTTCGCAGCGGTTCAAGCACTCCTAGATAGTGCTCGCAAGCGCAACGTTCGTCGTCGCAAACATGATCATTACCTCAGTGCGACACTCAGTTGTGGTCAGTGTGGTAAAACACTGATTTTTGCGCAAGCAAAGCAGCGGTATCATTATTTCTTCTGTCCGAGCAGACAACAAGGTGCTCATTGTCGACAACCATTCATCCCAATTAGCCTTATCGAAGAAGCGATTAGCAACAACCTGAATCGCTTGATCTTGAACCAGAGGCAGCGTGAAGAACTCCGCAAAGAAACGCGCATGCTCTTAAGAGATGAGCTGAGGTACGCCAAGATCGAAACGGGTATTCAGGAAAAACGCCTCAGCAAGCTTCTTTCTGAGAAAGACCGACTACTCCAAGCCTATTATGAGGATATCGTGACGCCTTCTACCTTAAAGCGTGAGCACAAGCGAATCGATAAAGAACTTGAGGATGTACGAGAATTACTGAGTGAATCGCAGGCAACCGTCTCGGCGGTCAATCTTCGATGTGATCATATTTCTGCTCTAGTGGATACATTACAGCTCAAAGAATCCTACCTTGCCGCAAGCCCGCAGATACGACGTTTTTTCAACCATGCTCTTTTTGAGACTATCGTGATTAATGATCAGAAACCTCTTAGTCATTCCACTTATAGACATGATGTAACGATTGAACTCGTACGTCTCCGGCAGGATATTGACTATAGGAAGCTCGCGTTGGCGATAGCGGGTCTGACGTATACTGATACTGAACATGTTAACTAATGATCCTCTCCTTCGTCATTGACTTCTGTCTCAAGAATGCCTAGCGTATCCAAGCCGACTAAAGTTATGTAATCGTTCTTAACGCCCAGCCAAGAAAACAAGATAGACTTTTTGTCTATCTTGTTTTCCTTTCTGCGACTTAAGTAATCCGAGGCCTCAAGATTCCGCCCATAGAATCCGTCGGAGGATTCAGCGAAGTAAAAGAAAGCGGGGGGTGGAGTGAGGTAAAGCGATACCTCTCATTGTATTAAATCCACATGTCTTTTGGACTGTACAGCACATGTCAATCTGGACTCGTAAAAATCAACCACGAATTTCACTGTGTTGTTATACATTTGACTTATAATATGTTATTATATTATTTATGCTAAAATAACACATGGGCCTAGAACTGGCCCTCTACGAACATCCTACAATACGAATGAGGTGATGTTGATGCCTGAAGTGTCTAAACGGACGCTTACGTTCGGCCACCATGCGCCGGGCTACCATCGATACTGCGGCTACTTCTACAAGATGTCGCTATGTGACGTGTTCATCTCCCAGGATACCGTTCAGTACGCTAAGCTTGAATGGCAGAATAGACAAAGGTTCTACCATGCCGGCCGAGAGACGTGGCTGACGGTTCCTGTGAATAAGGGCATCGAACCGATCATGCTCAAACGGGTCATGAATCCACGAACTGTCAAGGCTCACTGGAGGTACATCCGAGAAACGTACGGAAAAACACCGTTCTTCAAGGATTACTCCGAGCCACTGGCAGAGATCTATTCTCGGCAGTGGATTCATCTCAACGACTTGTGTGATGCCCTCACCCTGTACGCCAAATCTGTCCTGAATATTGATGCACGATACCTCAGGGACAGCGAAAACAGCTGGATTGACCGTGGCCTCAAGAAGGGTGAGCTCATTGCAGATTCGATCCATCGGGCAATTTCGGTGGCAGACTACAATGAGGTCGTCTATCTAGCCTACGCTCGTCCGATGAGAGAAGGTTACTACATCGACCAGGTACTCGATGGTAGCGGTTTGACTGAGGGTGAAAAGATCGTGCAGGCGGGTATTACCGTAAGCTCGTACGACTTTCGGCACCCAGTTTATCGTCAGCACCAGCTGGAACAGGATGAGCCGTTTGTGCCCAATCTCGGCATCTTTGATCTCATCTTCAACTGTGGAGATGCTTCGAGAGAAGTGCTTGACTCGGCCGGTAGAGGCGACTAATCCGACAAGCTATAGAACTGTCGGATGATCATGCGAGTGGCGATCGGCAATGGGTCAAATGAGGATATGGGTGAGCGGGCTGGCGACGTCTTGCATGACAGACATCAGCCCGCTCACCTGGAAATTCTTAGCCCTCCCCGTGAAGTCGCCTTCACGGGGCTTTACTATATAGGCTGTACGGAAATTAGAATTTTCCTTTCATTGTTGATACTATAAGAAAATGAAACTGTATCTATCTTCGAAGCCCATACCATCACCTAGCGACCTCGCCGCACTAATCGGTAAGCCAATAAATACTATTTCCGTTGCATTACTTCCAAATTCCAAAGACTTTTTTGCCGAACACGCTCGAAACTATCTAGTAAATGACTTCGTAGCATATATGGAGCAACTAGGCCTAGCCGTGGAAGTTGTCGATCTTCGCGACTATAGCGATGGTGATGCTTTGAAACAAAAACTCACTAGCTGCGATCTGATATGGGCAATGGGCGGAAACACATTTAACCTTCGCTATGAGATGAAAAGGAGTGGGTTTGAAAAAATCATTCGCGAATTACTCGATCAAGGGATTGTTTATGGAGGTGACAGCGCTGGGGCTCTCGTAGCTGGAATATCCATAGCTGGCATAGAATCAGCCGACAAACCCCAGTTTGCGGAAGAAGTAGTCGACGAAGGTCTAAACCTCATACCTTTCTTTTTTCTGCCGCATGTCGATAGCCCTGGATATGCCCATGTGCTACCAGTCTTTAAAAGACTGCATCAGGGGAGCGGAGATATAATCGAGCTTAAGGATTCGCAAGTCTTTATATTTGACAACAATTCACATCGAATTATAACTGCATAGTCCAGGCTACACACCCAATGGTCGCGCCAATATATTCGCCATTCCGCTTATTGTATAATAAGTAAGTATGCCAAATCGCTATAGCTATCGTTCAACAGCACCGCTCCCGCCTCCACGCAGGCGAGCATCGCCGCTAGCTAGACAAAGCGATACTCAGTCTTTTGAAAAACAACCTCGTCGCAAATATTTATACGTCATTGCAGTCACAACTATGCTACTAGTCTTGTTTGTTATTGGTACAAAAAGCTATATACACCATGCCGAAATAGCCCGCAGAGATGCGCTCGTAGAAGCAGACTCCCAGCAACTCCAAAAGATCGCCAATAACATGCGGGCTGATTACGGAGACAATACCGCTATAACCCTTATCGACCTTACAAATGGCGCGCAGGCAAACAGCAACTCGCGCGAACAGTTTATAAGTGCGAGCATCTACAAACTATATGTGGCGTATGGTGTTTATCAGATGATAGATCAGCACAAGTTGTCGCTCCCTACGACAATTCATGCGCGAAATGTCCATGCAACTGTCGACCAATGCCTGGATAAAATGCTCACATTATCCGACAACGACTGCGCGGTCGTACTCGCCGAGCGATACGGGTGGGCCAATCTTGATCGTATGCTGCATAAAAGTGGCTACAGTCACACCTTTCTCGATAACTACAACAAAGACGGCGAGGTTAAGGGAGATAAAAAAACCACCACGGAAGACACTGCCAAGCTACTCAAAAACCTCCATCACAACAAGCTACTCAGCCAATCCTCTACACAGTCATTTCTTGGCTACCTCAAAGCAGATGAAATCAATTACATGCTGCCGGCTGGGTTTGCGGCAGAAACAACAATTGCGCATAAAGTTGGATTTATGGATGAGTATCAAAACGATGCAGGCATTATATACGGAAAACAAAGAAACCTTGTAGCTGTAATGTTTACAAGAGGCTGGCGTAATTCACCACCAAAAGAAGCGTCTGCCGCGTTTACCTACCTAGGTCAACAGCTGTCCGCCTACCAAACTCGTCCAGTTGCTCAATAAAAATCTCCTTGACCAAGATACCCCTAGGGGGTATACTATCTATATGACCCAAACCATACAATCACGAGCTATTCGCCGTCTCAAGATAGTCGAAGGACAAGTTCGCGGCCTACAAAAAATGATAGAAGAAGACAAATACTGTATTGACATCATCGCCCAAGCTTCAGCAGCAAAAGAAGCGCTTTCTGGGATTGAAGACCTTTTACTTGAAAACCATCTCAAAACTCACGTTATTCATCAGGTGAAAAATGGTCGCGAAGAGCAAGCTGTCGAAGAAATACTCAAAGTCTACAAACTGAAGCGGAGAAAATAATAATGGATAAAATTTTGCTACTTATCGGTGCAATTTCGCTGATTGGATTTATCATATGGTGGTTTTTTGGCAAATCTAGCAATAAACAGACAGTGGCAGTTGCAACAAGTGCCGATCATCAAGAAGTTGAGGTACTTGTAAATGGAGGCTACACGCCAAACACAGTCGTCTTACAGCAAGGCACACCAGCAACTATTGTATTTGAACGTAAAGACCCGTCAGGATGTTTCAATGAAGTCGTCTTTCCCGACTTTGGCATCCACGAGACACTCCCAGTACGCAAAAAACACGCTGTAAATATTGACACCGCCACAAAAGGTGAATTCCGCTACTCATGCGGCATGAATATGTTTCATGGCAAGGTAATCATCAAATAATGACCACCAAAAACCGTTTTGTTATTTCTCTTGTGCTATCGCTGCCAATGCTCATTGAGATGATTGCACGCCCATTGACCGGTTGGATGCTTCCCGGACACTCCTGGACCATGTTTGCGCTCACAACAGGCGTCATGGCCGTATCCGCCTGGCCATTTATGCGCACAGCTTGGGTAGCATTTCGCAATCACAACGCCAACATGGATACGCTCATCGCTATCGGCACCAGCACTGCCTATATCTATAGTATATATGCTATGCTATACCACCAGCCAGTCTTTTTTGAAGTCGCAGCATTTGTCGTCACGTTCATCCTACTTGGGCAGACCCTTGAGGAAAAGATGAAGGCCCAGACGAGTAGCGCGATTGAGAAATTACTTGGCTTACAGGCGAAAGATGCCGAAGTTGCAAGAGACGGACAGATTATTCGTATGCCATTGTCTGAGATTGTTGTCGGTGACATCGTGCACGTCAAGCCAGGGCAAAAGATTGCCGTAGACGGTAGAGTTATCGAAGGCTCATCAACCGTCAACGAAGCAATGGTAACAGGCGAAAGTATGCCAGTAGTCAAAAAACCGGGCGACACCGTGATTGGCGCAACAATCAACCAGACAGGGATGCTCATGCTCGAAGCGACGAAGGTTGGAAGCAATACATTACTCTCGCAAATTATCGCCATGGTACAACACGCTCAGTCGAGCCGAGCACCGATTCAGAAAACAGTCGATGCGATATCAAACATCTTTGTACCAACGGTACTTATTGTCGCAATAATAACGTTTGTCGTATGGTATGCGATTATTGACGTAAGTACCGCAACCGCACTACTGTACTCTGTTGCCGTTATCATTATCGCATGCCCTTGTGCACTTGGTCTCGCCACGCCGACTGCCCTTATGGTTGGCGTGGGCAGGGGAGCGAAACTCGGTATTCTCATCAAAAATGGTGAGGTATTGGAGGCCGCAAGCAACATTCAAACAGTCGTTTTCGACAAAACAGGGACAATTACAAATGGCAACCCTATTGTGACAGACATCATAGGCGACGAAAAGGCCGTGCTGACTATCGCTGCAACACTTGAACATTCATCGGAACATCCGATCGCTACTGCCATCTTGAAAAAAGCTACGACCCTTGGAATAAAAACAGGGGACAGCAGGGATTTTCATGCGATTGAAGGCAAGGGTGTCGCCGCTACTATTGCTGGTAAGCCCTCATTCGCAGGCAACATAAAGCTACTCACAGATCACAAACTTGAGATTCAGCTAGAGCAAGAGATGAGGCGCCTACAAGACGAAGCAAAAACTGTCGTAATCGTTGGATCCGATCACAAAGCTATCGGTCTAATCGCCATCCAAGACACCCCAAAGGAAACTGCTGAATCCGCGATCGCGCAGCTTAAAGCTCAAAACTACCGTACCGTCATGATGACGGGCGACAATCACGGTGTGGCACAGGCGATTGCAGATGCCGTAGGGATTGATGAAGTGCTGGCCGATATAGCGCCAAGCGACAAGGCCGATCATGTCAAACAGCTGCAACAACACAGCAAAGTAGCATTCGTAGGCGATGGTATCAACGACGCTCCAGCTCTCGCAGCCGCCAATCTTGGCATCGCCATGGGCAGTGGTACGGATATTGCAATCGAATCAGGCGGAATCGTATTAGTAAAAAATGATGTTCGTGATGTCGTGACGGCACTCGCGCTTAGTCAAAAAACCTTTGGCCGCATCAAACTTAATCTTTTTTGGGCATTTATCTATAATATTATTGGCATTCCTGTCGCAGCGGGTGTTTTTACAGGCTTTGGCATCACACTCAGCCCAGAGCTTGCAGGTCTCGCCATGGCGCTCAGCTCGCTGTCAGTTGTCATAAGTTCGCTACTGCTCAGTCGTACAAAGCTAAACTAGCCAAACAGCAATCATCCTAATCTCCAAGCTTTATTTTATATTGTGCTCATATCATCACAATATAAAATAACTAAGCACAAAGGAGATTACATGAACATGTTTTCGCGCGGTATACGCAATGCATTCCGCAATACTGTTCGAACTGGATCGATTGTCGTGATTCTGGGTATCAGTATAGGCCTCGCTCTTGCTATGCTCGTGGCACGTCAAGCGGTCACCTCAAAAATAGAAACTGTCAAATCATCGGTGGGTAACACCGTCACCGTAGCACCCGCAGGTGCCCGAGGGTTTGAGGGGGGCGGTGAGCCACTTACCACAGAGCAAGCCAAAAAACTCGCCGCGACGGCTCACGTCTCACGCACAATCCAATCTGTCACCGATAGACTCACAACCGATAACACTACTTTACAATCAGGCATTGATGCAGGTTCACTTGGTAGGCGTAATGCCGCACGCTCGGGCGTCGGCTTCGAACAAGCACCGCCAAGTATGCCAGCGGGCGGCATGCGAGATATGGAGTCTAGCGCATCATCAAGCACACAAGGTGAAATTACTCGCACATTCACGCCGCCCGTCACCCTTATTGGTACAAATGATGCCATGGCGTCTCTTTCGGCCAATGGAGAAACGGTCTCGATAACTTCTGGCCAGACATTTAAAAGTGACGATGTAGACAACGTTGCAGTTGTTGGCAAGGCTATCGCAGAAAAAAACAACCTATCGGTCGGCTCAACGTTTACGGCTTATAGTACGACTATTAAAGTTGCCGGTATATACGACAGCGGCACCGATTTTGGCAACAATCAAGTGGTCATGCCACTGTCGGTCGTACAAAAATTAAGCGAGCAGGAAGGCCAGCTTACAAGTATCACACTGCATGTTGACAGTATCGATAACATAGCGGCCGTGAGCAGTAGTGCAAAAACCATCATTGGTACGAGCGGAGATGTTACCGATTCCGAAAGCCAAGTCGCATCGGCAGTCGAGCCTCTCGAAAACATTCAAACCATCTCACTCTATAGCCTTATCGGTGCGGTGATCGCTGGCGCAGTGATTATTTTACTCACCATGATCATGATCGTACGAGAACGACGCAGGGAAATAGGTGTTGTCAAAGCAATTGGTGGCAGCAACCTGACAATCATGGGCCAATTTGTCATCGAAGCAATGACCCTAACACTTCTTGGTGCTATTGTCGGTATAGGGTTTGGTGTCGCTGCGGCAGCACCCATTACCAATGCGCTTGTAAGCTCATCGACAAGCGTTCAGACGCAAGCCGGACCGGGCGCTAGTGGAATGATGCCGGGCGGTCCTGGCAGAATGATGGGACGTGGCGGCAGCCAGACGCTACGTCAAAGTGTGGAAAATATCCAGACAAACATTGGCTGGGATATCATCTTCTATGGTATTGGCGCAGCACTCATTATCGCGATCATCGGCAGTGCGCTAGCATCAATCTTTATATCAAAAGTACGCCCCGCAGAAGTTATGCGGGCAGAATAGGGGAATACCATGTTAGTTGTAGAACATCTTACACGTACATTCAAATCCGGAGACGATGAAGTTCACGCGGTCAACGATATGGACTTTTCAGTCGACAAAGGTGAATTTGTCTCCATCATCGGCAAAAGCGGCAGTGGCAAAAGTACGTTACTCAGCCTACTTGGTGCGCTCGACAAACCGACGGGCGGCTCTATCAAAGTTGACGGCCAAGACATCACACGTATCGGCGACCACCGTCTGATTAGTTATCGTTGCAGCAAAATTGGCTTCGTATTTCAAAACTATAACTTAATCCCAAACCTCACGGCCATAGAAAATGTCATGTTGCCTATGGAGTTTGCGGGTGTCTCTCCTCGCGAACGAAAAGACCGCGCTACCGCGCTACTTGAAGAAGTTGGCATAGAGACCGATCAAATGAGCCGTAAACCAGGAAAACTGAGCGGAGGACAGCAACAGCGCGTTTCTATTGCACGTGCACTTGCCAACAAACCAAGTGTCATCCTGGCTGATGAGCCCACCGGTAATCTCGACGAACAGACCGGCAAAATGGTATTTGCTCTTTTGCACAGGCTTGCACGCCAAGAGCACACGACAATTATCGTCGTAACTCATGACCTCGATATCGCAGGCAAGACTGATCGGACGTTTCGTCTCAGCGATGGCACACTAAAAGAAGTCAAGAAAAAATAGCTACGCAAAAACTCAAGAAGCCACTTCAAACAAGGAGTGGCTTTTCGATAGTATTTAAGGTTTGACTAAGAAATATAGGCTATAATCTTTATCATGAAGATACTTATAGTGGAAGACGAACATAGAATTGCTCGGGCCCTACGCGAAGGGCTGATGGATGAAGGATATGCAGTTGACGTGGAATACGACGGCGAAGCGGGTTATTTGACAGCCAGTGCCGATGAATACGACTTAATACTGCTTGATGTCATGCTACCAAAACTCGATGGAGTGGCTGTTTGCAAAAAGCTACGCAAAGAAGACAACCACACACCCATCATTTTGCTCACCGCAAAAAACCAGACAAATGATGTTGTCAACGGTCTGGACAGTGGTGCGGACGACTATATTGCAAAACCTTTTTCGTTTGAAGTGCTACTTGCAAGGGTACGTGCTATTTTGCGACGGCCTCACGAAAAGCTAGGCGAAGTACTTACAGCTCGCGATCTTGAGCTTGACACCATCAAGCGAACGGTCTCTCGTTCAGGACGCAGCATATCACTCACCGCCAAAGAATTCTCGATCTTAGAATATCTACTACGCAACAAAAATCGTGTCATCAATAAACATAGCATTATGACTCATGTATGGGATTTTGACGCCGATGTACTACCCAATAATGTCGAAGTCTTTGTCAACTACATTCGCAAAAAAGTTGACAAGCCATTTGACGAGCCGCCGATCATCCAGACAATGCGCGGCTTTGGTTATATCATCAAGGACTCGGAGGAGTGAGCAGCTTCGTCGCGCAACTGCAATCCTTTTTTCGGACAGACACAGCGCGGCTCATGTGTACATACCTTGCCATTATCATGGCTATGAGTGGTGCGTTTAGTATTGTTTTATATGGCACCTCCACGGGACAGCTAGAGCGTCAGCGTCCACCCCGTCTTGGCGTCAGTGACGAGTTTCCACTTCGCGCAAGTCCAGAGTTTCGATCATTTATTGCGAATCGTATCGAAGAGGGTAAGCAAAAAATCGCGTTCAACCTCATAGTTACAAATATTTTTGTACTCTTAGGAGGTGCTTTGTTGAGCTACTACTTGGCTCGTCGCACACTAGAACCAATAGAAGCAGCTATGGAAGCGCAGGTGCAGTTCGTGAGCGACGCAAGTCATGAACTCCGGACTCCGCTCACGGCGCTCCGTGCAGGCAACGAAGTGGCGCTTCGCCGCAAAAACCTCACACTCCAAGAAGCCAAGCAAACAATTCAAGACAATATAGAAACAACTGAACGCCTACAGCAGCTGACCGACGGCCTCCTTGGCCTGGCAGCAAACGACGCTATTACACCTACACAAGAGATTAGCCTTCAGGAAGTTGTAGCAGCAGCACTCATGAACGTCTCCGCCAAAGCACTCGAAAAAGACATTTCAGTTGATGACAGGATCGAGCCCATCACCCTTAGAGCCGACAAAAGTGCGTTGATTCAACTTCTCACCATCCTACTCGACAATGCCGTCAAATATAGTCCGCCAGAATCGACGATCACCCTCAGCAATACCTTAAAACAAAAAAATCACGTCGTTTCAATCCACGTCACAGACCAAGGTATCGGTATCGATGAAAAAGACGCGCCGCACATTTTCTCGCGATTCTATCGTGCGGATTCATCACGCTCTGTTACGCCGGGGCATGGACTAGGATTACCTATTGCCCACAAAATCGCCAAAGCACACAATGGCGTACTTAGTGTTGAAAGTATCCCCGGAGAAGGTAGCACCTTTACCATTGATCTGCCTATCAATTCCAAAAGCTAGTCACGGGCGAGCACAATAGCCGTACGCGCTGGTAGATAAATCATTAGCTGACTACCCCGTACCGCATACACTTCCTGCAGAGAGACTCGATCGCTGCCCCCAAAGCGACCTTCGTCAGTCGACAGCACGACAGAATACGAGCCACCAGGAGCGGGCAGCCCGTAGTTTTCGTATGATGAATTTGGCGAAAAATTATAGACAAACAAATACTTGCCTCTTGCGTATGACAACACACCATCACTCTGATGGACATACTGGTACCCAACATCTCCGCCTATATCTGGCAGTAGGTGAGTCATTGCCGCATCAAACGCAGCCAGCTGATTGTATTTTAGCGACGTATCATCCGCAAGGCTCCATTGCCTTCGCGCATATGTATACGACCAGCCATTACCTGCGCGCGGAAAATCAATCCACTCCGGGTGCCCAAACTCATTGCCCATAAAATTAAGATAGCCGCCGCCATGTGTACTCGCCGTCAGGAGACGAATCATTTTATGCAGACTTATCGCGCGCGCTATCACCAGATTATCATCCTCGACCTGCATATGATCATACATCTCCTTGTCTGCCAAGCGAAAAATTACCGTTTTATCGCCCACGAGCGCCTGATCGTGGCTTTCCGTATAGCTAATTACACGCTCCTCGGGCCGGTGTATGGTAAGCTCGTGGAGTAACCCAGCTAAATCCCACTCCTCGTCTTTTTTGTGCTTGAGTGTCTTGATCCAGAGATCGGGCGCGCCCATGCTCAGGCGATAATCAAAGCCGATGCCGTCATTTTCAACAGAAGCGGCGATACCGGGCAAAGCGCTCATATCTTCGGCAATTGTTATAGCGTTCGGTTTCACACTATGCGCCACGGCACCCGCGAGTGTCAGATAGGTGAGCGCGTCAAGGTCAACATCATCGGTAAAATAATCATCATAGCTCGCAAACGACTTCTCCAGCCCGTGACTGTGATACAGCATACTTGTCACACCATCAAACCGATAGCCATCAAAATGAAATTCATCAAGCCAATAACGTACATTGCTGAGCAAAAAATGAGCAACCTCTGGCTTGCCATAGTCAAACGTACGCGAATCCCACTGCCTATGGTGTCCTCGCTCACCAGGATGAAAGTACTGATCATACGATCCATCTTGGCGACCAAGACCCTCTTCTTCGTTTTTGACAGAGTGTGAATGTACAATATCCATAATGACGCGCAGCCCCATACTATGCGCAGTATCAACAAGCTTTTTGAGATCGTCTGGAGTACCGAAGCGTGAACTTGGAGCAAAATAATTGGCTACGTGATAGCCAAAACTACCGTAATATGGATGCTCGGCAATAGCCATTAGCTGCACGGTATTGTAGCCAGCTTTTTTGATGCGGGACAGGATATTTTTTGTAAAATAAGCATAGCTTGCAACTTCTTCTTGTTCGGAACTCATACCTACATGAGCTTCATAAATCAGTGGTATGCCCGTTGAAGGAGTAAAGTCCGCATCTGTCCATGCAAATTCTTTTTCTGGCGCCCATACTTGTGCGGCAAATAGCTTGGTGTCCAAATCCTGCACTGCATAGCGCACGTAGGCGGGCAAGCGATAACCACTGCCACCATCCCAATACACATGCAGTTTGTAGTTGTCACCATGCTGCAATACATCCTCCGGGACCTCAAGCAGCCAATTATCGCCCTCGCGCGTAAACGCATACTCATCACTATCTTGCCAGTCACAAAAATCACCCACAAGTACAACGTTTGTGGCGTTTGGTAGCCATTCTCGTAGTACCCAGCCGTCCTGGGTACGATGCAAACCAAAATACAGGTAGCCGAGCGCAAACTCACTGGCAGATTTGCCACCCAGTATCCGACGGGAATTTTCGAGAATATGCCAATGACGCGCCTTGAGCTTATCTTCATAGGGCTGCAGCCATGGATCGATCTGGGTAAGTTTTTTAACCATTAGCACCATTGTACTACGAAGTGAGAGCCGTATGACAAAAACCCCAAGCATACCAACCTCTAGCCTTGACGTATTACCATAAAAAAGGTACTATGTAGGTTGTGCAGATGTGTGCACGGCGAGTTTTGCATGAAAAAGTTTCGTGCCTGACTCGCTGTGCGCTTACCTGGCACGTTCTTTAACAGACAAAGATAGTGTCGTGCGAAGGTCGTGTGTTTCCGACCAGCGTGCAGACCGGTGTCGATAAGGGTATAGCCAAGGGGCGAGATGAACCGTAAAACGTTTGTCTCGCCCCTCACCAAGCGGGATATGGCGCAGCCTGGTAGCGCATCGTTTTTACAAAAGCGAAGGTCGCAGGTTCGAATCCTGTTATCCCGACGATGAGCCTGCAATTCCGTAGGCTCACACTTCAAGAGGAAGGGTCAATCATGGCCACCAAGGAGCAGTACGTCAACGCGGCGAAGGCGAACCCCAACGACCGCACGGCCGAGCAGCAACGGCTCGTCGACAAGGGGAAGAATCTCCAGGAGGTGAAGAACGCCGATTTCGAAGCCCGAGGCCGCAAGAACTAGCCGCCTCGGCAGGGGAGTATAGCTCAGTTGGTAGAGCACTCGTCATTCGTGACGAGAGGTCGCAGGTTCGAATCCTGTTACTACCCGCAAGGAGCGATTACCCCTTCAAGTATCCTGCGTGCGTTTATCCAATGCGCATCCACGGATCTCACTCCCAGCAAAACGGCTTCGTTGCCGCGATTCCGTTTTGCGTGGCGAGTAGCCGCGTCACTGTACCTCCCCCCGGCAGTTGACGCGGCTACTCAGCCGTCCTACCCAAGATGCTATCTTTGTCTGCATCTACCAATACCCATATTTTGCATAAAATGTGAGTTTTGTTAGACGAAAGGAATAGTATGTTAGAATTTCAACCCACAAACACAACAGATTATGACCCGCCCGCAGAGCTCTCTTTAGCTGAAGCTGAGGCATTTTTGAGAGGCACCACAGAAGATACGCCTACAGACACTCGCGAATTCAATGTTCGCGATATTAGCGACACCACGATCAAGTCCATACAAACCGCGCTCGATCATCTACGAGCAATGCCAGAGAAGCCGACGGAGTAGCAGTGCAAAATTTCTGGGTGGATCTACCAAAACCGTTTTATATTCTCGCACCTATGGAAGCCGTGACAGATGTAGTATTTCGCCATATCATCGCCGAAGCAGCCGCTCCAGACGTATGGTTTACTGAATTTACCAACGCCACAGGCTGGGCAGCAGCAGGCGATAAAGCAATCGGCGGGCGACTCGTCAAAACAGACGACGAGCAGCCAATTGTCGCCCAGCTCTGGGGTAGCGTACCCGAGGCTATGGAAAAACTCGCCGCTCGCTGCGCCGAACTTGGCTACCATGGTATCGACATCAATATGGGATGCCCCGACAAATCCGCCACCAAAAGCGGTGGTGGTAGCGCGATGATCTGTAATCCAGAAAATGCTGCGGCCATCATCGCGGCCGCCAAAACCAGCGGACTCCCCGTGAGTGTCAAAACTCGCCTCGGCTACTCTCGAATCGACGAATGGCAGGGCTGGCTCACACATATCTTGCAGCAAGATATCGTCAACTTGACGATTCACCTGCGTACCAAAAAAGAAATGAGCAAAGTACCTGCTCACTTTGAGCTTATTCCAGAGATAAAAGCCTTGCGTGATACAGTTGCACCCCAAACACTCCTGACAATCAATGGCGATATCCAGAATCGTACACATGGCGACGCACTTGTTGCCGAGACGGGTGTCGACGGTGTGATGATCGGCCGCGGCGTGTTTCATAATCCATTTGCATTTGAAAAAACACCAGGCACGCACAGTAGAGAAGAGCTGCTATCGCTCCTGCGGCTTCAGCTGAGCCTCTATGACGAGTACTCATCGCGCACCAACCGTCCCTATGACACGCTCAAACGATTCTACAAGATTTACGTTCGAGACTTTGAGGGCGCGGCCGAGCTCCGCGACCGACTGATGCACACAAAAACCACCGACGAAGTGCGCCATATACTTTTGCAGTATACATCGTAGATGCTTATGTTATACTAGCGATATGAAAATCGCTTCTCAGCGTGGTTTTACGATAGTAGAATTACTCATCGTCATCGTCGTCATTGGCATACTAGCTGGCATTACAATTGTCGCCTATGGCGGCATTCAGCAACGCGCCAACAATACCGCCAAATATCAAGCTGCTGCGAGCTACGAAAAGTCCATCCAGCTTTACATCGCAGAAAACAACAATGCGCCACCTATGGGTGCAGGAAGTGTCTGTCTTGGTCATGGGTATTCGATACGAGGCAGTGACACCGTCGGCTCTTGTGGCGGATCAGATTACACTACAAAAGAAGATCCGGCTTTTGATACCGCAATCAAAACGATATTATCTCGCGTGCCCGATGCAAGCAATAAAGTTGTCACCAAAGAAAACGGCGTTACCTACGTTGGCATTACTCTCACGAATTGGGATGGGTTTCGTGTTGACGGCCAGCCAAACCCCTATATCATGCAGTTTGTACTCGAAGGTAGAGACCAAGACTGCAAAGTACCTGGTGTCGTACAAATGATTAATGGAGAGTGGGGGAACTTTACCTACGCCACAACACAGAGAAATACATTTTATGACAATGTAAGCACAACGTGTGCCATTGCACTGCCAAGCGGATCATAGCCTCTTTCCTGGCACAATTTGTAATTTTATTATTGACAATTATATACTTTTGTGATAAAATGCAGTTCATGGACTATCCTGTCCTGTTTCCGAGAGAAAGAAGCTTCACAATGATCGCTCAGCAAGAGCCCAAGAAACTGCAGCACCGAGTGTTGATCACCATCATGTTCGTGGCGACCACGGCAGTGCTGTCCGCGCTCGTCATGATCGCGAGCTCGCAGTCCCGCGCCGATGCACATCCCTACGACGCACCGCAGATCGGTGACGTACAAGGCTTCGCGTACACGCCGGCCGACTGCACCGTGCCGTTCACCAGTGTGACCGGCCGCAACATCAGCGGCCGCACCGCAGTGTTCGCACTGGAGCGCCGTCAGCCCGACGGCTCGTGGGCGCTGGCGTCGCAGGACAACGACGGTGTCGTGGCCTACATCGCCGGCGTGCGCTACCTCGGTCGCGCAGCGGTCATCGTCCCGAACAGCAAGTCGTTCGAGATTGATCACTACCAGCCGCGCGGCGATGTCGGCGAGTACCGCTGGATGTCGATGTGGACCGGCGGTCCCACCGATCGCGGCCCGCTCGCCAGCTGGACGTCGCACCGTCCGACCGAGGCAGAGTGCCTGCACGCTGTCGCCTGAAGCCTCTCAACAACGCCTCGTGGTATCCGTATTCGTATGGATGCCACGAGGCGGCTTCAATTTCGACCCAATAAAAAAACACCTCTCGCAAATCACGAGAGGTGTTTTTAACATTCGCATAGCCTAGCGTCGATGTCGCCGACGCAAATCCGCAACTTTCAGGCGCACTGCATGACGGTCAACCATCGCAGAGGCCTTTTCTAAGTCAACCTGATTTTTTGCTTCGGCTTTCATCTTGAGCGCACGATCAAGTGCAGCCTTGGACTCAGCTTCTACGATGTCGTCGCCACTGTCGGCTTCGTCGACAAGCACCTTGAGAGACGTAGGAGTGACTTCTATCACGCCACCGCTGATGGCAAAAAAATCTAACTTGTCATTGGCATCAGCTTTGTTGTGACGCACGGCGATCGCACCGGGCGCCGCGATACTCACCAGCGGCTCGTGGCCTGGAAATACGGCAATTTCGCCATCGGCCGTTGGCAAGATGACCTCATAGACATCGGCTTCAACTTTGACTCCCAGTAATGTAACTAACTGAAAATTCATTTAATCCTTCTTTTCGCTCAAGGCTCCTGGTGCCATATAGAACCAGCTCTCTGGCTTATCATCGTATTTACCAGCCAAGATATCAGCCGCGTCTTTGATGGTGTCTTCGAGCTTGACATAGACACCCTTGTTGCCAGTAAACTGCTCGGCCACGTGGAACGGCTGCGCAAAGAAGCGCTGTAAGCGGCGAGCACGGTTGACGGTTTGCTTTTGCTCGTCTGACAATTCTTCCATACCAAGGATAGCAATGATATCTTGCAGGTCTTTGTATTCCTGGAGGACACGCTGCACTTCACGCGCAACTTTGTAGTGCTCATCACCAACAACCTCTGGATCAAGCGAGTTGCTAGTACTATCGAGCACGTCGACCGCAGGGTAAATACCGATTTCAGTCAACGCACGGTTCATCACGATGGTCGCATCGAGGTGAGCGAAGGTCGTGGCTGGCGCTGGGTCGGTGAAGTCGTCCGCTGGCACGTAGACAGCTTGGACAGAGGTAATCGAACCGTTCTTGGTACTCGTAATTCGCTCTTGCAGCGCACCCATTTCTTGCTGCAGGTTTGGCTGGTAACCCACTGCACTTGGCAGACGGCCGAGTAGGGCAGATACCTCTGCACCGGCTTGGGTGTAGCGGAAAATATTATCGACGAACAGCAGCACGTCTTTACCTTCATCACGAAACGCCTCGGCCATCGCGAGACCCGAGAGCGCAACACGCAAGCGAGCTCCCGGTGGTTCGTTCATCTGACCAAACACGAGCGAGGTCTTGTCGAGCACGCCGCTGTCGGCCAGCTCTTCGTAGAGGTCTTTACCTTCACGCGTACGCTCACCGACACCCGCAAACACAGAGTTGCCCTTGTGGTATTCGGCAATGTTATTGATCAGCTCCTGGATGAGGACAGTTTTACCGACACCCGCACCAGCGAAGAGGCCAGCTTTGCCACCTTTGGTGAGTGGCGCGATCAGGTCGATGACCTTGATGCCTGTTTCCAAAATTTCAGCCGTGTTTGACTGCTCGGTCAGAGCAGGTGGTTGACGGTGAATTGGTGCACGCTTACCTTTGAGAGCTGGTTTTTCATCGATAGGTTCGCCGACGACGTTAAACATGCGGCCTTGGGTTTCTTCGCCTACAGGCACACTGATTGGCGCACCAGTGGCTACAGCGTCTTGTCCGCGGCGGAGACCATCGGTACTGCTGAGCGCGATAGTACGCACTGTATGCTCGTCGAGGTGCTGCGCCACCTCGAGTGTGATTGTTTTACTGTCGTGCTCGACGTGCAAAGCGTCATAAATCGCTGGCAACTTCACGCCGTCGGCAAACTCGACGTCGACAACCACACCCACTACCTGGGTGATGTGTCCGACATCTGTTTTTGTTGCTGTCTTAGTCATCAAAATCTCCTTCTCTTAATCATTCAGGGCTTCCACGCCGCCGCTTATTTCTGCTAGTTCTTGGGTAATTGCCGCTTGGCGCGCCTTGTTCATCGCGAGTGTCAGGTCATCAATCAGATCTGTCGCGTTGTCGGTGGCGTTTTTCATGGCCATCATGCGCATAATGTATTCGCTGGCGCGGGCGGTGAGCAGCGCGTGATACACCTGCGACTCGATGAGCCGATAGGTGACTGCCTGCAACACTTCTTCTTCGCTTGGCTCAAATACAGCTTCGCGCACATCATCGCTTACTTCAACCGATTCGTAGCCCGCCGGTAGCACTCGTTGCATGCGTGCCTCTTGGCGCACACTGCTGATGTATTCGGTAAACACCACGTCGACAGCATCGACTTCGCCCGCTTCAAACTTAGCGATGGCCATATCGACAATCGCGCGCAATTGGCTGCCCGACGGGTCGTCTGGCAAATCCTGATACGCCGCCGCAACTTCTGTATCGCGCAGCTTCGACACGAAGCGATTGGCACGGCGACCGATAGCGATCGTCTGATTGTGTGTGCCTTCGCTGTCGTCGGCGATAAGCTGTTTAGCGTAGAGCTTGAGCACATTGGCATCGTACGCTCCAGCCAAGCCTTTATCTGTCGCGATGACGATAAGCAGGCGAGATTTCACCTGGGCACGTTTTTCGTACAGTGGGTGATTATCCGTCACGCCCTGACTGGCCAAGTGTGTCAA
The DNA here is from genome assembly GCA_027492635.1 of Candidatus Saccharimonadota bacterium. GTDB lineage: Bacteria > Patescibacteriota > Saccharimonadia > Saccharimonadales > Saccharimonadaceae > Mycosynbacter. The sequence goes on from JAPUEH010000023.1 coordinate 20,528, forward strand.
AATCTCGTTGGCCGCACGAGTGTACGGTGCAGATGCTTCTTCAGCTTCTTGAGCCTTGCGCATCTTGCTCGCCGCGACTAGTTGCATAGCTTTGGTAATCTGCTTGGTACTTTTGACCGAGCGGATACGCGTTTTGAGAGCGCGTGTATTAGACACGATTTACTCCTCAAATCCCTTCGCCACAGACCCGGCCGTCTTGAGAATTAGCTTGGCGTACTTGTTGTCACCAGCGATTTTCTCATCACCTTTGGTGAGTTCCTGCATGTCTTTTTTGTGGTCGGTCCACAGGCGAGTCAGCAGGGCTTGCTGCGCATCTTTGATTTTGCTCACAGGTACTTTGTCGAACGCACCTTCGGATACCGCATAGATACTGGCAACCTGCTCCCAGACGCTGGCGGGCTGGTATTGGTGTTGCTTGAGCAGCTCCGTCAGGCGCTGACCTTTTTCAATCTGATTCTTCGTCGCTTCGTCGAGATCGCTACCAAACTGGGCAAAGCTGGCAAGTTCGCGGAACTGGCTCAAACCAAGCTTGAGATGTGAGCCGACAGATTTGACGGCTTTTGTCTGCGCGTCGCCACCGACACGAGACACCGAGAGACCTGCCGAGATAGCTGGGCGGATACCTTGGTTGAACAAGTCTGTCTCGAGGAAGATCTGACCATCGGTAATCGAGATGACGTTGGTCGGGACGTAGGCAGAGATGTCGCCAGCTTGCGTCTCGATGATAGGCAGGGCAGTCAGGGAGCCTGCGCCGAGTTCGTCGGTGAGTTTGGCGCTGCGCTCCAGCAAGCGAGAGTGCAAGTAGAACACGTCGCCTGGGAACGCCTCGCGTCCTGGTGGACGGCGAAGGAGGAGTGACATCTGACGATACGCGACGGCATGCTTGGTGAGATCATCGTAAATGATGAGTGCGTGCTCTTTGTTGTCGCGGAAGTATTCACCCATGGCAGTCGCTGAGTATGGAGCCAAGTAGAGTAGTGACGCAGGATCGCTCGGGCCAGTTGCCACGATAATCGTCTGATCCATGACGCCTTCTTCTTTGAGGCGTTCGACCAAGCGAGCAATCTTGGATAATTTCTGGCCAATCGCCACATAGACGTTAATGACGCCTGTTTTTTGGCGACCTTGGTTGATCATGGTGTCGATAGCAATCGCTGTCTTGCCCGTCTGGCGGTCGCCGATAATAAGCTCACGCTGGCCACGACCGATAGGGAACATGGCGTCGATGCTCATAATACCTGTCATCATTGGCTCGTGAACGTGCTTACGGCCAATCACACCAATCGCTTCGCGCTCGACAAGACCACGTTGTTTGGTTTTGATTGCTGGGCCGCCATCAAGCGGATTGCCAAGCGGGTCAACCACGCGGCCGAGTAGCTCTGGACCAACTGGTACATCAAGCACCGTGCCTTTGAGCGTCACTTTGGCGCCCGCCGCAACCGCTTCGTCGCTACCCAGCAGTACCGCACCAATTTCGTCTTCGTTCAGGTTGAGCGCAAAGGCTTCGACAGTCTCGCCGTTTGCACCTTCGATAAGTAGCACTTCGCTGTAGCCAGCCGAGCGCAATCCATGCACCCATGCCACACCATCGCCCACGCGAGTCACGATACCGACGGTTTCGAGGTCTCCGGAGACATCGAGTTTGGCAATCGCATCGCGGAGGTCTTGGGACAGTTCTGTCACTGATAATTCTGCCATAATTCTCCTTATATCTTGCTTGCTTTTAATTTATTCAGTCGTGCGCGGAGCGTCGTATCAAGCTGCTCGTCCGCAGTGTTGACACGCACGCCGCCGAGCAAATCGGCGTCGATCTCTGTGCGAAGTTCTATACGCTTAGCACCACGAGCGACAGCTAGGAACTTTTCGATAGCCGTACGTGCATCGGCACTGAGTTCATGCGCACTGGCGACATCTGCCACGGTAACACCACGGGCAGCCAAGGCCGACTCAGTATCGCGCACAATAAGCTCGGCTTCGCTGGTGCGACGCTCTTCTACCAGATACGCCGCTACTTGGTCGGTGATATCGCGCCCTGCGATGAGCTCATTTGCCCATACAGCAGCAATCTTACGACGACTGAGTTTTGCCATGACCTATTTGGCCTCCTTGACAGCAGATTCAACAATCTTGCGGTCGAGCTTGGCGTCGGCCACGCCTGCCAGTACTTTTTCTGTAGCCTGCGCGACAAGTTCGATAGTATCGTTATGGAGCGCTTTGCGTGCTGCTACGATATCCTTTTCGAGCTGGTCATGCGCGTCTTTGACGATTTTATCAGCACGAGATTTAGCCTTGGCATCGCTCGCTTCAAGCATAGCCGTGGCTTCGTCTTTGGCAGTTGTCACAATCTCTTTGGCTTCTTTGCGAGCCTCTTTGAGCAATGCCTCGATGCCGTCCTGTGCAGCTTCGGCATTCTTCTCAGCTACCTCTGCTGCTTTGACGCTGGCTTCAATCTTTTGCTCGCGCTCATCGATGATGCGCATGAAAACTGGGTAGACAAATTTACCCAACAGCCATACGAGCAGCAAAAATGCGACAATTTGCAGACCAAGTAACGTCCAGTCAATACCAAGCGCACCCAAGATACCGCCGTCTGTGGAGGCGGCTTCGGCAGAAGCGATTATAGTTAGTGGTGCAAAATATTCCATTGTTGCCTCTGGATTACGATGCTCGTGCGATAAATGCTACGACAATACCAATAATCGCGAGGGCGTCGGTAAAGACGATAGCGGTAATCATGAGTGTACGGATATCGCTAAGCTTTTCTGGGTTGCGACCAAGCGCGTTGAGCGCTGCGGCACCAATGAGGCCAATACCGAATGCTGCGCCAAGTGCAGGTAGTGCGTAAGCCAGTACGAATGCTAATTGTTCCATGTTAGTTGTAACTCCTTTTAATTATTACCTAAATTATAACATCGACGAGCCGAATAACGCGAAAACTTGTTTTCATGTTCGAGGCGACTCGATGTTTCATTAAAATAATTTATTTTAATATATATCACTCTCTGTTATTCTGCCACTGCAGCCTTCTTAGAAGTATCAGCAGGGGAGTGATCGAGAGAAGTGACATTGTGCTCGTCGTGAGCACCGTGGGATTGAACGGCCAGCGACGTGAAGATGACAGTAAGGACGAAGAACACGTACGCCTGAATAAACCCAATAAACAATTCAAATACCATCACGAGCGGCAGTGCAAATGCAGCGGCAAAACCAGTGAGGAGTAGCACCACAAGTAGCAGAATCTCACCAGCAAACGCGTTGCCGAAGAGACGGAAACTGAGTGCAATATGGCGCGAGAATTCGCCAATGAACTCTAGCACACCCTCAAACGCACCGACAGGGTCTTTGAATGGATTGCGCAGATAGCGCCCCACATTACCGCCCCAGCCATGTGCGCGGATAGCGTAGATTTGACCCGTTACCATCGTAATAATCGCGAGGGCAAACGTGAAGTTGAGGTCGGCCGGCAACCCGCGAAATAGCGGCTGACCATGCCATGTGAGTACGCCCACACCAGGGATAACGGCGATCCAGTAGGTGGCGAGTACGACGAAAAACATCGTGATCGCAAGCGGAAACAGACGGCGCGCCGTCTGTTTGTCACCAATAATTTCTTCTGCTTGGCCAAGAAAACCTTCAAACGCCCACTGTACGAGACCAACAAGGAAATTAGTCTGACCTTTTTTGAGTTTTGAAGCAACGTATACCAAAATTGCGATGATGAGCAGCGAACCCATCGCGCCGAGTAGCATTGAATTCGTAATAGCCACAGGACCAATGTGAAAAAGTGTTTCTGCCGCAAGACTAGTGTGTAATTTATCCATATTCTAGTGATTAAACCTTCTGCAATTGTTTTTTAATGAGAAATCCTGCAATGAAAGAGCCGAGCGCAACTCCTGTAACCAAACCCCAAGGATTGGTGCCAAATGTACTGTCTATATACACTCCCAACAGCAGTAGCCCTATCGTCGGAACAAACATGCGCCATGTGGTGTCGCCCAAATCACTGAGCAATAAAATGACCGCTGATCGTTCTGGCGGCGTAGGCTTGTCATCACGAGGTTTTTCGGGTGATGTACTCATCTACGTTTATACTGTAGCAGAGAATTGACGATTCGCCAAGAGTAGAACGCTGCGTATAATAGAGAGTATGCCCCGACGAAACAAAACACCTCAGCATACGCCTTTTGCTCCCGCACACACAGAAGCAAGCAAGCGTCGCTTTGCCACCAAACACCAAGCAGAACAGGCGGCAGCCGAGCGTATGCTACTCACGCCAGACCTAGAGCTCACCACCTACAAAGGACTCGACGGCGGGTGGTATCTCACAAGCAAGAAAAAATAGCCCCGAGGAAAGCAAACAGCCTCGCCTGCCGCTACCTGGATGGTAGCGAGCAGACGAGGCTATAAGCGATATGAAGTTATTCCTGAGCCGTCGGCTCGGACGAAACCGACGAATCCGTCGCATCGGTTGCCGACGAATCGTCAGCATCCGATGTGTCTGGAGTTTCCGGAGTCACCTGGCCGGGCGACTCCGGATTCGACGAATCCACATCCGAGTCCGACACCGCAAGCGGGTCGTTCGTGACGACCGGACTAGGTTCGGGCTCAGGTTCCGTGACGTTGTTCTCCGAATCGGAGATCGCAGTCGTGTCGGGCGCAGGTTCCACCGGAGTTGCCGTCACAGGCACCTCCGGAAGCACCGTGGGCGTGGCTGCGGCCGGCTCTTGACCAGTAGCCACCTCGCTCGGCATCGTCACCGAGTACGAACTCGACGAAACGGGCACAGTCGACAGACCGTGAATCGGCACCGCAGCATTGCCGGGTGTCGGCTCGGAGATCTTGTAGAACTTCTGCCACGCAGCGTCCCACTCAGCCAGATCGTCCGCTGTGTACTCGATGCCGAGCGAGTCGTACAGCGCAGCCGTCGCCAACGCGAACGGGTGCGCTGTCTTGAACACCGAGTACATCGTGGCACCGTCATCACTCAGATACGTGGTCGACGGACCCAGCGAGGTGATGGTGCCATAGTGCTGTGGACCCCGACCGCTGTGAACGGTCAAGAATCCAGCCGCATTGACGGCGAGCGACGAAATCGGCCGCAGCGGCTGCCACTGCCAATTCGCCACCGGATCACCCGTCAGGATGACGGAGGTGACCGCCGTGTCGCCAGTAGCGCCCGGATCACGAGCACCATCCGACTTGACGCCGATCACACCCAGGAGTTCGGGCAGAAGCGGCTGGCTAGCCACCCACTGCTTGACACCCCACGGACCACGAGGATCCGACATGAGCACCACGAGCACGCCAGGAGGAATCACACCCTCCGCGTATGCCTCTTCCACGGCGTTGCCGAGCGCATCCGCACCCTGCGAGTAGCCGTTGAAGATCACCAGCACACCGGGCGGATTGTCGTTCAGTGCACGGAAGACGGCCAGGTTGCCCTGAACCGCCTTTTCCTTGGACTTGTCGTAGCTCGGTGCGAAGAAGGGCAGCAACGCACCCGACTTGCCCGAGATGATCGGACCAACCGACTCCGGATACTGCACCACATACGTGGTGCGCGTACCCGAGAGGCCGGCCGTACGGTCGAGCAACGACGTGTCGTCGGTACCCGGCGTGATGATCACGATCGCCGGCAGACCAGGATACCAATCCTGGGTGTTGTCGGGACGCGTGCCATCGGAGATGACACCCGAATCGATCAGACCCTGGATGTTCGGCGGCACGGCCGCCGATGCAGTCACTGGCACAGCCAGCAGGGCGGCAGTAGCCGCCATACCAGCGCCGAGGGTGGACATGGACGTGAGAGAGCGAGCCACGAGTGGCTCCTTTCTTTGTGTTGTTAACTTCGAAGCTTCTGCCTAGGCGGGCTTGCCTGAGAGAAGAGTATCGCTATCCACTTAACCTTGCCATGCAGCAAATTAGGTAAGTGAACCGTGAGTGATTATAGCACAAAATATATAAAAAATCAACCACAAAAAGAAGAGCCCCCGACTCGCATGTCGTACATGCAAGTCGGGGGCAGAGACATAGTAGAATCTCTAGCTCGCGGCTGCCAATGGCGGCAGGACGGGCTTCTCCTCTTCGAGGGCGATCTCGACAACCTCGGGCAGTGCTTCGACCATAACAGGTCGAGTAGCTACTATCCAGTTGCGCCGAATCGCGACGATGCTGACTGACTTTTCGCCCGGTACGGTGACGGGTGCAAGCATCGCAAGCACCCGCATGAGCCCTTCGTCACATCGAACGCCCTTTGTCCGCAGAAACTGTCCGACAGGATGGGCTGCATTCAAGACCACGTGGGTCGTCGAACTGTCAGCCGACTGCCGAACACTCCGCAGGCTGAGCGTTCCCACTCGTGACGCACTTTCGCGCCCAAGTCCAGCATGAGTCATGAAAAACCCAAAGATCGTGTTCAGTACGAACCCAATCGGATTTTTCCACCACACCTCAAACGCCGTCACAGGATCACCCACGATAGCAATTGAGGTCACGCGGATGTCACCCATCAGCTGTTCGTCAGCAGCACCATTGCGAGCAGCGCCACAAAATCGCTCCAGCAGCCACGCTACCAAGGGATGATGACGCCCCAGATGCGGCTTGAAACCGGTCGAACTACGGGGATGACCCCACACAATCAGCTCGATTTCTGCATCTGGCTTGATGCCGAGCTTACGCAGGCCAGCGACCGCCAGCCATGCTGCTTCGGCACCTTGCGAGTAGCCGACGATGACAACCTTGCCCGAGATACCTCGAACGGCCTCGGTCGTCGCGGCAATTGCCTTAGCGCACGACGTGTCATAGCGATCGGCTCGAAGGCCTCCGACGACCGGTCCGACAGTGGCAGGGTAGTCGATGACCACGAGCCTTGAAAACAGCTCAACAAACCACTTCAACCAGCAGAGGAGGTTTTTACCCCCTCTGTCATCTGTTCCCGGTACGACAACAAGTGTCGCACCCTGAGAGGCAAGCCCCTTAATGTACTCATTCGCATACTGCATGCGAATCAACTCCTTGTTGTCGGTGGGAGAATGTATAAGATTCTACCAGTACTAAATTCACCTTGCAGCGGATGCCACGAGGGACTAATTTGACAGCCTCAGATACGAGGAGCCAAATTACCTTGGATTATATCACATATTCTTGTAAAAATCAATATATGGGTATTCCTACTTGTCTTTGCCCTTGGACAAGAGTACTCTTAAGAGAATACTAGTAATTCTACGTGGAGGTGACCCGTGGACACTGTAAAATCAATTGAAGCGCAATTAGTAGATCTCAACAAAACTCTGCCGAAACTACCCGCAGGCCTGACAAAATGGCTCGCAGACTATGGCTGGCTCTTAGTACTCATCTCTGTCATCTTATCAATCATGACGCTTGTCACGCTTGTGCCACTCCTGCTTCTTGCCTTTGGTGTCTCTACAGCCGTGGGTGTTGGCAATCTTTTTGCAGGTTATGGCTTCAACCCGGCAATCGCGCCTCTGGCATGGTTGAGTATATCTATCTCATTTGTCACCCTGCTGTTTGCGATTGTAGTAGAAGCTATGGCCATCACCCCACTCAAAAACAAGCAGCACCGCGGCTGGCAGCTCATTTTCATCGTCATGCTTGTCAGCACGGCACTAAGTATCGTAGCAAGTATCGTCACACTACAACCCGGCTCTCTCGTAATCAACCTCGTGGTCTATGCGATAGGCTTCTATGTCTTATTTCAACTCCGCCCACATTTTATGCCACAAGCCACCACAAGCAAAAAAGCACCTGCCTATAAACCTGCGCAGAAAGAATAGTCAAAAAACCTCCGCATCTACGCGGAGGTTTTTGATATACGGCAGCATTATTGCTGATCAATAAACGTATGTGCTCGTCCGCGTGCGCCGCCGCGGCCAGTACGGCCGATACGATGGACATAGTCGGAATAGGTCTGCGGCGTATCAAAATTGATCACGTGTGTCACGTTAGGAATATCGAGTCCGCGTGCCGCGACATCTGTCGCCACCATCACCTTGACCTTTTCATCCTTGAACTGCTTCAGTGCACGTTGGCGCTGCGACTGGTTTTTGTTGCCATGAATCGCAACTGACGGGTGGCCAAGATTGCTCAAATGATCGCTGAGGCGCTGCACACCAAACTTAGTTTCGCCAAACACCAGCACTTTTTGGTATTCGTCCTGCGCGAGCAAGTCGGCGAGGAGCTCAACCTTGTGCGATTTGTCGCGAGCCTCGATGATATCTTGTTCGACATGATCGCTCGTTTCATTGGTGCGTACAGAAATCGTGATAGGATCGTTCAAAAAATCATGCACCAAAGCTTCGATATCCGGCGTGATAGTCGCCGAGAAAAACAATGTCTGGCGTTCACGCGGCATTTGCCCCACGATCGCACGGATATCTGGCAAAAAGCCCATATCGAGCATGCGGTCGGCTTCGTCAAGCACAAGCACACCCATATTTTTCATCTGGAGCTGGCGCTTTTCGATTAAATCTTTGAGACGACCAGGGGTACCGATGATAAAGTGCGGACGACGCTTGAGATCGCGTAACTGACGGTCGACATTGACGCCGCCGACAATGAGGGCAGAGTAGAGCCCCATACCGCGAGCAAACGCACGAAACTCTTCGTCGATCTGCTGAGCCAGCTCACGCGTTGGCGCCACGATGAGCACGCTTGGGCGCAGCATGATGCCACTCATACGCTCGATAATTGGCAAGAGGAACGCGGCGGTTTTGCCGGTGCCAGTATTTGCCAGACCGATGACATCTTTGCCAGCAATAATCTCTGGGATGGCCTGATCTTGAATCGCGCTTGGACGCTCAAAGCCCTTGGCGCGTACATTGGCGCGCAGCTCGGCGCCAAAAGGAAAGTCGTCGAAGACGTGTTTTGGCTCGTACGGCTGCTCAGCTTCTTTGGCGACAGCTTTATTGACGAATTTTGACGGGTGAATATATTGCTTCTGCGGACCTTTTTTGCGTGCGCCGCCGCTGCGGCCACCGCTCGGGCGACCACGTCGAAAACTACTGGCGCTCCGCTGTGGGCGCCCTGAACCATGGGTTTTGTAAGCCATGTAAAATACCTCTTTCTGAGGACGAACTATGCCTCTCGGCACAGGCTGACCGTTTCACCTGCGGCGCTCGCGCGTCGTATCTTTCATACGCCTTGCTCCACTCCTCGGCGAAAACAGCCAGCCTGTACTCGAGATACATAGCTGTCATAAATTATATATCTGTATTGCAGAGATAAGTACGAGAGAACATTCGGGTGAGAAAGCGCCTAGATGAAGCAAATAGCTGTTTGCGCATTCGTCTTAGAACAACCCTAGCATTACTAAATGCAATACTTTTAGTATAGCAAAGTAGACGTCGTTTGTCAATAGTGGTATAGTATACACCACACCGACCCATGGAGGAAGGATGCACCCTGTAATACTGGCCACTCGGTCTATCAACAGCGCGACAGGAGTCCTCGGACTCCAGAAGGCAGCAATCGACATCCAACACCAGACCGTCCAGCTCACTGAAGAAGGGGAGAAGGTCTATCGCAGGATCAACACCATGGCGCCACGTGTCGTGGAGATGCGACGCTGCTATCCAGATCGTAACATTCGACGATCGAGCGACTGCGACCCAGACAGAAAAAACTGCCTTGCAAGACAATGTAGTTGTACATATGCGGACTTTCGCGATTTTGTCGCGCTGCGTCACACCTTGCAGTCACTCAACGCAAGATTCGATGCAATCGCTCGAGCATGCCGTGATTTGCGCCAACTCTACGCACACGTCATAGAGCCCAAAACTGGGGCTCTGCTCGAACAAATCGACACATTGCGTTGGCTCGCTCAAATACTAGAGCTCACGGGAGACCTGTCGAGTAGCCAAGCGCTGCTAATGGATATGCCAGGGTATTTTTCTTACTCTGGTTCGCCATTGGTGCTGCGACTGACTTTTGGTCGTGAACCACAGGAAGAGGTGACGCTTCGGCCGTTACCTCGCAGCAACCACACCCCAAGAAGGTGAAGAGTGGGTAACCATAACGCCGCCCGAGAGCGTTCAATCTCGGGCATTAACCTGGAAATAATCGCACTGCTACGAAATACTGATATACTTATGAGTATGTTTAACTGGATCTTTGATCTTATTAGTGGGTTTGAAAATCTCATCTACAAATCCGACAGAAGCACGCAGCTTTTTATCGCTGTAATCGCCGCAGGCGTAGCGCTCTACAATGCATGGAGTATTTTTGGAATGTTCACCGATATCGACACAGGTTTCGCATCCACGGATATTGTCTTGACCGGGGCTATCGCTATCACAGCGGGCTATATTGCTATTATTAGCGTGGTCGGCTTCTCGCAAAACAGCTACCGTCGTCACCATGATGAAATCGTAGCACGTGAACGCGCGATACATGACAGGAAAAATGACAAGTTGTAGACTGCTAAACTTCAGTACTTTAGATAAGTCAAAAATCACCCCGGATAGTCGGGGTGATTTTTGATTAGTGCGTTACACCAAAATTACCAGCTACGCTGACGGAACGAATTACCGCCACCGTTGCCACCGCGATCATCGCGACGACCGCCGCCGTTTGAGCCGCCGAAATCACGGCGTGGGCGCTCTTCACGTGGGCGAGCTTCGCTCACGTTGATAGCACGACCATCAAGCTCTTTGCCGTCGAGTTCTGCTACAGCTTTTGCGTTGTCATCTTCGTTTACAAACGTAACGAAGCCAAAACCGCGGCTGCGACCAGTATCTCGATCAGTCATCACCTTGGCAGATTCAACTTCACCGATTTGTGAAAAAAACTCTGCGAGGCTTTCGTCGGTAGTAGCATACGCCAGGCTACCGATGAACAAATTTTTCTTGGACATGTATATTGAATACCTTCATCTTATTTACTGTCAATTCGACCTGTTAGACGATTCTTGGCATTCTATGTCCTACAAAAGAGGAGAGAATAGAGAACACGTACTTTCTACTTTGACACTTTGCATTATAAAAGAACGGACTAGGTTTCGCAAGCTATAGCTCGATAGTTTCACCATTTTTTATCCGAGTATAGACATCGGAATCATCAAGCAGGTTAGAAACGACACGATCAACCAGCGATTTTCCTTTGGCCGACAGTATAGCATCATGCGTAGGAAATGCGTGTGCGGGTGCTGCTGCGCGGAGGAAATCTACCGTCTCGCTGATTTTGAGCCACGGTGCTGCCACTGGTACCGCAATATAGTTCATCTGGCGCGGCGGGGGAGTGAACGAATCGCCAGGATAATACAGCTGATCGCGGTTGACAACGATACCCACATTGCCAACCGGCTCCAGCCCCGAGTGAATTGTCGCGTGCGCGCCACCAACAAACTCTATGTGGAACGTACCAATATCCAGCTCATCACCAGCCTGCACGGCCGAGACAGCCATACCTGCGACCTGGGTCACTTCGCCGAGGCCATACACCGTCGCTTGCGGATTGGCGCCAATGATAGCGCGCAGCTTGCCTGGATCACAATGATCGGCATGCTGATGGGTGATAAGCACCGCAAGTACATTGTCGGGCACCTCAAAATCATCGCTAAAGTTACCCGGGTCGATGACGATAGCCTGCTTGTGTTGCTCGAGTACAAGGCAGGCGTGGGCGTATTTCGTGAGCTTCATATACTTAGTATACACTGTGCGTCGTGGGGTGATATATAGACATGGCGACACTAGATATAGTATGATAAGGGGAGCGAAAAGGAGGTTTTATGAGCAAAGTAACTATCTACAGCACTACATGGTGTGCGTTTTGCGGCACAGAAAAACAATGGCTCGATAAGCTTGGCGTGGAATACGATGCAAAAGACATCGAAGAAGATAAGGCAGCCTATGAAGAGCTGATGGGCAAAATCGGTGGCAACTTCCAAGGTGTACCAGTGACCGATATCGACGGTGACATCGTACTTGGATTTGACAGGCCGAAACTACAGCAAGCACTCAAAGACAAAAAACTGCTCGCCGCCTAACTCTAGCGCTCCGCATGTGGCGTTTTTTCTAGCTACGTCTTTTTATATATAGCTTTTGTAAATACACGAATATTATGGTATTATTTGCATATGATACCATCTTTTCGGCGCCTAAACGAATTTGCGCATGACACTCCGCCGCGCTGCTTCGGGAGTGAAACAGAGTATACCGCAGCACTACCGTACGACACGGGCAGTATGCCGCATCTCGCGGCTATCACGCCAGATCGCTATGTACTAGCGGATTTGCGATGTCCCACCGAGATCATCACAACCAACGGCGGTAAGTTATACGTCGACGAAGGTCAGGTGCTAGAGTACGCCACGCCTGAATGCGTCAGCCCAGAACAGGTGGCGCTATACGAACAAGCAGGTGAAGTGATTGCACGAGAAACACTCAAACGAATTTCACAAGAGTATGCGACATCCTCAAAAGTTTACAAGCGCAGTGGCATGCTGGAAGTAGTAGGGCAAACCGGAGAAATATTGCTAGAGTCCATCAGTGCAGGCCACCACGAAAATTATTCATCCGATCTGGGCGGTGTAGACATTACAGTGGACGATGCTTACGACGCACAGGCACTCAAATCAATATTGTGTACACGCGGCAGCTGGGCGGGTGCGGGTATTGTGACACCGACTGGCTATGCAACAAGCCAAAAAGATTTCTTTACCAATTATGACATGATGGGCAAGATGAGTGGCGATGGGCTAAAAACCGCATGGAATACATTTGCGCCTCACAGATTAGAAATCCGCTCCGGTGATGGCAACATGTCACCCTGGGCGATCCATCACAAATACGCGCTTACCTCACTGGCGCTACGCCTCATCGAACATGATATTTTTCCCGCACACCTCTATGTAGCCAGTACCGTGCAGGCAGCAGAAAATCCCGACAACGTACAGCTCGCAAACGGCCGCACCATCACCGCACTCGACCATCAAAAGGCTATCTACGATGCTGCATACGACGCTTTTGCCGCCTATGACTTACCTCTGTATGAAGAAAAAGCCGTGTATGAGTTTGATCGCCTCTATCAGGATTTCCAGCGTTGCAGCACCCAAGATGGTGATGTCGCTGCAGTCGCCGATAGGATAGATTGGGCAGCCAAGCTTGAGCACTTATACGGCCAAGGCTTCGCTCCCGCCGACATCTCTTCGCGCAACATTGATGCGGTCATGCATGACCTGAAGTGGGAAGATTTATCAGAAAACGGGAGTGCACGGCGCTGGTATCGTCGTGTTGGCCAGCAGGCTGCTACTGCCAGCGAACTTGCACTGGCGACAACACTGCCACCACAAAACACTCGTGCAAAGGCTCGTGTCCATGCCATTCAACATACGCCACACCGACTTGCAACCATGTCATGGGATAGTTTACATCTTGATATTGAGCCGCAAGTCACCATAGAACTCGGTGACGCGTTTGATGCCAAAACTTATACTATTTCCGGCCAATAGTCAGCGTCTCGCCACCGAGTGCCTCACGAAAATAGCCGTCGTGACTCACGTAGAGCACCGCACCCGAGTAACGTCCGAGCGCCGTCTCTATTTCTTCGATACTTGGCAAATCCAGGTGGTTAGTTGGTTCGTCAAGAATCAGCAACTGCGGGTCATTGGCTAGCATAGAGATAAGCTGAAAACGAGCTTTTTGGCCACCACTTAGGCGAGCAAGCGGTATCACTCGGTCGGCTTCCGTAAAAAGATAGTCGCTCATAAGTCCGCGAATTTTTGTCGTGCTAATAGGAAGATCACGGTCGAGATAGAGCCGTTCGATCGCTTCTTCGAGCGGATAGGAAAGGTATTTTTCGTCGATTTCCTGCTCGTACACACCGATGCGCGCGTGGGTGTCGAGTTCGAGACTACCGCTCAAAATATCCGGCGCGCCCGTTTGCCCGAGAAGTGCTTTGAGAAGCGACGTCTTACCCGCGCCGTTGCGGCCGCGTAGTTCCAGCGCCTCGCCTTCGCGCAGGTCGATATTAATACCTTCAAACAGAATATTGTCGCCATAGGCAAGAGCCAAATCCACCGCTTTGACAAGCACATGTTTACTACGCGAGTCATCGTTTTTGATATTCATACGGATGTTTTTTGATTTGAATTTATCGTAGCGCGAGGCTGCCTTGTAATCAAGCTGCGCGGCAGATTCTTTGTCGATCCAAAATGTTGGCTTTTCCTTCGCCTGCAGCTCGGCAAGCTCGGTGCGCGAGTCGTTTTCGAGCTTTTTGAACTTTTGAATCGTGCCGGGATTACGCGATTTCTCTTTGAGACGCTGGTAGTCGAGTACTTTTTGCTTGAGGTTGACGATGCGTTTTTCGATTTGCTCAAACTCGTTCATACCCGCCGAGGTGCTGGTGGCATTTTGCTTGAGATACGCGTCGTAGTTACCTTTGTAGCTCACGCTGCCGCCATCTTTGAGCTCGACAATCCGATCGACTTCATGCAACACGTCGCGGTCGTGGGTGATGACAAGCATCGCCTCCTGTGCACTTTTCATCCAATCAATAAACTGCTGTTTGGCCACATAGTCCATGTGATTAGTTGGCTCGTCGATGAGGGCTAGGTGCGCATCGCTATGCATGATTTTGACGATTTCTATCAGGCGCTTTTGGCCGCCAGAGAGCGATGCCATGGCGCGATGCGCCGTGCCGCTGAGTTGAAAATTATCCAGCTCGCGCTCTATCTTTTCCTCTATCTGATAAAATCCTTTGTCGTCGAAACGCTGCAACGCCTGCGTGTATTCATCGATTAGTTTCATATTGTCGCCCATAGTATCGGGATATGTCTCAATAATATGACTCAATGCGGGATACTCGGGTAAGCCCGCCAGCACGTATTGCAGCACCGTTGCGTCGCCAAGATTATGGTGCTCCTGCGCCGTACTCGCTACAGTGATGCCGCGCCGATAAGTGACTTCACCTGTATAATCCTCATCTGTACCAGCCAAGATCCCAAAAAGCGTCGACTTGCCGACGCCATTACGGCCAACGACGCCGATTTTTTCGCCGTCGTCTATCGCAAATTTGACGCTACTCATGAGCGTTTTGTCGCCAAATGATTTTTCGGTGATGTTGATATCGGCAATCATAAGTCTTTAGTATAGCATATGCCGAGTATACCCTAACAACATGTAGTATTTGCAAAAGGAATTCGCGAATTGCCCTTGAGTGTGCCTAGATCGACCCTAGTTAGCTGTATTGGCTATTAATTAAGCCTGTCGTAGATAAATTTCGCCGCAACACGACCATCGGTAGCGGGTAATATTGGCATGCCAAGTGAGTCCTCGATGTCACCACCTAAGCTGTGCGCAAGCTCGTACGCACTGCTTGCGGCGCCGCCGGTCGAGGCGATTGGCGCAAAATAAATAGGTTCTTGTGCGTCAGGCAGCTCTCGGGAGCGATCGCGAGCTCTTTTAACATTCGTCTTCATGATAGTTGAGACTTCAGTTAACGTACCGTAACTTCCTCCGATTACCGTGGCGCCGTCGAGCATATTAACAAACGCGGGCGTCTCTGTTCCAAACGTACTGTCTCCGATATCTGGAGGGGATGTCTCGATAGCAAGGTCTAGCTGACTAAGTAATGCGTACTTTGCGCCTTGTTTTGGAAAAACGCCGATTGTCGGTATACCTAGTCGTTTCGCTGTTTCGACACCCATTTGCGGGACGCCCCCTTCAGTGCCACCTGTTAATATGGCATAGTCACCTCCGATAAAGTGCGTAGCAAATTCCTCGATAATATCTTGCGTGAGTGCCTGCTTATCTGGGTCTGCGTCTCCCGACATACCAATCACGCGCCGCACCGCTAAACTTGCAAGCACATCGTTGATACGTTGACGCATTTCTTGGCGATATTCTGCTACCGCAGGACTATTGCATTCGATAGGGTTAGTGTGAGGATTTGCCATAGTTACCAAATTATAACATGATTACTTGTAAAAAACAACAAAACGTATACCTCTGTGTTACACTAAACAGTATGGAATTAGATTTCAAGAAGCTAGACGGGCTTATACCGGCCATTATACAAAACGATCATGATAAGACAGTGCTTATGGTTGGCTTTATGAATAAAGACGCATACAAGAAAACTCAAGAAAGTGGCTATGTGTATTTTTGGAGTAGGACGCGGCAATCTTTATGGATGAAGGGTGAGACATCGGGCAACAGACTAAAAGTTATTTCTCTTGCTATAGACTGCGATAACGATACACTGCTCGCTAACGTCAAGATCGAAGGTGACGGCGTATGCTGTCACACAGGACGCAAGAGCTGCTTCTTCAGGAAAATGGAATTTAGTGATCTTTAATATAGTCGGGCAAATCACCGGTTTTCAGATAGTGGCTAAAGTCGTCGTATGTGATTGACAGTTGTCCATTTGTTTCTATTCGCCGAGCAAGGTCGTTGAATTCCTCGAGAGATAAAACGGTTTGCGCCATGCGCCTTGCTCTATCGCTTGCTGCCATATTTATTGTTTCTGATCTTCGTGCAAATTGATATAATGCAACGGCGCCATATGTTCTAAGACTTAATCGTTGTTTTGGATCGATTAACTTGGATTGCTCGAAAAGAAAATCTTCGTAAAGGTAGGGATTTCCACTTCGCGCCCTGTATTCGTGTGCGAAATCACCCCTTGATACACCGCTCGACACGGCGTTGCGCGGAGCGAGCACTAGGTTGCCAACTAGATAACTGACGAGCTTTTCTTTGACGCCATCACTTACTTCAGTGCGATATTGAGTTAATTCAGTAGGGCTGACAGGGCTAGAAGAGGCGTTACGCAGATTGAGCGGCGACTGTAGCGGATAAAACTCCCCTGACTCTAGTCGAAAGCTTGGTATCGAAAGCTCGTCTATAAACTCATTTGTTTGCTGAGACGGAAAATCAGTCGGATCTTGTGTGTCGTTTTCGTCCGTACAGTAGTATACGCCCGCTATAGTGTTCGCCCTCACGTTGACTTCATTATAAAGCGCACGAGAGTGTATCGCGCTCGACATTTGTTCTTCTGGATTTATGTTCTCAAGTCTATCTAGAAAAATGGAGATTACGTCATCGTCAACTACGGAGGTCGTAGCGTCATACGGAAATGCCTGCTCAACTGATCCTGTTCCGATAATCACACCCCATTTTCCGTAGAGGTTTTCGCTAGCGTCTCCAGGGGATACTGTCGAAGAACAGAGAATCTGATCCTGGCGTAATAAGACGTCAAATAACCGAACGCCACGAAAATCAACGTTACGTCGCGGTCGAAAGGGACCGAGGTTTCCATAAGGTCGAACAGCACTAACAACGTTTACTCCGTAATCTTCTGCGATAGATTCTACGTCAAACGCTCGACAATGTCTGTCATCTCCTTGGTTCGCTATTTCGCTCACACTCAACTCCCGAGATTTAAGCTTTTACGTATTTTATGCCATAATATACTTTTTGTCAATATGCTCGATTGCTCTTGACGATCTTTGCCCTCGTCTGATATAGTAAATGTTGGTTATAAAGCGCTAGAGTTCCAGTCACGCCGGAACGAGCTGGGTGCCAAAATGCACCACGGGAGTGAAGCCGTAAAGTCACACAACCGAAATCGCGATCCATCGTAGAGCCGGTACTGAGCGCCAGATTCAGTAATGATTCTTGGAATAAGGATGGGACCGCGGGAGGTCTCTTTTTGTTTGCCTCTCGTTCCTTAGAAGATAAAATATCTATTATTTGTCGTACCTAAGGAGGTTCCATATGGACAAAAGACTAAAAGATGAAAACTTAAAGATAGCAATTCAGAAGGATGGTCGCCTAACTGAAGAATCATTCAAGGCGCTTCGATTGATGGGGCTTGAATTTGAAGTTTACAACCGAAGGCTTTTTGCGACTTCACGTAATTTTCCCGTTGAGGTACTCTTCTGCCGAGATGATGACATCCCTGGCTACATCGAAGATGGTGTCGCAGACATTGGTATTGTCGGGCAAAATATCATTCGCGAATCAGGTGCGAACGTCACGGAAATCACGAAGCCTGGCTTCGGCTTTTGTAAGCTTGTTATTGCGGTACCGAAAGAATCACAGATTAGCTCCATTGAAGACCTAGAGGGCAAAAAGATTGCTACGTCGTTTCCTAATACAACGAAGCAATACTTTGATGATCAAGGGGTAAACATTAAAACGACTACGATTGCTGGTGCGGTTGAAATCACACCCGCACTAGGAGTTGCTGATGCGATAGCTGATATTACAGCTAGTGGCAGCACGCTGGCGCTTAACGATCTGCGACAGATTGAAACGATAATGGAGACAGAAGCGGTATTTATACGGAGCGATAAAAAACTACCCAAGTCCAAGGAGGTTCTTCTGTCTCAGATGATGACTCGTCTCGAAGCCGCGCTGACTGCAAAAAATCTCAAGTATATCATGATGAATGCGCCCTCAGAGAGTCTCGATGAGATAAAAACTATTGCGCCCGGACTTGATGCCCCCACTGTCATGGAATTAACGAAGCCTGGTTGGCTTGCTGTGCACGCTGTTATGGATGAGAATACATTTTGGAGTATTGCAAACGACCTAAAAACACTTGGCGCACGTGGGATACTAGTACTGCCGATTGAAAAGATGATAGCGTAAGGAGAGAATAATATGACTATTCGTGAATTATACAAAATTATAGAAGATAAAAAGAATAACGCCACGGACGACGACTCCTATACGCACTCTCTTTTTACCGAAGGTCTTGATCGAATAATTCAAAAAGTTGGAGAGGAGTCTATCGAGGTAGTGATAGCCGCGAAAAATAACGATGATCAAGAGTTTGTCGGTGAGGTCGCCGATCTTATCTATCATCTTTCTGTTCTACTTGTAGCCAAGAGTGTCGCTATGGACGATATTGAGCAAAAACTACAGAACCGACACGAGGACAAAGTTGGGTTGCGGAGCGGGAGTAAACAATTATGAATGACAAAGGTAAATTAAAAGCCATATTGAGTTACGACGACGTGGCTCAATATGGCGCCGGATCGAGTAGCGAACCTCTTGTTGCAGTCACTCGTTATGATTCTTCGATTGTCGCTAAGTACAATAAAAAGGACATGGTTCCAATTACTGGTGACATGATATACGTCAGAGACTCTGTTGCGCAAAAACTAGCTCGCATTGAGACGGATCTTAAAAATAAAGGATATCGCCTTCGTGTTGCTTATGGCTATCGTCACCCAGACGTACAGCTAGACTATTTTACAAAACGACGTGAGATAGTGTCAAAACAGAGACCCGACCTTAAAGGTAAGAGCCTTGATAAGTATGTGTACAATTTTGTTGCTACGCTGGATGTTGCAGGACATCCCGCAGGAGCAGCTGTTGACCTAACGTTAGTGACGTTAGACGGTGATGATGTCGACATGGGCACCGAGATTGCCGACTATAGCAATGAAGAAAAGATTAAAACATACGCATTAGGACTGACGGATGAACAGATTGAAAATCGCAAAATACTTCACGATGCAATGACCAAGGAAGACTTTGCTCCGTTCTATGGAGAGTGGTGGCACTTCTCGTATGGCGATCGCGAGTGGGCAGCTTTCTACAAAAAGAAAACTCTCTATGATGCGATCGATTTTAGAGTAAAAAAATAATCCTATTACAAAGATTCGTGTGGGTGGAGGCCGTATTTCTACAGCCTCCACCCACTTTGTCGAATTTTGACCTCATCGACATTGGCCAGGTATCTTTTGGCGAGATACCTCTGATTGAGTTAGGCGTCGCGAAAGAGCGGGTATCCCTTTTCACGTTGGATCGTCTCGATCCTCGCCACCGCCTCCGCGCAGTCGCCCCAGAGGTAAACCCTCTGCAACGACTGGGTGTGATTTTCGGTAGCCTGTTCGATAGACGAAACGTCCTGGAACTGGTCGAGGGGAATCGCCCCAGACTTCGCGTACATCGGCATCGAATTTGATCCGACCCGTGCTGTACGCATGAAGTACTGGTGGCTTCCTTGCGCAATGGCCTGAACCATACGCTGTCGCACCAACTCCCAAGCAACGCCCTTGCCGCGATAGGAGTTGCGCACTCCCAGTTCAGACATGTACCAAGCATTTCGGTGATCGAAAGCATCGGGCAAGTCCTTGTTGCGGTGAAGATACTCCAAAAATTCTTGGACATCTTCGGGTGAGCTCTTGAATGGAACAGCGCATCCGAAACCGATCAGCTTGTCGCTATCGGTAGCGTATACCACCATGCCATCCTCCATGTGAGGGGTGATGATCTCCTCACGAACTTCGTCATCAGAGTACTCTTCGAAGTACGGAGGCCCGCCAAAGGCCTCCTTGTACGTCTCGATGAACTCTGATTCGTTGAGCACTTGTGGTGCGGCCAAGCCGCACCAGAGTTTGTTCGTCAACGAACGACCTCCATCTCACTCGAGAGGATCACGCGATCCTCTGTGACTTCCGCCGAGATAACTTTCCCGGTCGGCTGAATTATAGAAGAGGTGGCTGTCACCTTTCCGACTGCGATAGTCCCTGAGCCGCAAGACGACTCGTAGTAGAACGTATCCACTGCTCGCACCCACACAACGGGATGGATTACGATTGCGTCCTGTTCCCTCTGGAACCACACGACACCAACGGCATCACGTTCGCCCAGATTGAACTGCTCGACAATCTGCCGATGCTTGAGGGTATACACCTCTTTATCTTCAGGGAAGGCCCCTTCGATAACAACGTGCACAATCCCTCCCAGGTCAACGATCGAAGCGGGTGTACCGTCTTCGAGCGTAACCTCCTTCGTATCGACCATCATTCCAGGGAATGCGACTTCAACGAAGAACGTTGTGTCAGTCAAAGACTTTACCGAGGCATGAACAGCTCCGGTGAAACCAGAAACCGTGAAGGACAAGTCATCCTTATCGTATTCCTGATAGAGTAGAACTGCCGCAGAGCGTGTTGCGTTACCGCAGAACTCTCCGCCAGCCATCTCGAAGTGATTCTCGTCCAAGACGAGGAATCCTGCCTGTTCGGCGCCAAGATTCTCGAAATCACTCTCGAGAATCTTGCCACGGGATTCGTAATCGCCGCGAGCGAGAGCTCGGTTAATGATCTCGATTGCCGTTCCGTTTCCGCCAGCGGCGGTAACGAGCTTCTGTTTGGTCTTCACTATTCCTCCTAGGTTGTCTCCAGCTTTTGACCAATTTTACAATAGCAGTTGATATGATATTTGTCAACTACTCGAAATGCGCACCTTACTAGGGTATAATCAAGAATTGAATATGAGTGATTTTTTGTACAGCACTATAGTTGCGTGCTTTACAAAATATTGACTGTATAGTATAAATATAATTATAGCAAAAGAACGCTTGGTTTGGGTATCCTCACCTTAACCACGATCTCGTTCTTTGCTGGCAGATTAAGAGAGGACTAAACATGCTAGTCAAACCCCGAACTCCGAGTGGGTTCCCCGAGTACCTGCCTGGCGAGCAGATTGAGTTCAATCGCTTGCTCGGTATCATCCGCAACACCTACGAGCGCTACGGCTTCTCTCCGTTGGACACCCCTGACATTGAATTGTCGGAAGTGCTTCTTGCGAAGAGCGGTGGCGACACCGCAAAGCAGGTCTACCGCTTCAACAAGGGCGAGACCGACCTTAGCCTGCGATTCGATCTGACTGTCCCGCTTGCGCGCTATGTAGCGCAGCACGAGGGTCAGCTGGTTTTCCCGTTCCGACGTTACCACATCGGCAAGGTTCACCGCGGTGAACGTGCTCAGGCCGGTCGTTTTCGCGAGTTCT
>JAPUEH010000024.1:0-15086 GCA_027492635.1 Candidatus Saccharimonadota bacterium
AAGACATGGGGATGGAAGCGACGGCTATCACTGATCATGGTACGATGAGCGGCACAATTGAGTTTTATAAAGCGGCAACCGATGCTGGCGTCAAGCCTATTTTTGGCATGGAAGCATACGTTGCCGCCCGTTCTCGGCATGACCGTGATCCGCAAAAAGACAAAGCGCGCTATCACCTGATTATTCTCGCCATGAATGAGACGGGGTATAAAAACCTGATGCAATTATCAACGCTGGCAAACCTAGAAGGTATGTATTATAAGCCACGTATCGACCACGAACTGTTAGAGAAATATAACGAAGGGTTGATTATCCTGTCGGCGTGTGCCAGCGGCGAAGTGGGCGAAAATCTGCGCAATGATAATTACGAAGAGGCCAAGCGTATCGCCAGTTGGTACAAATCGGTGTTTGGTGATCGCTACTATTTGGAACTGCAAGATCATGGACATCCGGATTGTCCTGCCAAGTGGGATGTGCAGGTGGGTATCAATAAACACTTGGAGCGGCTGAGTGAGGATCTGGATATTCCATGTGTGGTGACGAGCGACGGTCACTATCTGACACATGATGATTCGGACACGCATGAGATTTTGCTGTGCGTCGGTACGGGTGCGTATCTTAGCGATGAAAAGCGCATGAGCCTCAAAGATTTTGAGCTGCATGTGACGGATCCAGCGGATATTATTAGTCGTTGGGAGGCAACGAATCCCGAAGCGGTGCGTAATACCAAACGGATTGCCGATAGGTGCCATGTCGATATTGAGCTTGGCAAGATCTTGATCCCGAAGTTCCCTACGCCTGGTGGTATTGGCGAGAAAGAATATCTCGATCAGTTGGTGTATCGCGGTATGGCGATGCGCTATTCGGGCAAAACGCTCGATGAAGCCAAAGCGATGAAAAATGATGACATTCGTGCAGGGCTAAAGCCCGAAGAGATTGAGCGGCTGGACATGGAGTTTGGCGTACTCGATCGGATGGGCTACAATGGCTATTTCCTGATTGTCCAGGATTTTATCAACTGGGGCAAAGACCAAGGAATTATTTTTGGGCCGGGACGCGGTTCGGCGGCTGGCTCGATCATCGCTTATGCACTAAATATTACCGATCTTGATCCGCTGAAATATGATTTGCTGTTTGAGCGATTCCTCAATCCCGATCGTATCTCAATGCCCGACATCGACATCGATATCCAAGACACGCGGCGTGGAGAAGTGATTGAATATTGCGCTGAAAAATATGGCCACGATCGTGTCACCAACATTGGTACTTTTGGCACCATGGCGGCCCGCGCGGCGGTGCGTGATGTGGCACGTGTGCTGCAAGTGCCCTATGCTGAGAGTGATCGACTAGCTAAGCTGATTCCACCACCAGAACAGGGGAGGCATATCCCACTAAAGCGCAGCGTGGTCGAAGATGCTGATTTGAAAAAAGAATATGAAGCCAACCCTACGTCCAAGCAAGTGTTGGATTTTGCGATGAGGATTGAAGGCACGATGCGCTCACACGGTGTACATGCGGCAGGTGTAGTAATTGCTCCAGAGGCGGTGGTGAACTATGTGCCGCTTGAAATGGCTCAAAAAGGCGTGGTGGCGACGCAATTTCCGATGGGGCCAGTTGAAGAGCTGGGATTGCTCAAGATGGACTTTTTGGGCTTATCCAATCTTACGATTATCAACAACGCCCTGCGTATTATTCGCAAAGTCTACAAAACTGAAATTGACCTGTCTCACATCCCGCTTGATGATGAAGAGACCTATAAACTGTTTCAGCGCGGCGATACCACCGGTGTGTTTCAGCTTGAGTCTGCGGGTATGAAACGTTATCTGCGCGAACTCAAGCCGACGGTGTTTGATGACATTATCGCTATGGTAGCGCTGTATCGTCCGGGTCCAATGCAGTTTATCGATAGCTTTATTAAGCGAAAGCACGGCCAAGAAGAAATTACCTATCTCCACTCTGGGATGGAAAACTCGCTCAAAAATACCTATGGGATTTTGGTGTATCAGGAGCAGTTTATGCAGATTTCCAAGGAGTGGTGCGGATTTACCGGCGGACAGGCGGACACACTGCGCAAGGCTGTGGGTAAGAAGAAAATTGATCTGATGCGCAAGGTCAAGGTGGATTTTGTGGATGGTGCGGTCAAACACGGTGGTGCCACCAAAGAAGTTGCCGAGACATTTTGGGAACAGCTCGAAGAATTTGCAAACTACTGTTTCAACAAATCTCATGCGGCGTGCTACGGGCTTATTTCTTACTGGACGGCGTATCTCAAGGCGCACTATCCAGATGCATTTATGGCGGCTCTCATGACGAGCGATCAGGATGACACCGAGCGCCTCGCGATTGAGATTACCGAGTGCAAACACATGGGTATTGAGGTACTCAACCCAGATGTCAATGAGTCGTTCGTCGAGTTCGCGGTCGTGCCGGGTAAGAAGCAGATTCGTTTTGGTATGGCAGCAGTCAAAGGCGTGGGAGTCGGCGCGGTCGAAGAAGTCTTGCGTGCGCGTAATGAAGAGAAATTTGTCAGCATCGAAGATTTTGCCAAACGCGTGAGTACGAGTAAGTTTAATCGTAAGGCCTGGGAATCGCTTATCAAGGCAGGCGGATTCGACGCGTTTGGTGATCGCTCCGACTTGCTCTACAACCTTGAAATAATCCAAGGCTTTGCAAGCAAAGTGCAAAAAGAAGCTGCCAGCGGCCAGACAGATTTATTTGGGCTTATGGGTGACGCAGGCTCAAGTGTACAACCGACCGTGACACTGCAAACAGCGCCTAACAAACACACCGACAAAGAGCGGCTAATGTGGGAGCGCGAGTTGCTGGGGCTTTATATTTCGTCGCACCCGCTTGACGCCTATGCGACCTACCTCGAAGAACAGACGCAGCCGCTTACGCAGCTGATCCCTGAATATGATAGCCGCACTATGACAGTTGGTGGGATCGTGAGTACTGTGCGTACTATCGTGACAAAGAGCGGCACGAAGATGGCATTTGTAGGACTTGAGGATAAGTTTGGCGAAGGTGAAGTGATCGTCTTTCCTAATCTCTATGAGCAAGTGGGTGCCAAGCTTGTGCAGGACGCGGTGGTGCGTATAGGTGGCAAGAATTCGGCGCGTGATCGCGATGGTAATTTGGGTAGCGAAAGCAAATTAATCGCCGACGAGATTGTCGTGGTTAGTGACAAGGATATCCAAGAGTACCAGGCGACGGGTCGCAAGCTTGACGGACCAAAAATGAGCGGCGCAGTCAAGAAGGAGCGGCGTGCTGCGTACAAAAACGGTGGCGTCGCGCCAAAAAAGCCTGTCAAAGCCGAACCAGCGGCGGAGAAAAAGCCCGCACCAGCTCCAGTTGCACCAACCCCAGTGCAAAAGCTCTATGTCAACATCAAGAATCCTGATGATCACGATGCGCTCCTCTATCTCAAAGAAACATGCAAAGCATATCCGGGGGCCGCAGAAGTTGTGCTTGTTCTTGGCGAGACCAAGAAATCTGCCATTCGCCTACCATTTAAAGTCGATGAACACAGTCCACTGATGGGTGAGCTCGTGAAGAAATTGGGCGAAGATGCTGTCGTACTGAAGTAGTTTTAATAAAAAGCAGCCGCTATAGCTGTAAGATATAGCGGCGTTGCCTTTTGGATTTGCGCTATGCTATATATGGTGAAAAACTAGATTGAGAGATGATAGAGTGCAATTCCGCACGCAACACTCACATTGAACGATTCTTTGGCACCTTGCATCGGAATTTCGATCAGCGCATCGCACTGGTCGCGGTATTCTGGATAGATGCCGTCGATTTCGTTGCCGAGTAGGAGTGCAACTTTGTCGGGCACTTGGTAGTCTGGCAGCATGACAGAGCGTTCGTCTTGCTCGAGTCCGACAATCTGGTAGCCTGCAGCTTTGAGCTCGGCAATAGGAGGCAGCTCGTGGCGCTCAAAAGGTACGGTCGTTTCTGCGCCAAGCGCGGTTTTGTGAATCTGGCGGGTCAGTTTGTCGGCAAAATGCGGCAAACGAGTATCTTGTTCAAGTGTAGGATACGGCGTGTAGCCACTAAAGATGACTTTTGATATGCCAAATCCATCGCAGGTGCGCAAAAACGCACCGACATTGTGTGTGGAGCGGATGTTGTGGGCAAGTAGAACGATATCTCGCATAATCTTCTGATATTATACCACTATAAAAACGCTTATGATTTGTTATACTAGGATGTAATGGATGAAGATAAAATTCAGCAAGCCCGACGCGATAATGATGAGCAGGCAACTGAGAAGCGCTCTGCTATCTTGGGATTGCAGTATCTTGATACGCGTGAAATAGAAGAAGATTTGCCCCTTGCACTTGATGTTATTTCTATCAAAGAAATGCACATGAATAAAATGGTGCCGCTTGTCAAAGGTGGCGATAGTTCACAGACACGGTTTGGCGTGACGAGCCTGACACCGCAGTCTGTCATCAAAAAACTCGAGGCAGATTACAACCAAGATGGCCGCGGCATACAGTTCCTCCTTATTAGCCAGTCGGGCTACAAAGTTTTGATGAATCGTTATGACCCGCCAAAAGAGGTGGTGTATGACGATATCGAAATAGCCAAGGATGGCGACAGTGAAACGCTTGCCTCTGTGTCTCAGACTCTCAACTCTGTCGGTACTGATTTAGTATTTGATTATTTGATTGACCAAGCCGACAAGCTTGGCGCATCCGACATTCACATCGAAAACCAGCGTACTTTTATCCGTATCCGCATGCGTATCGACGGCGCGCTTCACTCTGTGGCGCATCTAGAGAAGGATCGCTACCGCGTGTTGATGGCTGCACTGAGCTCTCGCGCCAATATTTCGACAGCCGCCACAACGCCACAGTCTGGACACATGAACAAGGAGGTCCATCGTGATGGTGCAACTCACCTGCTCAACTTGCGTATCGAGGCCGTCCCGACACTAAATGGACAGGACGTGGTGATGCGTTTGTTCAATTTTGACACTGCCCAGCTCAATCTTGAGTTTTTGAATATCGCCGAAAAAGAAATGAAGGAAATCAAAGAGATTGTCGGTCATCCGCGTGGTATGTTGCTTATGGTTGGTCCGACTGGATCTGGTAAGTCGACGACGCTCTACAGTATTCTGAATGCGCTGAATACCGACGATCGCAAACTTATTACACTTGAGGATCCAGTAGAAAATCAACTACCCGGCATTACGCAGATTCCTATCGATACGACAAGCGGGCAGCACTTTGCCGACGGCCTTCGTTCGGTGTTGCGTCTCGACCCGGACGTTGTGATGGTGGGTGAGATTCGTGATGTCGAGACGGCCAAGACGGCTATCCAAGCGTCTATCACTGGACACCTAGTGCTCAGCTCTTTTCACGCCAACTCCACGAGCGCGGCGTTTAGTCGTATGATTGATATGATTGGTCAAAACCCCATCTTTAGTTCGGCGGTACGTCTGTTGATTGCCCAGCGCTTGGTTCGCCGACTCGTCGATAGTAGCAAAGAAGAGTACGAGCCAGATGAGGCGACTCGCAAGTGGGTCAAAGAAACGCTTGAGGGTATACCAGCAGATACACCAAATGTGCCAAATCTTGATACATTCAAGCTTTGGAAGCCTGTCCCAACAGAAGAGGCACCGTTTGGTTTTAAGGGTCGCGTACCTGTGATGGAGCAGATGGTTGTCAACGAAGAAATTCAAAAATTCTTGCGTGGCGATGTGGTGGATGTGCATACTGAGGCGATCGAGAAGGTGGCACGAGAAAGCGGTATGATTACGCTGCTGCAGGCTGGTGTGTTGGCTGCACTGCGCGGCGAGACGACACTCGAAGAAGTGAATAAGTCAATTTAGCAAAACGACCTCTTGGAAGTTTGTGTAAACTATGCTATAATCAACGGTTGATTGTATATATAGATATAAGCGCCGAGCGCCGACGGTGTGGAGCCGCAGGGATACAACTGCGTGGCCAGCCGAGGTCGGGAATCGGACATCCTAGAGGATAAAATATGAGTTTTTCACTTATCAAAAAAGTCAACGACGAGCAGAAAAAGCATGCTGTTGTCGATGTGCGTAGCGGCGATACAGTGCGTGTGCACCAAAAAATCAAAGAAGGCAACAAAGAGCGTGTACAGGTGTTTGAAGGTGTCGTGATTCGTACTGACAACAAGCAATCACATACCAGCCGTATTACTGTCCGCAAAATAGCTAGCGGTATTGGTGTCGAAAAAAGCTTCTTGCTTCATAGCCCATTGGTAGAAAAAGTAGAAGTGACACGTCGTAGCAAGGTTCGCCGCAACTACCTAAGCTTCCTTCGCAACCGCAGCGGTAAATCTGCTCGCCTCAAGGCTGTCAAGTTTGACCGCGAGGGAATCAACACGTTGCCAGAGGAATCAAAAGCAGAAGTTGCTGACGAAAAAGCGGAATAAAGAAACGATACTTAATATAAAAAATATTCCCGTATAGGGAGTATTTTTATATTTAGGCTAGATCATTCGCGCGTCGCGCAATCTCTGAAGCGAGTGAACGTAACTGTAGGGCGGCAGTATACTCCTCGTGACTATAGCCTAATTGCTCGCGCAGCTTGTTGATGTCATAGCCTATGTTTGCGCCCGTGCCGTGCCGAAGTCCTAAGTGAGTGATGTCCCATACTGCCGGAGCCCACGATGTCGTATCTAGATCATACGCAAGGATTTTATCATGTGTAAAGATGACGTTTTCGGCATGTAAATCACCGTGAACGATACCCCAACGCGACGCAATACTAAAGAGATGTGCCATTTGGCTCTCGTATTCCTGTAGTAGATTTCGTGACGCATCATCAAGCTGCTCAATTCTGGCTTTCGTTTTGGTATAGTTATTGAAAACGGGCAATTTTTGTGACCTTGGTATATCTCTAAAGCTTTGTAGTAATGCCGTCCATTGCTCGGTTGTGCCATGGGTCCGATCGGACGGTATATATTCGAGCAAAAGAGCATCAAGCTGATTTGGTAGCTTTTTGTAGTCAAGTGGGGTGATTATTTGTGCATGATGTGCACCCAAGTGGGTGCCTAGGGTGTATTCAAATAGTTGGTCGTGGGCGATTGTCGTTGCAACGCCACAGGGCCCGCTGTTGTGGGGTTCAAAAGAATGATACGACGCAACGCCTACGCGTACAATATATTCTACACGGCTGGTTGTGACCCTGAACACGGCATAGTGCGCTGTGCGAATGTGCGTGATATTTATCGGTGTTGTATTGGGAAAAATATGATGCTGGATAGTCTCAGCGATTTTTGGAACATTGTCGTGGTTTCGTACATAGTGCCATGTTCTCCTAGGTAGACTCATACTATAAATATAGGCGATAACTTCCATGATATGCAAGCAAAAATGATGAAGACACTTGTATGATGATGCCGTACAATGGCTGTATGATACTTGGGATAGATGAAGCAGGGCGTGGACCGTGGGCGGGGCCGCTGGTGGTGGGCGCGGTGGTGCTTGGTGGGGCTGAAATCGAAGGACTGACGGATAGCAAGAAGCTGACGAAAAAGAAGCGTGAGTTGTTGTATGACGAGATTGTCGAGAAAGCTCGGGCTGCTGCGACGGGCTGGGTGAGTTCGAGTGAGCTGGATGAGGTTGGCATGAGTGAGGCGCTCAGGCTAGCGACGCGACGTGCAATGGAACAAATACATGTACCATATAGTGAGATTATTATTGATGGGACGGTGAACTTTTTAGCAGATACGGGCAAGGGGCAATACGTCATGACGATGCCAAAGGCGGACTTGCTGGTGCCGAGCGTGAGTGCGGCGAGCATTATGGCCAAGGTGGAGCGTGATAGATATATGGCCGAGCAGGATAAGCTGTATCCTGAGTATGGATTTAAGAGCCATGCGGGGTATGGGGTAGCAAAGCATCGGGCGGCGATTGGGCGATATGGTGTGACACCGCTGCATCGGTTGAGTTTCGCGCCACTGGTGAAATATAAAAGTCCGAATCGTCCGCCAGCCGTTTTGCCCATCTCGCTTGCCACGCCTAGCGGCGTCGGCGGGGTCAGTTCGCCAAGCAAAAGATTGGCGGACGGTTCGGCTGGCGTGGAGCACGAGAGTACCAAAAAAATTGGCGACCGTGCCGAAGACGAAGCTGCCAACTACCTCGTGCGGCTCGGCCACAAAATCATCGCGCGCAACTGGAAGACAAAATACTGCGAAATAGACATCGTGTCGCAAAAAAACGGTACCTTGTATTTTACAGAAGTAAAATACCGCAGACAGTCAAACCAAGGTGGCGGACTCGCTGCAATTACCCAGAAGAAACTAAACCAGATGCGCTATGCGGCAAAGTTTTATGCACATAGTCAAAAAATCACAGACATGCCATTGATGATTTCGGCGATATCACTAAATGGTACGCCGCCTGTTGTCGAAGAGTATTTTGCAGAAGTATAGTCCGTCTATAGTGTGTTCAATGTTTCAATAACACCAGCTTGATCACGCTCAATCAGCTCTACTCGCCCCTCTATCTCACCTACGCCCAGCTGAATCGCCCGAGTGAGGGACGGGTCATCTTGCTTGGGTGTGAAGAAAGCTTTATATTCTTCGAGTTGCGCGCGCGTGCTTAGGCCGCCAGCGCTATAGCGTGGGTAGTCGTCGTAGCTTTTGTCGCCACCAAAAGTCTTCTCTATCCAGTTCCAGTTGTCTTGCATCCACTGCCACGCGCACCCGCGCGATTCGCGGCCACGCACGAGGTAGACAAACCAGCGTGCGACGTCTTGCGGCTTCACTACTTCACTGTCTTTGATGCTGGTGAGTAGCTTTTCGATACTGGCAGTGTCGCGTGTACTGGTGATACCGATGCAGATATCTTGCTTTAGCTCGGCGGATTGGCTGGTGCGGTAGCGTTCGAGCAGCGCATCGACCAGTTCGTCATCGCCGTAGCGTACCACGGAGCTAATGATGAGCGGGCGAAGCTCTGGGTCGAGGTCTTCAAGCGGGGTATTTTCGTACAGCTCCTTGGCTTTTGCGATTGCCTGTTTGTTTTCTCCGTAGAGCGTGAGGCCGATGATGGTGCTACGGAGTTTGGTTTGCTCTTCTGTCTCGCCATCTTTTGCTTTCCAGCCGAGTTGCTCGTAGAGGCTACTTGCGATGCTTCCGGTAAACGCGCGTAGTTTTTTCTCAGCTGCCTCGTCGTCTTGCACGAACTTTTTGAGTTCGCCGATAGCCAGCGAGATGATGCTCCAGACGGGCTCACTGGTCTCACCCTGATATGCGTTGATGAGCGGAATAAGCTGGTGTGATGACAGTATACCACCACGTGTGAGCAAAGTTGTTTCGTCGAGCAGCTGGATTTTGGCGAGACTATCGAGTGAGCCGTCTTTTACAGCAGCGACGAGACGGCCAAATAGCTCATCGTCGTAATGTGTGATGAAATGCGCACTATCGCCAACATTGAGCGCAAATGGTGCGTCGGAAGTATATTCAAATGACACTTCTTGCTCGGTCGTAAGTTGCGGCGCATCACTTGCGGACGCATTGAGTGGAATTGGCCAAAGTTTGTCGCTTGGCTCGTGGTCGCCGATAAAGAACTGCTCTTGACGAAGCGTAATCTTATCACCCGAAAGGGACGCATGGACGATCGGGAAGCCAGATTGTGACGCCCAGGTATTCATCATGTCTACGATATCTTTGCCGCTGGCATCCGCGAGAGCCTGCCAGAGGTTATTGCCGACGGTATTGCCATACGCATAGTCCCGGAAATACTGCGCCAGGCCGCGCTGAAATGCCTCATCACCGACGAACTGCTGCACCATACGGAGGAGGCGTGCACCTTTGGCATACACAATGGCTGGATCGAACAGTGTACTGATTTCATCGGGGTGATTGACGTCAACTTGCACCGATTGCACGCCGTCGAGCGCGTCACGGCGGAGAGCCACAATGGATTCGTTGGTAGCAAAATCGAGCCAGATGTTCCATTCTGGATGCAGCGCGTCGACCGCGAGATATTCCATGAGGGTGGCGAAGCTTTCGTTGAGCCAGAGGTCGTTCCACCACTGCATTGTCACGAGATTGCCAAACCACTGATGCGCCAGCTCATGCGCGATGACAGTAGCAATGTATTGGCGACTCGAAATGCTCGTCGTCTTCGGGTCGGCTAGCAGTGCCATCTCGCGGTAGGTGATGAGCCCCCAGTTTTCCATCGCGCCAGAGCTAAAATCTGGCAGCGCGACATGGTCGGCTTTTGGCAAAGGATACGGTGTGCCGAAGTAGTCATTGTAGAATTCGATAGAGCGCACTGCGATATCAAGCGGAAAGTCGAGTGCGGCCGAGCTTTGCGCGCGTGTTGCCCAGACGTTTACTTCGACACCGTCTTTGGTGGTGGCGGTTTTTTTCTGCAATTCGCCCACGACAAACGCCAGCAAGTAGCTGCTCATACGCGGGCTGGTCTCAAACTTTGTCACCAAACCTTCTGGCTCTGTGCGTTGCCACTCGACGGGCATGTTGCCGAGTACTTCGATACCTTCTTCTGTCGTGAGGGTGAGGTCAAACGTAGCTTTGGCGGCTGGCTCGTCGACGCAGGGGAAAACTTCGCGGGCGTGGTGACTCTCGAACTGAGTGGCGAGCAGCTCTTTTTTCTGCCCGTCTACCTCAAAATAGCAAGGATAGAGACCATGCATCGCGTCGGTGATGTTACCGTTGAATTGCAGTACGATAATGTGTGCACCTGGCGTGGTATGTACGAGGCGTAGTTCATCGTGGTCGCTGTGTGTGAACTCGACCGATTTGCCGTCAATTGTCGCGCTGATGATTTCTAGGTCTTTGGCGTGAAGAGGTAGCTCAACATCGCTTTTTTGATAGCCAGAGATACTGACGGTACCGTGAAATTTCCGTGCTTCGCGTTCGAGTGTAAGCGAAAGGTCGTAATGTTCTGGTATAAAAGAATCGAGTAGGTGAGAAAATACTTGCATATATCCATTGTAACAAAGTTAAATAGAAGTTATGAGTGCCAACTATAAAACTCGTCGCCTCGTGGCGCTGCTCGTTATTGCTATCGCCAGTCTTTCGGCGCTGGCCTATGATATGGCACGGCATGAGTTTGGCACGGGAGAGGAAGTGGCGCAGCCAACCCAGGCGCCGCAGCAAAACCCACAGGAATCGGTGCAACTGGCTACCGATGAGTTGACAAAACTACCTGTCAAAGGCAAGGCACCCAAGACGGGCTACAAACGCACGCAATTTAGTAACGGATGGGCAAAATCGGGAGGATGCGATCTGCGAAATATTATTTTGCGACGAGATTTAAGCGATCCAAAAGTGGATGATGCGTGCAAAGTATTGAGTGGTACACTCAACGACCCCTATACAGGCAAGGTGATTGAGTTTGCGCGTGGACCGGATACGAGTAGTAAAGTACAGATAGACCACGTTGTGGCGCTGAGTAATGCGTGGCAGACGGGCGCACAGCAAATTACGTCAGAGCAACGGCATGCATTCGCCAACGACCCGCTCAATCTTGTAGCTGTCGACGGCGCGGCAAATCAAAAGAAAAGTGATAGCGATGCGGCTAGCTGGTTGCCGCCCAACAAGGGATTTCGTTGCCAATATGTGGCACGCCAGGTTGCCGTGAAGCGTGCCTATGGACTCTGGGTGACAAACGCAGAACTCGCTGCAATGCAGCGAGTTCTGGAGGGATGTCCTGAGCAGGCCATGCCTATAAAATAGTCTTAGAAGATCGTCTTCATACCATCTTGTTGCACGGTTGCATCGCTATTCTTACGCGCAAGGTCGGCAAAGACTTCCTGGGCGCGTGCAGCATTGCCTGCGTGGCCACCCCATGCTTCGATGACGGGTTCTTGTAGTGCGCGCGAGAAGCTAAATGTGATTGGCCACACCTGCGAGCCTTGATTGCTGATGGCTTGTAGATTGGCAGTGGCCTGCTCTGGTGTCTGTCCGCCAGAAAGAAATACGATTCCAGCGACATCGTGTGGCACGTGATGTGTGAGGACATCAACTGTCGCTTTTGCAACTTCATCAGGCGACGACTGCGGTTGTTCGCTCCCTGCAAGTACCATGCTTGTCTTGAGGATGAGCGCTTTGCGATTGACGCCGAGTAGCGCGAGCTCGTCAAAAAGCGTATCAAGGGCTTTGGCGGTGACTTCCTTGGCCCTAGTGATGTCAAAGTCTCCTTGATGTACAATCTCCGGTTCGACAATCGGTACGATGTCGGCATTCTGGCAGTCAAGTGCATATCGAGCGAGCGCATGAACATTTGCGGCGATGGCGGCATCGCTTGGCAGTGTAGACGATACATTGATAGCTGCGCGCCATTTGGCAAAGCGTAGACCCATTTCGCGGTAATCTGCAAGACGCTCTGGCAATCCATCGAGTCCACTCGTGACGCCTTCACCTTCAAATCCAGGCAACGGCACGATACCTTTGTCGACCTTGACGCCAGGGATGATGCCTCGGTCGGCGAGCAGCTTTGGAAACGGTGTGCCGTCGTCGGTACGTTGGCGAGCTGTCTCATCAAAGAGGATAACTCCGCTAAGCTGGTGTTCAACCTCTGGGGTAGTGAAGAAAAGCTGGCGATAGTTGCGGCGCATTTCTTCTGAATCTTCTATACCATACTGCGCAAACCGCTTGTTGATACTTCCGCCACTTTCGTCTGCTGCAAAGATACCTTTGGGGTTTACGACGAGCTGCGCGGCAATATCTTCGATCGATGGTTCGTGCGAGCCAGCGATGAGCGTGGGTTTGTAATCTTCTGGTGCCGTATCAAGAAGCGATAGGATTGCTTCTTTGTCGAGGAGTCCCGCCTGCGCACCGATATGCTGACAGACGTTCATGCTATTGATTGGCGCCCAGGTGAGGGCAGTTTCGAGCGATTCGCCTTGTGCGAGCGCGGTGGTGATTGTTGAAGCAAACGCATCGCCCGCACCTGTGCGATCAACGGGCGGCTTGGGGTCGGGATAGTTCGGGATAGAGATGATTTTCTTGCCATCGCTTGCATATGAGCCGTGTGGACCGTCGGTAATGACAACAATTTCAGGGCCGAGATTGTGGAGACCATCAAATAAGTCTTCGATATCCTCTACGTTGCGGCCTGTTACATCGGCTGCTTCTTCTTTGTTCATGACGGTCATATGGCTGCGAGCATAGATTTCGGCCAACTTCTGCGCGCCCCATTTGAAATGGAAGGTACCAGGTTGGAATACGAGCTTGGTATCGGCGTGTTTACGCAGATAGTCAAGTAGCTCAAGATGGAGATTCCACGATGCACCGTCAAGTGCGCTCAAATAGATCCAATCTGGCACTTCGTCTGGCTCTTGCCATGTGTACTCATATTTTTCATTTTTGACGAGGATTGTGCGTTCGGCACCGTAGCGCAGCACGTACCAATAGTTGGACTTCATACCTTCTGCGACTGAAATTGTCGACGTGTCAACTTGTTGCTCGCCCAGATATGTGAGCATGTCTTTTCCTGGTAGGTCGTCGCCCATATACGCCATTAGCCCAGAGTGAGCACCTAGTCGCGCAAAGGAAACTGCCGCGTTTGGTGACGGTCCGACAGCTTGCACGATATCGACGTAGTCGTATGGTGGTTTACTACCGAAGTCCATAGCAAGCTTTTTGTTGCCGTGCTCGTCGGTGATAATTTCGGCTTCATCTTCGTTGAGTTTGATAAACGCGTCTGTGACGATATCGCCAATGGCGAGGATATACGGTTTGTGCATTGTCGGTCCCACCTCCAAAAGTATTGTATTATAATATCTATATCTTTAGTTACAATAGTATCATGCTTGTGGTTGGAAAAGAAGAGAGTGCTGTGCTTTACAATTCATGTCCAATCGTGTTATATTAATTAATGTACAGTTCCGGCCAGCAGGTCGGATTTTTTCATAGCTAATAGAAGGAGTTTATAAAATGGAAGACATCAACCTCAAACAGCTCACCCTCGCGGTGCGCACGATCGCAGAAGAAAAAAACCTGCCAGAAGAGACAGTCATGAGCGTGATTGAACAGGCTATCGCTGCAGCGTGGCGCCGAGACAATGGCGAGCGCGATCAAAATGTCCGCGCTGAGCTTAATACGGTCGAGGGCACGGCCAAGGTATTTGTGATTCGCGAAGTGGTCGAAGACCCAATCAATGATGCTATCGAAGTGAGCGTAGAAGACGCGCAAAAATACAAAAAAGGTGCCGTAGTAGGCGACGAAGTTGAAGAAGAGTTCGAAGTAGAGAAATTTGGCCGTGTGGCTGCGCAAACCGCCAAGCAGGTCGTGCTGCAGCGTCTGCGCGAAGCTGAGCGCGAAATCGTCCTGGCTGAATACGAAGACAAAATCGGTACGGTAGTGACTGGTATCGTGCAGCGTGTCGAACCACGCGTGGTGCGTGTCGAGCTGGGCAAAGCGACTGGTATTTTGCCGCAGAGCGAGCAGATCCAGGGCGAGTTTATGAGCGTCGGCGCACGTATCAAGGTGTTTATTAAAGACATTGAGCGCGACAACCGCGGTCCGCAGCTTATTCTGAGCCGCGGCAACGAAGCGTTTATCGAATACCTCTTCCGCCAAGAAGTACCAGAGATGGAAGCTGGCGCAGTAGAAATCAAAGGCATTGCGCGCGAAGCTGGTCGCCGTACTAAAATCGCTGTGGCAAGCACCGTGCCAGGTGTCGATGCAGTCGGTACGTTCGTGGGCGGACACGGTACGCGCGTACAGGCTGTCATGAACGAAGTGGGCGACCAAGAAAAAATTGACATCGTACCCTACGACGAAAATATCGACATGTACATCCGCAACGCGCTGAGCCCAGCCGAAGTGTTGAATCTCGACATCGACGAAGCCGACAAGCGTGTGAAGGTGTTCGTTGCCGAAGATCAGCAGTCGGTCGCCATCGGCCGCGGCGGACAAAATGTGCGCCTGGCGAGTCGCTTGACTGGCTACGAGCTGGATATCGAAGCAAAAGAGCCTGCGGTAGAAGAAGCAAAGCCAAAAAAGAACATCGAAGACAGTTTGCTCGATGCGCTTGAAGGTTCGGACGACGAGTAATTTCTAGTAGTCGCTAAAAATGATGCAGCCCCCGACAGTGTGTAACTATCGGGGGCTTTTGCTCTTGGGCG
>JAPUEH010000024.1:15186-35168 GCA_027492635.1 Candidatus Saccharimonadota bacterium
TGTAGTAATATAAGTATATGGGATTTTTTGATGCTCTTGGCAAAATGATCAATGGTGAGCCTGTATTTGATGCGCGAAACGAGCAGTCGCGACAGACTGATGGCATGCCGCATGTAGATGCGCAGCCGCAAGATATAACACGCTCGAGCAACGGACAAAAGATTGAGCCAGAGGTTCGTGTCACTCGTGTCAAAACGACACGCAATGGCGATAAAATGGTGTCGTATGCATGGGTGCAAAATAACTCTCCTTTTGCTGTCGAGGTGACGAAATTTTATGTGATGGGGCAAGGGGTGAATACGAATTGTCTTTTGAGTCCAAATCAAGGGCGCGAGGTGAAGATTTATGACGGTGGCGTTGCGCATAACGACAAAGAGGTGCACGCGTATCTCGATTGCAAAATCGCCCAAAACGGGGACTATTTTCGGCAAGAGTTTTTTGTGGAATTTGATAGGCAGTCGGACGGTAACTACTTGATAGAAGAGCTGCACATCGAAGAAGTACGCGATATTTAAATTGGCACTCTCTTGACTTGAGTGCCAAAACACGTGTATACTAAAGAGAGTAATAGGTAACAAAGCCCGAAAAAAGGCTTGCGATTACGCCAAGGAGGATTGATAATAGTAGTATGTCTGATGAATTTGCAGAATTTGTTGCACATCTCACAGATAACGCACGAACAAGTTTGTATCATGCGGATTCTATAGCGCGCGGCTACGGTAGCAAGTTTATTGGCACTGAGCATCTTTTGCTTGGTCTCCTTGCACAAGGATCAAGTGTTGGCGCCAAAGTGCTTGCCGATGCTGGTGTGACGCTCGACAAAGCAGAGGTTGCGTTGGGGCTCAAGCCTGTCGCGCAGGCTGTGCATGTCGGTATCAATACGCTCAGCGAGACAGCAAAGGTGACGTTACGGATGAGCTGGCAGGTTGCACAAGAGTATAACCAAGACTCACTCGGGACTGAGCATATTCTTTATAGTATTCTCAATCAGCGCAACGCACGTGCAACGGTACTACTTGCTGACATGGGCGTGGACATTGATGCGGTGACGGGCGACCTAGAGACATTTTTTGCACGCCGCGGTAATTTGGACGCACCAGAGATTATTATCGAAACAGAGATTGAAAAACCGAAGCGTAAACCTAGTATTCTTGATACATTCGGCACCGATTTGACGGCTCGTGCTCGTGCAAATGATCTCGATCCTGTGATTGGTCGAGACGCGCAGGTCGAGCGGATGGTGACAATTTTGAGTCGCCGTACCAAAAACAACCCAGTGCTCATAGGCGAGCCTGGTGTGGGCAAGACTGCTATTGTCGAAGGTTTAGCACAGCGGATCGCGACGGAAGATGTGCCGGACCACCTGCTCGACAAGCGTGTCGTGCAGCTGGATCTTGCGGCGATGATTGCTGGTACCAAATATCGTGGTGAGTTTGAGGATCGGCTCAAGAAGGTTGTGGCCGCGGTACGCGAACAGAGCAACACAATCATCTTTATTGATGAATTACATCTGCTTGTAGGAGCTGGTGCGGCCGAGGGCGCGCTTGATGCCGCCAATCTACTCAAACCAGCGTTGGCACGGGGCGAGCTCCATCTTATTGGCGCAACAACGCTCGATGAATACCGCAAACATATCGAAAAAGATAGTGCACTAGAGCGACGATTCCAGACGATTATCGTGCCGGAGCCAAATATGCGCGATTCGGTGGCGATCCTCAAAGGCCTTAGGCCATACTACGAAAAGCACCACGGTGTGAGTATGAGTGATGAAGTCGTAGAGGACGCGGCGTATATGGCCGATCGCTATATTAAAGACAGGTTTATGCCCGACAAGGCGATTGATGTGATTGACGAAGCTTCGGCGCTGGTGCGTGTCAAAAACGGACAGAAGCCAAGCAAAATTCGTGATTATACTCGCGAGCTCAAGCAGCTCAACGAGAAGATGGAAGAAGCCGTCGTGAGCGAAGAGTATGAGCGCGCTGCTCTCTATAAAACACGTATTAGCCAGCTACAACAGCAGGTAAAAGAGCTACACGACGAAGCTGAGAACAAAGCGCCCGTGAAACTCACAAGTGATGATGTCGCCAAGGCCGTGTCGGTGATGACGGGTATCCCTGCCACGCGCGTCCAGAAAAACGAAGCTCGTATACTTTCACAGCTCGAAAAGCATTTGGGCAAGCAGGTTATCGGCCAAGAGGAAGCTGTCCACAAAGTTGCGCGGGCGATTCGTCGTAGTCGTAGTGGCGTTGGCTCTACCAAACGGCCAATTGGCTCGTTTGTGTTTATGGGTCCGACAGGTGTCGGCAAAACAGAGCTGGCCCGGGTGATTGCCAGGGAAGTGTTTGGAAGTGACGATGCGCTCATCAAAATCGACATGAGCGAGTTTGCCGAAAAGCACAACACATCCCGTCTGCTTGGTGCGCCGGCAGGCTATGTGGGTTACGAAGACGGCGGACAGCTCACCGACAAAATTCGCAGGCAGCCATACAGCGTGGTGCTGTTTGATGAGATTGAGAAAGCGCATCCAACTGTCTTTCATATGCTTTTGCAGTTGCTCGAAGACGGTACACTTACGGATGCGAGTGGTCGTACGGTTGATTTCACCAATACGATTATCATACTTACGAGCAACTTGGGTGCCGAAGCAATGCGGCGCGAATCAAGCTTGGGCTTTGGGGTAAAAACCAAAAAAGATGAAGATAAGCTCGAAGAGGTGCACGAGCGAAATGCAGAAGCAGCACGAGAAGCTTTGCAGGATTTTATGCGTCCAGAGTTAATTAATAGGTTTGACGGTGTCGTAACCTTTCGTGCACTCACGCGCAAAGAAGTATCAAAGATTTTTGACCATATGATCGATAACCTGCGCGACCGCCTTGTCAAAAAAGGGGTGGCACTTGTCGTGAAGCCAGCCGCAAAACGCGTGCTTATTGATCATGGCTATGATAAGTACAATGGCGCACGTCCTCTCAGGCGAGTAATAGAGGATGAGTTGGAGCACGAGATCGCCGAGGGTGTTATTTCGGGTGCGTTTGATAAAGGTGTGGTTGTCACGGCAAGCACAAAACGAGGAGAAATTGTAGTGGCGGGCGAGTATGAGGACACGGCAAGGTAGCGCTGCAGCTACTACGAGCCTGACACTAACAGTGCTCCTGTTGGCTCTGGCGGCGTGGGTTGTGCTCAATAGGCAGCTGGTAGTAGATCAACTGTCTGTGTGGCAATACAAACCCTCAGACGCCGTGGTGCAGCTTGCGGATGCAACAACTATGACGGATAAGGGGCGTTTCTATTTTTATGCGTCGCACCCGATGCTTGAAGGTACGAGTAAATTCAACGAAGCGTGTCATAGGCAGGAGGAAAACAGTGCAATCTTGGGTTGCTATACAGGCGGTAAGATATTTGTATACGATGTCAAAGATGAACGGCTTGCGGGTGTAGAGGAAGTGACGGCTGCTCATGAAATGCTTCATGCTGCGTATGATCGTTTGCCGGACGCCGAAAAAGATCGGATCAATCAGCTCCTTGAGCAGGAGTATCAAAAGAAGCTCAAATCGGACGATGCTGCGTTTCGTGCGCGAATGGAATATTATGATCGTACAGAACCAGGGGAGCGCCACAACGAACTGCATTCAATTTTTGCGACAGAGCTTGCGAGCTTGCCAGACGAACTAGAGTCGTATTATAGGCAGTATTTCACTGATCGCCAGACGGTAGTGAAGTTCCATAGTGCCTACAATGATAAGTTTGACCAGCTGCGTTCCGGCTCCACTGAACTCAAAAAGGAGCTCGACGCGCTTTCTCAGGAGATTACTGTGCTGACTAGTGAATATAACGATGCCATTAGGACGTTAAACAATGATATTGAGCGTTTTAATTCGCAAGCAGAAAATGGTGGTTTTGCTGGACAGAATGAGTTTCAGGCTGCTCGTGCTGCACTCGTTGCGCGTGTTGACGAACAGAAGCGACAGAGAGAGATGGTTGATACAAAGGTTGCTGAGTATGAGACAAAACGCCAGGAATATAATGGCATGGTAGATGAATCAAATAGTTTGTCGCGTTCGCTTGATAGTAGTTTGGCGCCTGCGCCTAGTTTTTAGATGATCTTTTATATTATCTAAGCGCCACATCAGCGCTCCGAAAGTCATCGTATCGCCCTCTAGAATCTTGAGGTGAACCTCAGGAACCTAGGGAAACGATAGCGTAGATGATCAATGACTTTCGGAGCGCTGATGTGTGCCGAGCGTAGCCTGAGTATCGGTGGTATAATAAGGGTAATGGCGAAACCAAAACAACAATTTGTCTGTCAGCAATGCGCGGCAACCTACACGAAATGGATGGGAAAATGCGAAAATTGCGGCGAATGGAATACGCTCGTCGAGCAGATGCCGCAGTCTGTCGGTAAGTCTGCTGTTGATAAAAGTGCGAGCACTGGCGTCGTACTTGCTGCGCAGTCTCTGCGTTCAATAGACCCAGAAGAGCGTATGGCGCGTATTTCAACCGGAATTGGTGACTTGGATATTGTACTTGGTGGCGGTATTCTGCCGGGTGGCGTGACGCTTTTAGCTGGTCAGCCTGGCATGGGTAAGAGCACACTTCTCCTGCAGGTGACGGCTCATATCGCCGAGCGCTACAGCGTGTTGTATGTGAGCGGCGAAGAGTCTGCACACCAAGTCAAGCAGCGCGCCGAGCGATTGGGCGCACACGAACGTGATCAGCTTGGCTTTGTTGCGTCGACAAGTGCCGATGATATCGCTGCCACAATCCGCAGCGGCAAATACCAGGTGATTGTGATAGATTCGATACAAACACTCAGTCTTTCGGATATTAGCTCTGCTCCGGGCACAGTGAGTCAAATTACCAATAGTAGTAATGTGGTGATTCGTGCCGCCAAAGAAACAGGTGCGGCGGTGATACTTGTCGGGCATGTGACAAAAGAGGGGTCGATAGCAGGTCCGAAAGTGCTTGAGCATTTGGTCGATGTAGTCTTGCAGTTTGACGGTGATCGCTACGGCGGCTTTAAGGTGGTGCGTGCGGTGAAGAATCGCTACGGATCCACGGCAGAGGCGGCGATTTTTGAGATGGATGGCGCTGGGCTGAAGGTTGTTGAGAATCCATCGGCGGCACTGCTTGCCGAGCGGCGAGATGAAGATGGTTCGGTAGTGCTCGCAACGCTTGAAGGTAACCGTCCGTTGCTCGTTGAGATCCAAGCACTTGTCAATCCTACGAGTTTCGGGTATCCTAAACGTACAGCTTCTGGGTTTGATCTCAATCGCCTTAATCTTTTGATCGCAGTATTGGAGCGACGAACAAAACTGAAATTATCGGACAAAGATATTTATATCAATGTCGTGGGCGGCATGAAGCTGAGTGATCCAGCAGCGGATCTTGCAATCTGTATGGCAATTGCGAGTGCGGCTGCAGGGCATAAACTTGCCAGTGGTACGGTGGTATTTGGTGAAGTCGGGCTTGGCGGTGAAGTACGCTCGGTAAAAGCTCTTGATAAACGTATTGCAGAAGCAAAGAAGCTCGGATTCACCCAGGCACTTGCTCCGGCTGTAGGACACAAGAAATTATCATTTATCAAAAATGTGACAGATATGCGTTCGGCACTTGTCGACTATTTGCACAAAAACTAGGAGAAATATGGAATATATAATTATACTTATCGCGCTGATCATTTTGGCGCAAACCACGTATTTGGT
Organism: Candidatus Saccharimonadota bacterium; assembly: GCA_027492635.1. Taxonomy (GTDB): domain Bacteria; phylum Patescibacteriota; class Saccharimonadia; order Saccharimonadales; family Saccharimonadaceae; genus Mycosynbacter. Next base: position 20,886 of record JAPUEH010000024.1, read on the forward strand.
GGTAGCTTCGTCATCAAAAAGTACTCGTGCATCTCGCCAAAGTGTCTACGTTGACACGTCGGTACTTATTGATGGGCGTATTTTGGCGATTGCCGAAGCTGGATTTGTGCCCGGTGAGCTGGTGATACCGCGCAGCGTATTACGCGAGCTGCAGCTACTTGCTGATGGCGGCGATAGCGACAAGCGCGCAAAGGCGCGCAAAGGGCTCGATTTAGTGCGTACGCTGCAGGATATTGATAGTATTACGGTCCGCATCATGCAAGACGGCAAGGCGCCACGTGGTGTCGATGAGCAGTTGATTGAGCTCGCCAAAAAATACCAAGGCAGCATCTGTACTGTCGACTACAATCTCAATAAGGTGGCGCAAGTCGAAGGCGTGACGGTGCTCAATATCAATGAGCTCGCCAAAAATATTCGTTTAGCACATATGCCTGGCGAAAAAACCAAGATTGAACTGGTGACAAAGGGTCAAGACAGCCATCAAGGTGTTGGCTATTTGGATGACGGTACAATGGTGGTTGTGGAAAATGCTTCCAAGCATGTCGGCGGTACTATTGAAGTAGAGTTTATCCGCGTGCTGCAGACTGATGCGGGAAAAATGATGTTTGCACGTGTCGCTTCATCAAAGCAGGAACAAAAACCAAATCGCGTCGAGAAGCAGCCTGTCAAAAGAGTTGTTGCTCAAAAATCTACTGGACGCGCAAAGAAAGCTGTTGCCAAAAACAGCGAACGGATCGCTTCGCCAAAAGAGCCTACACAGTCCGTTAAACCTGTTCATCCCAGAAAACGCTCGTCTCGTCGTACCAACGAAGATTCATTGATTGATCTGATAGAGTCGAGTAAGTAGCTATCTCTACTAAAAACTGCCGCTCATCTCGGAGCGGCAGTTTTTTATTTTGGGTAGTTGTGAGGTGAAGTTAGTTTCCACCCCCATTGTTATTACTGCCCCCATTACCATTTCCGTTGCCGCCTGTGCCACTTGATGATGGCTTTGGTGGGGTGTATTGATATGAACCTGAGCCTCCGTAAAGTGCCTGATCCGTTACTGTTGCGCTAATTGATTGCGCACTCGCAAGAGTTGTAGTTGTGTTGTAAGAGCCAGTACTGCCTACAGCAACATCTGCGATAACTGCGCCACCCACTTGAATCTTGAGTGATGAGAGCGGATGAGTACCTTGGGTTACATTGGCGGTAATTTGTACCTGGTTGCCATCTAGTCGAGTTGCCGAAAGCGATACCGACGGCTTTACATCATCACATTTGTGCTTGTCATCATCCTTCGACGCGTCATATCCATCAGGAGCGATAAAGGTCGGTTTCTTTGTGATTGGATCGGTTGTTTTGGATACGTCCATTTCGACGCGAGCTTCAGCAGGGGTGCAGTCGGTTGCTTTTTTCTTGGATATTTTGTCAAATGTAAGTTTTTCGTTACTGCGACCAGCTTTCTGGTCAAACCAAGACGGGTAGATGTCTCTGCGTCCGTTAATTGCCAGATCTTTCATTCCATCTGGACGGGCTATCTGTTGGTTTGGCTGCCATTTGCCTTCCGCTTGATATACTTTTGTGTGAACTTCGGCCATATAGTCGTTTGATACGCGCCGCACGACACTATTGTCGCTTGACGATAGTGGGCGGCCATCGTGGTTACCCATCCATACACCAGTTGCAACAACTGGTGAATAATTCATGAGCCACGAATCTTTTGCTTGGCCGTTACCGTTTTCAGTTGTACCTGTCTTTGAAGCAGTCCATACGTTTGGTATGACAAACCCATAGGAATATGCTTGTGAGCCAAACGTAATTGTCCGAGCTTGGGCGTCGCTCAAGATGCTTGAAATCATGTAGGCAACTTGTGGATCAACTGCTTGTTTGGCTGGCTTATCTTCCCATTTCTTAAGGACTTCGCGTGACGCATTGCTTACTTCAAGCACATAGCTAAGAGGCTTGTAGGCGCCGCCTCGAGCAAACGAAGCATAGGCATTCGTGTGCTCAACCTGGCTGACGGTACAACCGCCGCCAATCGCGGAAGATAGTCCTGCGTTGGTATTGTCTGTGCAGTAGGAGACATCGCCTAGATCGCGAGCAGTTTGCAGCGCAGTGTCAATTCCGGCGATGTGCATAGCTTTGACCGCTGGGATGTTAAGTGAGCCGGCAAGTGCTTGGCGGATAGGTATATCCCCGTAGAAGCGGCGTGTGTAGTTGTTGAGTGAGCAGCCAGAAGATGAACCTGCGCAATAAATTGAGTTGATGTTTTCGTCTCTGAGGATTGAGCCTGGGGCGTAGTTTATACCATCACGCTGTTTAAAGAGTGGTGCATAGTCTGCTATAGGTTTGATGCTGGAACCTGGCTCAAGCGGTGAGGTTGCACTGTTTTGCTGGCCGTAGCCACCCTTGTGGTAATCGACGCTTCCTACCATCGCAATTACCTGCCCTGTCTGAGTATCAACAGAAGACAGTGCGACATTGTCCGCTCCATAATTTGGCAACATGCCTGCGCCAGTTGCTACCGCTTGTTCGGCTGCTTGTTGTGCGCGCCAATCGAGTGTTGTCTTGACATTGAGGCCTCCGCGTCCAACGGTTGCTTTTCCAAGCTCGGCTTCAAGTTGTTTGCGAACTTCGAGTACAAAATGAGGGGCCTTAATATTCTCATTGCTATTGACGGGCGGTTTGACCGATGCGAGGATGTCGAATGCTTTGGCTTCGTCGGCTTGTTTCTGAGTTATTTTTCCCGTTTCACGCATTGCGTCAATCACTTTATGTTGGCGTTTGACGAGCGCAGGATGTCCTGCTTCGTTGTAGGGGTCGTAAAGACCAGGTTGGTTTGGGATAGCTGCAAGTAATGCCGCCTCTGGAAGAGATAGGTCTTTAGCGGATTTTCCAAAATAGGTCTGGGCACCGCTTTCAACACCGTTGCGCCGTCCGCCATAAGGCGACTCGTTGAGATAGAGCGTTAATATCTGATCTTTGTCATACATTCGTTCGACTTCAATTGCAAGAATCAGCTCTTTGATCTTGCGGGGCACGCCGCTAAGCCCTCTGTCTTGAGCCTCGTCGGCAAAGAAGACTTGTTTGACAAGCTGCTGGGTAAGTGTGGAGCCTCCCTGGGTACTTCCGCCGCGTGCGTTGTTGAACGCAGCTCGTACGAGACCTGTTGGGCTGAGTCCATGGTGTTTATAGAAGTCTCTGTCTTCGATCGCAACGGTCGCATCTTTCATGTGTGTGTTGATCTTGTCCGCTTCTACAACTTGCTTGTAGTCGCCATCGCCTTTGTCTTCCCATAGAATCTCACCGTTCCTGTCATAGTACTTGGTGACAGTTGTTTGGACACGTTTGGCGATTTCACTGGGGCGAATAGCTTGGAGGTCGCGACGATAATACGCAAACAATGAACCAACAGTGAGTACGCCAAGGAGAATGAGTACGCCAAAAATTTTGAGTGCCATCATTGCGCCCTTGCGGCTAAACCAGTAGCCCGCTACTCGTTTTGGATGCAGGCGTGCAAAAAAGCGTTTGACGGGGTGTTTTGGTAGTGTGGCTAAATATTCGGCTCGTTTGCGAGCCTTCAAGTCTTTTTTGGTTTTGCGTTTATGCGAGAGATTCGCATAAAGACTCATCTTGCGTGGTGAAGATTTTTTTGTCACAACTATTCCATTCCCATAAGCAGTATTGCACCTATTATAGCAAAAAAACGCAGTTGCAACATCTTTATTTCTGATACAATTAATGGTGATATAGCAATTACTAAGGACTATAAAGATAAAGGAGCAGGCAGCGTGAAACTTTCCGAAGAATTGGCTTGGCGAGGTTTCGTCAATCAAACGACGTATGATAATGTCGCAGAATTAGATGGAGAGCCGCGCACATTTTATTTTGGCGTAGACCCGAGCGGGCACGGTATGCAAATCGGTAATCTTGCCTCGGCGATGGCTGTATTGCATTTGCGACGTCATGGACATAACGCTGTCTTGCTGATTGGTGGTGCAACTGGGATGATCGGTGATCCTGACGGGAAGCTTGATGAGCGCGACCTGAAAGCTATCGAGGAGATAGAGGGCAACAAAGCCGAGATTAGGCGCCAATACCATCAGATCTTCGATGGAATGGATTTTACCGTCGTCGATAATATAGATTGGTTCAAAGAAGTTAATTATCTTGATTTCCTGCGTGATGTCGGCAAGCACGTGCCAATGAGTATGATGCTTGGTAGGGAATTTATTCAGACTCGACTTGGCGAGGGTGGCAACGGTATTAGCTATGCCGAGTTTAGCTATTCGCTTATTCAGGGATATGATTTTTTGCACTTGTATCGCAACCATGGGGTGTCGCTACAAATCTGCGGGGCTGATCAGTGGGGTAACGCAATAGCGGGTGTGGATCTTATCCGTCGGATTGAGGGCGGCGAAGCAGACGTTTATAGCCTGCCGCTTATCATCAACAAGGCGACGGGCCGCAAGTTCGGCAAGAGCGAAGGCGGTACAATCTGGCTCGACTCTGAACTCACGAGTGTGTATACTTTTTATCAATTTTGGCTAAATGTTGACGACGAAGGTGTGATTGACTACTTGAAAATCTATACACTGCTTGACAAGAGCGAGGTGGATGCTGTCGCAGCAGAACAGATGGCAGCGCCTGAGCGCCGCGCGGCGCAAAAACGTCTTGCTTGGGAAGTGACAAAGCTTGTACACGGAGAAGAGCGAGCTCGTGCTGCCGAACGGGCAACGGGTATTTTGTTTGGCGGCGATATCCTGGATGCAGATGATACCGAAGTTGTTGATTTGTTGGCACGCGAACTTCCGCAGGCGGAGTCAGGGCAGATGGTGACAGCTATTCTGGTATCCGCAGGAGTGGTGAGTAGTAAAGGGGAGGGTCGACGTTTGATAGCGGGCGGCGCTATCTCTGTCAATGGCCAGAAAGTCTCTGAGGATTATCAAGTTGATGATTCAGTGCTACTCAAAAAAGGTAAAAACACATTTATACTCGTCGTATGATAAAAAACATGAACAGCAAAATGGTGATGGATTTTCTTGTTCGCGAAAAGCTACGGATTATTGTTATCACAGCTACTGTTTTAGGGGCATGGCTGCTTGCGTCGCTCCTGACTCCGTATTACACGCGTCCACAGGTTCAGTTTGTGGATGCAGATGCGCGCGGACCTGTTTATATGCGCGCGGAAGTGATCGAAATAAATGATAAAAAAGCTACAGTTCGCGTGCTTGAAGGCGCTCAAAAGGGTCAAGAGCTGCCTGCTCAAATTTATTCTGGCGGCATGCATATTGGTAGTACTGTATTGATATCGGAAGATGCAACTATTGACGGTGCAAACCCTGTTTCTATGGTGTGGCGACTACCTGTTGTCATAGGGTTGATTGCTGTAATGATCATCCTTATTGTGTTGATCGGCGGCAGACAGGGGCTCTTGAGTTTAGTGGGCTTGGGTACGAGTATCGGTGTTATTGCCTATTATATCGTTCCGAGTGTCCTGGCTGGTGGTAATGCATTACTTATAAGCTCTCTTGGGGCATTTGTTGTCGCGACGGTTACTGTCATGGTAGGGCATAGACTACGTTGGCGGACAATAATCTCTCTGCTTGGTATTTATATTATTTTGGCTGTTGTTATCATGCTTGCCACTGTAAGCGGATGGCTCGCTTCATTGACGGGAGTGTACGACGAAACCTCAAGTATACTCAACATGGGCGGACAAACGCGTATAGATATGTACGGCGTGCTTTTGGGTGGTATTATTATTGCGTCACTTGGGGTACTCGACGATGTAGTGACAACCCAGGTGGCCGCAGTTGATGAGTTGAAGCGGGCGAAGCCGCACATGACACGTAAAGAACTTTTTGTTCGGGGTATGTCGGTAGGTCGAGAACATCTAAGTGCCTTGGTGAATACGCTTGCACTGGCGTATGTTGGTGTTGCACTGCCGACGATTTTGATTATGGCGCCTGCTGTCGCTTCATCGACGCAATTGCTACTGTACTTGAACCAAGAAATCCTCTCTGTTGAAATAATTCGTACGGCGATTGCCAGCATCGGTATCATCCTTGCAATTCCTATCTGCACGGGGCTCGCCGTGTTGCTTGTCGACAAAAAGCAGTCGGTGCTGGCGTGGCTTGATAAGCGCGCATCTCGCTCTCGTAGGTCGTCGTAGCAACTCGGGACGTATTCATACAAAAAAGGCGCTTTCAGGCGCCTTTTCGTTGGTAGTAGACGAGGTGTGCTTCTCCGTAACTACGATTGTCCACCACAACAATTCCGTTTGGTAGCACGACCTCCTCACACATACCTGGTTTAGATAATACCATAAGCCCATCAGGTTTGAGTAGTCCAAAAAGTCGCTCAACTGTGGATAAGTGCTGATTTATCTCATAATAAGGAGGATCAACAAAGATAATATCAAACCTTTCTTCTTGATGAGAGGATATATATGACGAAACACGACCGCGAAATAGTGTGTAGGAATCTTCATTAATGCCGAGCATCTCGGTGTTATTGTCGATGACCTTTTGTGCTAGCCTGTCTTGCTCAATTGCGACAACGCTTGTTGCGCCACGGCTTAGGGCTTCGATACCTACTACGCCTGTTCCTGCATATGCGTCGAGTACACGAGCTTCGGGTAGTGTGTCTATGAGTGTATTAAACATCGCACCTCGCACACGTTCGCCCATAGGATGGGTGCGCCGCCCCCTAGGAGCATCGAGTTTACGTTTGCCGTAGATCCCGGCAATAACACGTACCCGCACTAGACCTGCTCCTGCGCTGCTACGATGGCGGTGTACCAGCCAGCGCATACGGCTTTAATGATGAGCGGTACAAGTTCATGTTTGGTCTCACGGGCAAGATGTCTGGTCCAGCCTTTTTGCTGAAATTCTTCGTACATACCCATGGCATGAACGTCGTGAAGGATATGGCGAAAGACGTTGTGAAAACCTTGCGATTCAAGCTCGGTAATATCGGATGTATCGAAACGATGAATGCCGTCAAGCTTTGCACCAGACAGCGTCGTGGCGACACCCAATTCAAAGCTAAGGTGAGTCGTCATGACGCCTTTTGCCCCCCAAAACTCCCAGTTGTTCTTGATGGCATGGCGGCGAGTTTCACCGGGCAGTACTAGCTTGTCTTTGGTACTCGTACGGGTTTCGATACCTTCGCCGCGTAACTCTTCCAGCTTTTCTTCGAGCGGATAATGATGCGCCGGCGTGAGGCCATCGGTGATGGCATGTGCCATCCAAGCTGATTCAAATGCTGCACGCACATGATTGTCGTTTTTTAGTGCGGCTATGAGATTAGCGATGTGTTCGTCGATCATCCCAAGTAGCATGATATCGTTTGGGTCATCTGGATTGACATAGTGCCAGGGCTCGTCCTGGGCAGGGCTTTTGCGCTTAATGCCGTCGGGTCCATTTTTGCCTTCAAAGTGGACGATTTCACGGTAGCTCGGAAAATCGACTCCGGCAGGGATATGTGGAGCAATATGACGACGCGCCACGCGGTCGATGCGTTGATGCACGCCCATGATGCGGCCGGATTTTGTTCTGAATGTAGTACCTGAGTACATAACTCGCGCTTCGCTTATGAGACAAAACCAAGGTTTTTTCTCATCACGCAGTACGAGCGAATAAATCGCTCGGGACTGGTTGCTCTTTTTCCTTTTAGTTGATTCATATTTTAGTTCAATGTCGTCAGGCGTTGATTTTTGTGCACCGCCGTTGCCAACTGTGTATATTGTACCAAATCTTCGCCTGATTGAAGAAACTCGCGAGCCGCTACCTGTGCGCGAGCGATGAGCTTGGTGTCGCCGAGGCTGGCGACTTGCAGATTGAGCGCGCCGTGTTGCGACCTGCCGTAGATTTCGCCAGGGCCGCGTAGTTTGAGATCGGCTTCGGCGAGGTAGAAGCCGTCCTGTGATTTCTCGATTTCGCGCAGTCGCTGCGTCGGCTTGGAACTATCGCTCATCACAAGATAGCAGTAGCTCTGATGCGAGCTGCGCCCGACGCGCCCGCGCAGTTGGTGGAGTTGGCTCAGCCCGAATCTGTCGGCATTTTCGATAATCATCACTGTCGCGTTTGGCACATTCACACCCACTTCAACCACAGTCGTGCTGACGAGCAGATCAAGCGTGCCATCGGCAAAATCTGCCATGACTGCTTCTTTTTCGCTCGGAGTGAGCTTGCCGTGTAGTAGCCCAACCTTGCGATGTCGAAAGACAGTGCTGCGCAGTTTTTTGTATTCAGCCTCGACACTTTTGACGTCGTTTTCGGGATTATCATCTATCAAGCTACAGATGATGTAGCCTTGGCGGCCTTTGGCGAGTTCGGCGTCCACATGTTCATAGAGTTTCTCCGTGTTGGTGGGTGCCCAGATTTTTGTCGTGATCGGTTTGCGTCCAGCGGGCAATTCGTCAAGCACCGATACATCAAGTTCGCCGTAGACAGTCAACGCCAGGCTGCGCGGGATGGGCGTCGCCGTCATTGCCAGTAGGTGCGGCATGTGTTCGGATTTGTCGAGCAACGCTTGCCGCTGTGCCACGCCAAAGCGATGTTGTTCGTCTATCACCACAAACCCGAGCTTGTGATACTCGACAGTTTTTTGGATCAGCGCGTGTGTACCGATAAGCAAATCCACTTCGCCGCTCGCCACACGCGCCAGCAGTTCCGCTCGCGCTTTGCCTTTGACACTACCCGTCAGTAGCGCGACATTCATATCAAAAGGCGCTAGTAACTCGCGGAGTGTCTCGGCGTGCTGCGACGCCAAGATTTCTGTCGGCGCCATGAGTGCTGATTGATAGCCGGCTTGCGCCGCCTGCCTGGCTGCAAGCCCCGCTACGACTGTTTTACCCGAGCCAACATCTCCTTGTAGTAGCCGATTCATTGGTATTTCTGATTCAAAATCTTGGATAATTTGCCATGCCGCTCGTCGCTGCGCGCCAGTGAGTGCAAACGGCAGCTTGGCGACAAAATCTTTGGCCGCCGCTACGTCAAACGGGATTGCATAGCCTTGTAGCCGACTATTGGCCTGTTTGTTGAGTTGGCTCGCGAGCAGCAGCTCAAACAATTCTTCAAACGCCACACGCTCACGCGCTCTGGCAATTTGCTCCTGCGACTGAGGGAAATGCAGGGCCAACAACGCTTCGGAGTTACTCATAAGCTTTTGTGAATCAACGATATTTTTTGGCAGCGTCTCGCCCAGCATAGTGATCGTTGGACGCAGGCTTGCCACTAGTTTGCGCAGCAGCTGTGGTTTGACGCCGCGAATTGAGCGATAGACGGGTACGATTTTTTCGCCGTCCTGCTGTTCGATATTTTTTGCCAGCTCCACGCTCGGATTGGTCAGCTGGTAGCGGTTATATTTGAACTCAAATGTGCCGCCAAACACATACCGTTCGCCCTCCTTGAACTGCGCCGCACGATACGGCTGGTTAAACCACACGGCTTTGAGCTTACTGGTGTCGTCTGCTAGCGTGGCGCTCGTGATGCGCATGCCGCGCCGTACGGATTTCGTTTCGGTCGATTCCACGCGCGCTACAATCGTGACTTTACCCGGGCGTAAATCCGCGATGTGTGTCTGCTGCGAGTAGTCATCGTAGGCGCGCGGCAAATAGTGAATCAAATCTTTGACAGTCCGAAGATTGGCCCGCCGAAAAGCCTCGCTGGTTTTGTCGCCAACACCGTCCAGCTCATGAAGTGGAAGAGATAAGTTCATATAGTACTAGTGTACTACGTGTCCGCACTCCATAACACATCGGGTATTTTAAACGGTTCCATAAACTGTACACAATACTTTATACTGAGCATATATGCCAAAGCTATCCAAAAATCCAGATCTCGCAACACTCCAAGAATATGTCGCTGCACTCGAGGAGGAGCGTGGCTTTACCAACAATACTGTCCCGCAGCTATGTCTTTTGCTAGGCGAAGAGGTTGGCGAACTGTTCAAAGCAATACGCAAGCAGCAAAAAATGAAAGTTGACAGTAAATCTACCGTCGGCAACGTTGACGAAGAGCTCGCCGACATACTTATTTATCTGTGTTCTATTGCAAATCGCCTCAATATTGATCTTGAACGGGCGTTTCGCAATAAGGAGGAATTAAATCACCAGAGAGAGTGGAAATCACCCAGATAAAACCATCATTTCGGGAAATAATGATCAGAAGAACCGTTTTTCTGAACCTTCTGCACAAAACTCATCTATCTCTTGTTTTTCAAGGAGCGGCAGGTCTTTTTCCATCGGAAAACTCTTATATACTAGTGGTGTCAAAGGCGATTACTACTGATAGAACCGTGCAGACAGCGAGCGCCATCACAAACACGCGATTCGCCCATTTTTCGTAATCAATTTGTCGTGTCGCGCCTTGGCTGCGGATCGATAAGAACGACAAAAGAGTGCTAAGCGCAAACAAGGTGACACATAACCCTGTTACCTTGTCGGTAATCCCAAGTCGCGAAATACCCAAAGCCTTGGACGATGTCAGCACGATAAACGTAAAGCCGAGTAAATTAGCCGATGTTGGAAGGATATGGTGCGAGTGGGATGGTTTGGTGGTCGACGGCGTTGTCATAATTCTTATTGTACGAGGGGTATATGAAAAATGCCTGAATGACAGTGTTTAATGCTATAAAGTTAGATTTTGCACTGTAGTATATTTGCGGTATTCATATCGCCGCGTTTGCTATAATAGACCTTACGACATTATTTACTAGGAGGCTACATGAAAAAACTGATCGCATTTGACCTAGACGGCACGCTTGCACCCAGCAAATCTCATTTCGACCCGCGCATGGTGACACTGTTTGACCGATTGCTCGAAAACTTTGATGTCTGCGTTATTTCTGGTGCCAAATACGAGCTGTATCAGCGACAGTTTTTGACACAGATTACCAAAGAGCCACATCTGCTGAGTCGCCTTCATTTGCTGCCGACGAGCGGTACGCGCTACTATAAATTTGAAAATAGCGACTGGGCACAGCAATACGCCGAAGATTTTAGCCCAGAGCAGAAAAAAGCTATTATCACCGCGCTGGCAGAAGGCCTAGAGGAGTCTGGCTATGCGGTAGAAAAAACCTATGGCGAGACAATCGAAGACCGTGATTCACAAATCACTCTCTCTATCCTTGGGCAGGAGATCGTGGCGGAGCTTGGCGACGAAGGTGTGCGTATCAAAGAAGAATGGGATCCGGATGGCAGCAAGAAGATGAAAATCCGCGACATCGTGGCGCCAAAAATCCCTGATTTTAATGTTCGCGCGGCTGGCGCAACCTCTATTGATGTGACAAAGCCTGGTATCGACAAGGCATACGGTATCAACAAACTCATGGAGGCGACCGGGTTCAAAAAAGAAGAAATCCTCTTCTTTGGCGATAAAATCGTGCCTGGTGGCAACGACTACGCAGTGTATGAGATGGGTGTCGACTGTATTGCTGTACGCAGCTGGGAAGATACGGCCTACGCGCTTGAGGGGATTGTGTCGGTAGTGCGCTAGCTGGCGGCGAGAGACTCTAGAAATCTTTGTGTGTATCTGCTATACTTCGTTATAGAATAATTATCGCTCGGTAACTATGCGGATGTGGTGGAATTGGTAGACACGCATGCCTTAGGAGCATGTGCCTTCGGGCGTGAAGGTTCAAGTCCTTTCATCCGCACCAAGCGCGACGTTATTTACAAAAAGCACTGGCTGAATAAACCAGTGCTTTTTTGTGTTTGGAGTGAATGATGCTATAATTAGATTTTAAGGGTAATATCCCCGAACCTCTTACAGAAAGGCAGTTCCAGTGGACGATCCATGCAAAACAACGCGAATGGATGTGCTGTATCGTGCATGGGAAGATGCAGCGATAGCGATGAGTCCGAGCATGCAAAAGTGTGTCGATGTTGATGCGCTTTTGGAACGCGCGCAAACCATGCAGTGGGTTTCACTTCTCGAAACTCGCCAAGCGACGTACATACCCAAAGCGCGCAAGGTGAAGTTTCCGATGCTTGGCACGCTACTCGCGAACGACGTGGCGCGTGCGCTTGAATGGCAGCTCACGGCGCAGCTATCTCTGTGGAGCTATAGCCCGCAAGCCAAGCCTCGTGCAATCGAGCATGTCGTCTCGGTGTTTCGCAGTAGCTTTGTACATCATCTGCGGTTGCACTACCCTGAACACAAAGCAGACTTCGAAGCACGTACGCGTGTTGCCGCAGCTCGAAAGGTGCTATGTGTCGGTATGAGCGATATCGCGTGTGCTGAGTTGATGTATGCAGCATGGTCAAATGCCGTTTCGGCGTGTCATCTGGCAAATGATAAAGCGCGAGTGGCGGAGTATGAGGCTGCCGTGGCAAGCTCCCGAGGGGTTTGGGTCGATTGATATACCCTCTGGCTCCGGGTGATACGGCTATCTGTGTCATCTGGAGCCTCCTCTATTTCTACAAAATATTTAGTCAAGTATCGAGATGTGCTATCATAGAGGTAAAGCTTAGAATAGAGGACGGTAGATGAGTAAAATTTCCCAGTACCTAAACGAGCATTTGCTTGGCGAGGTGACGACAAATGCAGCGGTACGTCGGCAAGTCGCTACAGATGCGAGTATGGTGAGTATGGCACCAGATATCGTCGTATATCCTAGGGTGACAAATGACATCCGAAAAGTATTGCGATTTACCTACCAGCTTGCTCAAAAAGGGCACGCAATTAGCGTTACAGCGCGTGGAGCTGGTTCGGATCAGACGGGTGCTGCTGTCGGCCAGGGTATATCGGTCATCACGACCGCTCATATGAATAGTATCTATGAATTTGATTCCAAGCAGCGGCTCGTGCGTGTACAGCCAGGCGCAAATTTCGCGGCGCTTCAGAGTGCACTTGGACTGCAAGGGTGTCACATTCCTGCATATCCCGACTCAGTAGGGTTTAGTACTATCGGTGGTGCTGTCGCAAACAACGCGAGTGGACGTCTCTCTGGTACAAAGGGTGCAATTGATGAATATGTCAAAGAGCTTGAAGTAGTGCTTGCGAATGGCGATGTGATACAGACGACACGACTTAGCAAAAAGGATCTTAGTCGAAAAAAGGGCCTCCAGACGTTTGAGGGTGAGATTTATAGGACAATAGACAACCTGATAGAAGACAACAAAGAGCTGCTCAATGATCAGTTGTCGAGCGAAGCTATAGACGCTGTTGGCTATCCTGCGCTAGCCAAGGTAAAACAAAAGAATGGCTCATTTGACCTTACTCCTCTTTTCGTAGGAGCGCAGGGTACTCTTGGGGTTGTATCTGAAATGATACTGCGTGCGGAATTTTGCAATCAGGATGAGGCATTGCTGGCGCTTGCTGTGCCAGATGTAAATAATTTCGTTGATTTGGTAGACGAACTGCGAACAGTAGCGCCAGATTCGTTAGAGGTGTTTGATGGTCGTCTTGTGGCGCGAGCTCGTACAAATGGCAAGAAGTATACACTTTTCACTCTTGCAGACGGAGAGGATGGATCGACTGGCGCGATTGCCGGGGTTGTCTTGTGTGTATTTCAGGACTTCAATGAGCGTGCTCGCAAACGGAAGCTCAAAAAGGCTCGCAAACTGGCAGAGAAATACGGAGCTATCGTTGAGGAAGCCACGACCCCGGAGCTTGTTCGAGAAACGGCTGCGCTGCGTGGTATAGCCTATGCGGGTTCGTATGCCGACGATAAAGCTGGCGTTGTGCCGTCATTATTTGGCGGTGTCTACCTGCCGTCTCGTCGCCTAGAAGAATTTCGCGAGGCGCTGGCAAGCCTGGAAAAAACGACAGGCGTTGCATTGCCATATAGTGGCTATGCGACAGATGGCGTGTATACTTTTTGGCCGCAATTGCCGCTTCGTACTGCTTCGGATAAGCAAAAGATTCTTAAGCTCTACGATGCGTTTGCAAAACTTGTCTATGCCCATGATGGTTCGGTGGTGGCAGCAGCTGGCGAAGGGCGTCTCAAGTCGCCATTTGTCCAAAAGCGCACAGACGAGAAACTTTCAAAGGTGTATGCCGATGTGCGAGCTGTGTTTGATCAATACGGAACGCTCAATACGGGCGTGAAGCAGCCTATCGAGCTTCGCAGTGTCGTAGCACATCTACGCGCAGGATATGATGGCATCGATTTTGCGGGATTTGCTAGCCCAAACTAATCGTCGGCAGGCGTATCGATTGAAGAAATACATAAACTGTAGTAAGCTTTATAAGCGTGGTTACGCAGATGTGGCGGAATTGGTAGACGCGCTAGCTTCAGGTGCTAGTGCCCTTCGGGGCGTGGAGGTTCAAGTCCTCTCATCTGTACCAA